>JAKQKW010000160.1 GCA_029560455.1 Candidatus Rifleibacteriota bacterium
ATGCCGAATAACACAAAACCCGCCAACAAGGCGGGTTTTGTGTATACACCGGCTTTAACCGGCCCGTCTGGAGCTGAACGGAATCGAACCGTCGGCCTCGACAATGCGAATGTCGCGCTCTCCCAACTGAGCTACAGCCCCGTAACTACGGGCGTATTATAGCACTTTCATTTATCGCAGGCAAAAAAAATCGGATTTTTTTACGAATTTTTCAGGCCTGGCGCTGCACGCATCCCTGCGACCTTAATAGACAAGCTGCGGTTTTTGCAATCTGGTAATAGTGACGCCCTGGCCGAACTGCAGCGGAAGGAACACTGACAGTGACGCTGACATGCCCGCTGGTGGCGGGGCCGGCTGCAAACAAAAAAGGGACTAAATCTTTGCCGGTTTTTTGCCGATGTAAATATCAGGGGTATCAGGACTTTCTGAAACCCGACAAAAAAGAACGTAAAAATAAGGCAAACAAGGCAGAACCATGTCAATCGTTATCGGTATGAGCCCGGCGCAGATCAGTGCGCTGTCGACAACCCAGATACGCGATTTCGTCGCTGGTGATATCAGAGCCATGACCACTGAACAGGTGGCGGCGCTGACACCAGAACAGATTGACAGCATTGAAAACCGCGACCTGGTGATCCTTAACACGTCCCAGGTTCAGGCGTTGACTTTGTATAACAACCGGGGTCTGCTCGCGACCCAGGTTAAAGCACTTACCCCGGTTCAGCTGCGGGCGCTGACCGGCGACCAGCTGGCAACTTTCGAAACCTCAGACCTGCAGGTTCTGTCGGTAACGCAACTGAAGGCTATCGATGCCGGCGATATGAACCATCTCTCGGCTGAGCAGCTTGGCGCACTTTCGACCACACAGATCAAAGCTCTGACAACGGCACAGATTGCCGCCCTTTCGCCACAGCAGGTCTCCCAGCTCAGCACCGCTCAGATTGCAGCATTAACCAACACGCAGCTGGCAAAAATGACGACGGCGCAGATTTCTGAGGGCCTTTCGCCAGAGCAGCTGCAGGCGCTCTCTTCAACTCAGATCACCGGTCTGACTTCGAACCAGATCACCAATCTGACTGATGACCAGATCAACGCGCTCACCACCTGGCAATTGCGTGCCCTGAATGCGTCACAGATCAAGGCACTGACGACTGCCCAGCTGGCCCTGCTCGAAACGGGCGATATTGCCGCCATGACCAGCAACCAGATTTCCGCCCTTGCAACCGTTCAGTTTCAGACTTTGTCACAGGAACAGATTGCAGCCCTTTCGTCATCGCAGGTCAGAGGCCTGACAGCGGCACAAATAAGAATAATGACGACTGATCAGGTTTCTGCAATCGAGACGGCTGATATTTCGGCACTCAGCACGCAACAGCTGGCGGCATTCACCAGCACTAATATCGCGGCACTTTCTGGCAGTCAGCTTGCGGCGCTGACGACAACCCAGATCAGAAACCTCAACAGTGCACAGCTGCATGCCATGTCGCCGCAGCAGCTTGGCGGATTGTCAATCAGCCAGACCGTTTCTCTTACCGGAACCCAGCTTTCGCGCCTCACCACAACTCAGCTTGCCGAAGGATTCAGCACCGACCAGATTCGCAGCCTTACCAATACCCAGTTGTCTTCACTGACCCAGGCTCAGATCGCCGGAATGACCACTGATCAGATTGCAGCACTTACATCAGCCCAGGTGAAGGGCCTGTCGGGCATACAGTTGAAAGGGCTCACATCAGACCAGCTGCAGGCAATGGAAACCGAAGATTTTGCAGCGCTTGGCAGCAAACAGATCGGCGCCCTGACGACCAGTCAGATCAGCCAGCTTTCTGGAGAGCGGATTGCCGAGCTGTCTACGACTCAGGTCAAAGGTCTCAACAATGCCCAGATCAAGGCATTGAGCACCGATCAGCTTGCCCAGATGGAGACCGCTGATTTTGCGGCCCTCACTACTGCCCAGATTGCGGCCTTTACCCCAACCCAGATTGCCGCCATCACTGATGAACAGATAATGAATCTTACTACGGCGCAGGTCAGGGCTCTGAATTCGCATCAGATCACGGCACTGAGCACGGCGCAGATATCACTACTGCCGACAGCAGGCATTACCGCCATGTCAAACATTCAGCTGGGGCGTCTTACAGCCGAACAGATCGCTGACGGTTTAACTACCAGCCAGTTGCGCGCCCTGACAACTTCTCAGCTCGCGTCATTCTCACCCGGGCAAATTGCCAGCCTGACGACTGTACAACTCGCATCTTTGTCATCGAGCCAGACCAGAGCTTTTACCGTCAATCAGATAAAAGCCCTTACCTCTGATCAGATTGGTGCCCTTGAAACAGAAGATATAACCGTATTTTCAACCGCCCAGATTGCCGCAATCAGTTCAGCTCAGATAAACGGCCTGACGACAACGCAGATTGCAGGGCTGTCGACCAGTCAGGTAAAAAGTCTTACCACCGCTCAAATCAGAGCCCTGAGTCAGGAACAGATCGCCGGCATTGAAACGGTTGATATTCCGGTTCTTTCGACTGCGCAGCTGGCTGCCATCACGACGGCCCAGGTCACCGGGCTGACCTCTGACCAGCTTGGCGCCCTGACAACAACACAGCTGAAAGCACTCGCAACCACCCAGCTTGCGGCCATGAGCCCGGAACAGATCGCTTCTTTTTCGAACGAGAGACTGGCACTTCTGACCACCAGTCAGATTGCCGGCCTGACAACCAGCCAGATTGCTTCAGGCTTCACTACAGAACAGCTGAATGCTCTGACTTCGGCTCAGATTGCTGCGCTGACCACCGGTCAGATAGCTGCCCTCACCACTGATCAACTGGCCGGCACTGCCGGCTCTCTGCTGCCAAAGCTTTCTGCCGCACAAATCAAGTCTCTGACAAGTGAACAGCTGGCAACCGTCGGCAGCGACATCATTGCCGGTCTGGCAACTTTGCAGGTGGCGGCACTGACGACTGAGCAGGTTGTAACACTTGCCACATCGCAGATTCAGGCTCTTACCACCAGCCAGATTCAGGCGCTCACAACATCCCAGATCGGTGCTCTCAACACTGACCAGATTGGCGCTCTTGAAACCGAAGATTCGGCAGCATTGACAAGTCAGCAGCTGGCCGCTTTCACAACCGATCAGATCGCCAGCCTCAGTGCCGAAAAAATGTCACAAATATTCTTCGACCGGATTGAGTCGCTCACCAGCGCTCAGATCGCGGCACTGACGACCACGCATATTGATGCGATCAGCACCGAACAAATTCAGGCATTGACCGGCACACAGATAAAAGCCCTGTCGACTGAACAGTTGAGTGCTTTCGGCTCTGAAGACTGGGTGGCTCTCACCAGTTCACAGATTGCCGCCATGACTGCTGAACAGATCAGTTACCTTTCAGCATCCCAGCTTACCGGTTTTTCTACCAGCCAGATTCAGGCTTTGACTGCAGAGCAGTTTGAAATGCTGACGACCGACCAGCTTGGCGCACTCGAAGCCGAAGACTGGGCAATACTCACCGAAGAACAGCTTGGGGCAATGACTTCGGCGCACCTGGCGACCCTCTCGACTGACCGCATCGCCGGATTCACTACCAGTCAGATACAGGCATTTACCACTGAGCAGCTGGCGATGTTCTCTGACACACAGATCAGTGCCGTTACACCTGAACAGACCGGTGCATTGACTACTGCGCAGATAAGGGGTCTGTCGAATGCGCAGCTGGCACTTTTCGATCAGTCTGATTTTGCAGCCCTTTCAGAGCAGCAGATTGAGGCTTTAAGCCTCGACCAGATAGTCGATCTTGGCACCGAACGTCTTGCCGGTTTTTCGAGCTCGCAGATTCAGGCATTGACTTACGACCAGATCAGAGCAATGAGTATTGAGCAGATTGCTGCGATCGAAACACCGGAGAGCCCGCATCTGCTGCCGTCTCAGATTGCAGCACTGACGGCGGCCCAGATTGTCAGTCTTACGACCAGCCAGATTGCCGCCTTTCCCGAAGAAAGAATCTCTGCCCTTACCACTGCCCAGATTAAAGCCCTTACTGCTGAGCAGATTGTAGCTCTCACAAGCGAACAGATTCAACAGCTCTCTTCAACGCAGTTCAGAGCTTTTACCACCGCCCAGATCGGGGTGCTTGAACCAGCCGACTTTGCAAGTCTGAGCGGCAGCCAGATTGCTGGTCTTACAACTTCCCAGCTCGCGGCAGTTCCGATCGAGAATTTTGCCGCATTCTCTTCAAACCAGATTCAGAGCCTTACCGGCGAGCAAATACAGCATCTCAGCAGCAGCCAGTTCGCCACATTTGATAATGCCGACCTGAGTACCCTGACCAGCAACCAGCTTTCAGCTCTGACAACCGGTCAGATCGCCACTCTGAGCCCTGAGCGCATGACCGTGTTTTCAACCGATCAGATTCAGGCTTTTACAACCGAACAGATCTATTTTATGGCCGATGATCAGTTGATGGCGATGACCGCTGATCAGATTCAGGCTTTGACGCCGGAACAGGTTAAGGCACGCATTCTGGTGAGAACCATCAACATTGAAAATTCCTACATCGACTCTCTGACAACCGAACAGGTAGCGGCTCTGACGACTGAACAGATTGCAGGGCTCACCACCAATCAGGTAGCGCAGTTTTCGACCGCGCAGATACAGGTATTGACGCCTGAACAGATTCTGGCGCTCTCAACCAGCCAGATTCAATTCTTAACCACAGCTCAGCTGAGCAGCCTGACCAGCAGTCAGATAGCCAGCCTGTCAACCTCTCAAATTGAAACCCTGACAACCAGCCAGATCCAGGGCGGTCTGACCACAGATCAACTTGCAGCCCTTACCACTTCACAGCTTGCCGCATTTACGTCTACTCAGATCGAAGCGATGACTGCAGATCAGATTCTCGCCCTGATGATCTGATCGAGGCGATTCAATCAGATCCGGCAACCTGTCGAATTAAACGGGGCGAATCGGCGGGGGCGATTTCGGGTGACAAAGTCAGCAGTCTACTGCTGGCGGGAAAAATCAGCCCGAAGCTCTCAGCTTTAACCAGATCGGCTGACATCTCAAGCTCTGCAACTGCCGAAGCATTGCGCAGCGCGTAAAAAACCGGCTCACTGCCATTGTCGACAAATCGCATGCCTGGTTTCTCAGTTCGCAGATCCGGTCTGCGGTCTCCGGCTGCAGCATGGTCATAAACCGGCTGCAAACCGGCGATGTCGTCGAGTTCACCGGTGAAAGCGCAGAATTCAACCTGCTGCACCTTTGACCAGAGGTTTGCAGATGTAATTTTCTGGCCGTTCAGCAGGCGCCATCGTCCCGGGCCGGTTTCGACCCGATAAACTGGCTGTGGCAGCAGCAAATGCGGGTGACTGAGATTGAGGCGATACATTACCTGGTTATAATCGGCACGCGGTGTTTTATAGCCGTCACGCGTAAAAAATGAAGTGTAGGTGCCCTCAAAATATATTGTCTGCCCACCGTCCCGGTCAAACCAGCGATGGTGCACGGGGTTGTAAAAATTGTATGTATCATGCTCGACTACCCGTCTGGCATAGAGCCAGGGGCCGGTGAAGGTATCGGCTTCGGCATACCAGATCTCGCCGGTATGGCCCTGTGAGATCATAACCCAGCGGTTTCTGAAATTGTTCCAGCTGATCGAACCGCTGAAATCAGGCGAAGTTTTACCAGAACCAACTTCGGTCAGCTGCAGCCAGCTTTCGTCACTCTTCAGCAGGCCGGCCTGGCGCAGAGCCTTCTGCTGCGACGGATGGCACGGCACCCCACCCTGCGCCCATGCAAAAACCGGGCGCCCCAGACGGTCGCGGCGTACGCGGTATGGTCGCCCTTCGACCTGCAATTCAGCTTTTGTATCAGCTTTTTCGAGGCAACTGTAATTAAAATACGAATCCGGATTCGTGAAACTCTGCATCTCGGCTTCGGTTATTTCCCATGGCTGAATGGCCCAGCGTGTTTTTTCGTTCTGCACAACCGGCACTGCATGCGCAGATTTGTGGTGGCGCCCCGACCTGATTCTTTTGATTACCGAAAACTTATGCTTTAATGTCTGAAAAACGGCAAAACCCGTCTCAACAGCTTCTTCAAGGGTTTTATGCTTAACATAGCGGGCAACGAGAATCTCACCGTGCCGACCATATTTCAGCGGTATAACCGCTTCGATCCAGACAAAGCCGGGCGAACCGGTTTCGATCATCGGCTTCGCATAAGCGTCTTTATCCATGAAATACTGCACTTGCAATGGTATTTCAGGGTCTGGCGAACCAAACGTGTCAATCATCCCCCCGGAACCGCTCAGATTAAGCCGGTCCGGGTAGAGGGTGTCGCCCCAGAAACAGAACAGGCGTCTGTGCCACACCACCGGAATCGCTGAATCGAGGCCGATAACCCGCCCAACAAGCCAGGTGTCAGTGTGCTGCTCAGAACGACCGGCAAGAATAGAATCGCGATAGCGACCAGCACCGGTAATACGATAGAGGCGTTCGGCCGCCACGGTGCGTTCGAGCTTGACCTGTATATAATCGCCGGGCAACAACTGCGGGTTGATCGCCCTTTCGCCCAGCAAATCAAGTTTAGGGTAGCGATAACCGTTACCGCGAATTACCAGACGCAAATTATTAAAAGCCATATCTGGCTCTATTATCGCGATATGACCCAGGTTGTCGCTGACCTGACGCAGGCCGTTGAAGGCCTCGACCTCGACAAGCGGTATCGGTCGACCCGTTGCCGCATCGACGAATTTCAGTACAAACGGAGACGTGGTCACCTGGTCACAGACCGCCGGCAAAGTCGCACAAACAATAAAAAGCCCTGTAAGAATCAGCAGTTTTTGTATCTTTTGCATCATTGTCCTTCTGAAGCAGTTATTTCGGCACCGGAAACCAGATCGGCAGGCACAAAGGCAACCATCTCAACCTGTAGCGGACTCTTATTTTATCAGACCTTACTGCAAAAAACCTTATTATCTGCTCAGTGGCGGCGAAGAAGGATGATCAGGGTGAGGTCGTCCTGGGGCTGGCCGCCAGCAAGCCATTCGCGGTATTTCTGATAGATGTTGTCGTAATAATGCCTGGCGTCAGTGTCGTAGGCGTCGAGCAAAATCTGTTTGAGGCCTTCGTAACCAATTTCTTTGCCGGCGGGATTCATGGTTTCGACCATGCCATCGGTGTAAAAAACGACAGCCTGGCCTGGCTGCAGCTGCAGGTTCAGACTGGCAAAACTCGATTTTTTGAAGCCGCCGAGAACCGGTGCCTGTAGAGTTATTTCGTGGGTTGTGCCCTTTGCGGAGTCGACGAGCAAAGGTGAGCAGGCGCCGGCATTGGCATAAACCCCGGCCCCGTCGACGGGGCTATAATACAGATATTGAAACGTCATTACCTTTCGCTGAGTTTTGCTGCGCGAGGCAAAGATAATCTGATGCAACCGCGCCAGCACGATGGCGGGGTTGTCGAGACAGTCAGAGCAGCGCAGTACCCCGGCCTTGGCCATAGCCATGATCAGTGAAGCCCCCACCCCATGACCGGCCACATCACCGGCCATGACCACCAGTCGGTCATCGCCGGTCTGAAAGTAATCGAAATAATCGCCACCCATCTCGGTCATCGGTATGCTCCGGCCATAAAGGTCGAACCGGCTGTCAGAGATACCCTGCTGTGGCAGCAGGCGGGCCTGAACGATTCCGGCCAGTGACAATTCTTCGAAATCAGCCATGCTGGAGTTAAAAATTCGCGCCATTTCGCCAAATTCATCATTTGAAAGTGCACCAAGTCTGAAGGAAAAATCTCTCTGCCTGATGGCAATGGCGCCCGTCTGTAGAGCCGTAAGCGGCATGACAAAACTGGCAGAAAAGATCAGACCAAGCCCGGCGAGCATGATCAAAGTCATAATCGCGGCACTTATCAGAAACTGCTTTTCTTCTGCAATCTGGGTTTCAATTCTGGCAAGCGGGTAAAATGCATAAAGGGTGTAACTGTCGAGATTCTGCCCGCGCATGCCGGCGTAAACATACTCATGCCCGTCAATACTGGTAAAACATGGCTCTACGGCAGGGTGTTCGCGAGTTTTTAAATAGATGCCGTAAAACCAGCTGCTGCTGTTTATTGGCGTGCCTTCTGGCCCGAAAACCACATTATCGGCATACATAAATTTAAGACCGAGCTGATTGCGTTCGAGCGAGTTGAAATTGCGGGCCAGAAATTCTCTCTGCAGGGTTCCGTTGCGGAAAAAGATCATGAAAAAATAATCGATAATGCGGTCGTGATTAAGTGAAATAAGTTTTACCAGCAGCGGACTGGTGCGGTCGAGCAGACCAAGACGAAAAACCTTGTCGGTAGCCAGCATCATACTTTGAATGATTTCGTGAAATGGCCTCTGGTAGACCATTTCGGCCACCATCTCGGTCTCGGTCATCTTCTGGGCTGCGGCAACGTTATTCATTTCGGCGAGATAGCTGGCAGCGATATCGCGCGAAACCTTGAGATCGATCATAACTTTGCTCATGGGCTTATCAAGGCGGCTGAACGGAGCGAAACGGCTTCCGTCAAGCACACCCAGCTCACTCATCAGTCTGGGCGGCGAACTGGCAACCAGCCTGTAGTCAAGCAAAGTATCCTGTAGCTTTCCCTTGATCAGAGCGTGTATTTCATGGGCCCCGAATCGCTCAGGCAACAGACTTCTTACATCTTTCAGCAGGCGGTTGACCTGATTGATAATGGTTGAATTGATTATCTGGCTGCGGCGGTCAACATGCTGAATATAACCGATACAGGTCTGATAAGCATCTTCGATAAGAGCGTTACGCTTGCGGGCCACGTGATCAGAAGCGGCAATAGCAAGCAGCAGAAAAGGCAGTCCGGTGGTAACCAGCAGCATCAGCAGCAGTTGTAATTTCACCGAATGATGATCGAGCCTTAAGCTTGCCCCCTTAACAATCAGTGCCAGCGCAAAAAAGCCGACCAGAGCAAGCAGACAGGTTAACCTGCCCGGTTCAAGCAGTGGTATAAATCGTTTGAACGCAACAATCAACTTTTGCCCTGGCATTTTCCTGCCGGCAACCATTGTTCCGTCGATGATAGATGCGGAACGCCCCTCAAGGTCATTTTTCTGCATCGACTTTTCGAGCCATTTATTGAAGCCGGACGCACCTGGATCGCCACTGCGAAAAAATTCGAGGCGGATATCAGTGCCGGCGGACTGTTTGACAGAAGTTTTTATGCCAAAATCTTCGTCGGCAATTTTTCGATCATAAAAAACCATGGCCAGATAGCTCTCGTTGCAGCCTATCCATAAGTCAGGGTGTTTTCCGGAAGCATCGGTCTGCAGAAACTTAAGATGGCCGAAAAAATTCGAAGACAGAACCTTATTGAGCTTAAGGTGCGGCCCCAGAATCTTCCTCATTCTGTCTATGCCGCTGCCCGCATAATTGTATCCATGACTGTACATATCTTCCAGATCTCTGTAGATTTCTTCAAGAGACTCTTCAGAAAAGTCGCGACGGTCAAAATGGTCATTCTCGACAACCTTGCCGGCAGAATTCCAGATAACGCAGGGCAGTCGGTTTCCTGATTCAATTCTCAGGTTTTTCAGCTTCTCCAGAAAAGCAGAGTGATCGGGCCATGCCTTAACCATGCTTGACAAAGTTCTGAGAAGATACTGTTCGACATCGGCATCAGCACTAACCTTTTCGAGCAGATCCGAAGCCCGGCGTGAGAATTCTGCCAGCTGAAAAGCCTGATCACGCTCATTGTAGTAAGCAAAACCGAAGTAAACAATCAGATAAAAAACCAGCAGCGCGGCAATCGCCGGCAGATAGCCGGAAAATCTGGCCGATTTTGTATCTTTTGTTTTTTTCAGCATGCGACACACCGCCTGATCAAAACGACGCTCTGATCGTCATCGCGTTTAGTGGCCCACCGCGAATGATTCTGCAGCAGGGTTTCGAGAAACGTCTCGGGCTGGGCATGCCAGCTTGTCTGCAGCATCTGCCCGAAACCGTCATAGCCGAGCACATCGCCGTTACCGGCACAGGCCTCAGCAATACCGTCAGTGTAGAGACAGAGAGTTTCGTCAGGCGCGAGGCAGAATTCGACAGCCTTGTTGCTGCCAGGCCGGTTGTAGCCGAGCGGCAGACCACCTGACTTGACATGCTCGACATGTGAAGCGCCGACTCCGACCAGAATCGGCATGCAGTGGCCGCGGTTGATCAGGCGGCACCTGCCGGTATCAGAGTCGACCGTGATAAAAAGGCCGGTCATGTATTCGCGGCTGCCGCGGGTTCGGTTTACCGCCAGCATCTGATCGAGAGCATCAAGAAGCTTTTCGCCATCGGAGAAGCTGTTTTTAACTGAAATCAATGTAGCTTTTGCCATCGCCATGATCAGAGCGGCCGAAATACCGTGCCCCGAAACATCGCCAATAAAAACTCCGAGGGTATTTTCTGATATCGGAAAAAAATCGAAGTAATCGCCGCCAATGCGGGAAAAGGCCTGTGAACGCGCGACCAGTCGCAGAGTGCCGAGAGCAGTTTCCCTCTCAGGCAGAAGGTTTTCCTGAACGATACGGGCGGTTTCGAGGTCATGCAGGGTTTCGAGAGTGGCGTTGAATGTGGTTGCAAGTTCTCTGAACTCGCGGCTCGAATCGATAGCCAGACGATACGAAAAGTTGCGTTCGCCGATAGCCCGTATGGCATTATTGATCTCGCCGATCGGCGTCAGAAAGCGATTGGCCAGGAAACGGAACATCATTACGGTCATCAGCAGAAAAACAACTGCCAGTGCCAGCATCTGCAGGCGCATAAGCGCGATGGCATTTTCAATGCGGGCCATTGGCGTCAGAAAGAGGAGACAGATGCGGTCAAGATTCATACCGCGTATGGCGACTGCGGAATATTCACCGGTTTTCAGCGGCATGGCATTTTTTCGAAGAATCAGGCTGGTGTATGCGCTCTGGCATAGCGATCTGAGATTATCGTTCTGAGATTGAGCAGAAAAAATAAGGTCTTCAACCGGGTAATAGGCGGCAACTTCTGCCCCTTCAGGAATTTTTCCGGCGATATTCTCAGCATGAAAACGTTCAAAATAGTTTCGCTGTAATTTTTCACGGCGCCAGAACAGCTGCAGCATCGCCTGATTGGCGTCAATCCCGAACCGGCCGAGAAAATCAAAAAATAAATAGAGTTCATGGGTGCCGAGACCAAAATTCGAAATTTCTCTTTTTTTAGAAAGCTCATCCATACCGAAGCTGCCACTGATAAAGGACTCTTTGCCCGACTCGCCACCAGATTTGGCTGAATGCAGCACTTCGACAGCGATCTGGCTTGGAAGCGTATAATCTGAAAAAATAGTACGGTGACTGTCGGCAACCAGTCCCAGTCCCTTTTCGTTGTATATCTGTATCGACTCCGGGCGGTATTCGGCAAGCAGCTTTTCGCGAATTATGTTTAGAACAGCCGAATCAAGAACTTTTCCGGCATATTTGTCGTTATAGTTTTTAACCAGATCGGCCAGATAGCTTGCCTGATCATTGAGAAAAATCTGAAAATTTCTGTCTATGCCATAGAGCAGGTTGATGCCACGGGTCTGTGCCTCATAAACCAGCTGCAGTCTTTTCTGGTCGAGGTATTCGACACCGACACTGCCCATAATCAGCAGCGGAATACCGCCGGCGTAACAGAAGATAACCACCAGCTTGAATCTTATCGATACAAAACCGGTATTCCTGGTTTTAAACCAGACAAGAAAGACAAAAAACAGCGGTAGAAGCAGTCTGGCAAGCCAGCCCAGATATTCAAGCCTGGCCTTTTCAGAAGAAAAGAGCAGATCAGCCGGGCACCAGCAAACCGCACGCTGGTTCTGGTTAACCAGGCGACAGCCGACGAGCATGTCATCAAAAATTTCAAATGCAGCCGGGCTCATTGCCTCGAAACGGCTTAGTGCCAGAACCATTCTGGACGCCCTTATGCTGTCGGCAGGCGGAAAAAATTCTTCAGAAGCCGGGTAGTCAGAAACATGCACAGAAAATTCGGGCATTTCGTGGCGAATTTTATTAATGGCAAACTCGCTGCCATACCGACTTTTAATAAATTCGTCATTAATGAAACAGAGAAAGCCAAAACTGTCGTTGATACGGTACCAGATGCGACTGCGCGCCCCCGGTGGCGCGGTCTGCAGCGGTCGGCCAAGCTGACCGCTCAGCCAGGGATAACGCAACTGGTAGCTGACCAGCAGTTTCCCGAGAAAATTGCGCAGAATCTTTGATTCTTTCTCGACGTCAGCGAGAGTGCCAAGGTTAACCTTTTCGTAGGTTTCATCCCAGCGACCGAGCAGATCCGATGCTTTTTTTAAAAACTGCCAGGTCTTTTTGATGATGTAGCCGAATGAGGTTTCGTCAGATATTTCTTTGATCAGATCGCCTTTTTCATCCCAGCAGATGAAAGTAAAGGCGCCAGGATAACGTTTCTGCAGACGGGTTTTCAGTTGCCCCAGAGCAGCCTTCGGGTCTGGCGAATTCATCGCCTGCTGGTTCATCTGCAGAAGAAGATGATGGGCAAAGTATTCGTTATCGCTGAACAATTCGACCGTTTTGAGAGCGGTTTCCATTCTGCCGGCAATTTGTTCTCGGTTGTTGGCCGACATCACTTCGAAAAGGTGATTGAGCCCGAGGTTGAGCAGACCGGCCGGAAAAAGTACAAAGCAAAAGATTATCCCGAGCCATGAAAGAATCGGGAAACGGTGATAGTATCCTTGCAAAGCTCCGCTTTTCTGCATTGTCATAAATTTATCATGGTCAGTCATTCATTAACAATCAGCAGAATAATGTTGAATGACTGTTACGATCCAAACCTCACTCAGGTAACATAGTTTTACCGTTGCGGCCGAATAATGATAAAATTCCTTGAGAACACGAATTGCCGTATGGATCATAAGCCATGAAAACCCGACTCATAATTCTTCTGCTGGCAGGCCTGATCGTGCTGACAGCGCCGCTGCTGTTCTTCAACAATCTTCTGAACACAGCGCGCCAGAGAACCGAAGATGCCGCCATGGCCCTGTTGCGCGAAAAAATGCTACAGGAAGCAGAAAGAATAAAGGGTTTGATGCGGCCTGACAATTATGTTAAAGAAACGATCAGAAAAATACACGGCGAACCGCTGCCTGAAGTTACTCCTGAAATTGTCCGCATGCTTCCCGAGCCTGATTTTGGCCGCGACATCTTCGATACCCGCCTGCCAACCAGGTTTTTGTCAGCAATGCGGGCCAGACGGCTTGAGCCGCTGTTCATAACGGTTACCAGCCCTTCCTTCGCCGATATTTTCTACTGGTTTGCCGACAAACTGCACCAGCAGTGCCCCGAACCTGACAAGCTTTCGGCAGCGATGGCTTATCGACTGGTTGCGGTCAGCAGCAGGCTTTACGAACATTATTATCAGCAGAGCTGGACAAAACTTTCTATCAGCGCACTTACCAGACAGATGATCAATTTTGGCTACGAAAGTGGCTCTGCACTTGAATTCAAGTATCTGAACCGTTTCAGTGATTATGTTCTGCCACATGACACGGTTAAAGAGATGTTCACCGACTATTTCGGCCGGCAGTCGATGTATTATTATGCCTACAACTGCATCAGCAGAAGAAATATTCACGGTTCATATATCATCGGGGCTCTACAGTCTTCGATCAGGCCGCTGGACATTCTGAACAACACGCTGAAAGAAGCCTCAAAGCAATTCGATGTGGTATTTGCAGACTTACCAGGGCAAAAAACCGGCTTTCTTGAAACTGATGAAAGCCTGGCCTATTACGATCAGCCGCCAACCGAATTTCTCAACCATATCAGTTTTTTCAAAAGATACCACGGGGAAAACGCCACCCGGGTCTCAGACAACTTCAATCTTTGCCTGCGGGCCAGGCCGCCGGTAGAAGTGCTCGAAATGCGAAAAGGGCAGCTGATTTTCAGGCTTGCGGCCGGGCTGCTTTTTCTTGGCTATTTGATGGCGGCAGTTCATTACTGGCTTTTTGGTCTGAATCTGCGCCTGGCAATCAGAAGAAAACTGCTGCTGCTTCTCGCGCTGATAATTTTTATTCCGGCCTCCGGCACAGGGCTTCTGGCAGTTTTCAGTCTGCAGGGCTCAGACCGCATCATTGAAAACCATGTATTGAAGAAAACCCAGGATTTTATCAACAGATTCGTGATGTATGACAATGAAAACGACATGCACCAGCAGCTGACAATGCTCGAAATCAAGCGCCGGCTCGAAGAATACCAGGGCAAGGCTCTGAACCCGGCAGTGATTTTGCCGCGCGCTGACGACGACCTTGCCTGGCTGCGCGCGCTGACCGACAACCACAGCTGGATTGCTCAGGACGGTATGATTCTTCATTTCAACAACATTTTGTTCCCGCTTGAACGGGATTCGAACAAGCTTCTGAATGCCGTTATGCCCAAGTATCTCGGCAGCCTCGGTCTGTTGAAGCAGCAGGGCAATGTCGTGGCAAACACTCTGACCCTGGGGGTCTTTGAAGATTATATAACCCCGGAACGCGAAGAAGCTTCACTGCCACATGAAACAACCGCGCAACGTGATATTTCGCACACCCTTGAAACCAGCAGGGCTGCTGTGATACTTGCAAAATTGCCTGAGCTTGGCTATATCTTCGCTTACCCGAGATTAAATGATGGCGACTTCCGCAGCCACGCCTACCTGGGTGAGTTTTCGAAAGAATGGAAAACGCGTTTTTCTGAAAACGACAGTTATTGCGACATTGAACTGGCCGCCAGACTGCGCCGGCAAAATGGCCTCAATATGCATGCCTGGCCGGGGCACAACCTGACCGATGACGAGATGCTTGAAATTTTCAACCGGGCCCTTGAGAGCCGAGATACCGGCAGTCGCATTTTTCATTCGGAAAGTGGCGTAAAAACCTGGGCCTGGAGCCATCGACCGCAAAAGGCGGCACTGTTCGCAGCTATCGGTAGAAGTCGTGGCCGGGGTATCGGCCAGCTGATACTTGGCATGGTTTTTCCGGCCATGGCGGGTTATGGCATTCTGCTGGTAATGGTTCTGTCGCTGCTGTTTGCTGAATTTATCGTCAAGCCGGTCGGCATATTTTCGGAAGGCGTTAAAAGACTCAGTCACGAAGAATATGGCGTTCAGATTGCCAGATTTTCGGGCGATGAGTTCAGTCAGATAACCTCGGCCTTCAACAAAATGTCGGCTGCTCTGAAGCAGAGAGAAATGATCAAGCGTCTGGTTTCGGCCCGACTGCTTGAAAAGGTTGAAAATCGGGCTGATGAAACTGCTACGAAAACAGAAAAGCAGATCGTCAGCGTCGCAGCTTCTGACATCAGAGGTTTTACCTCGTTGAGCGAAAAATTTGCGCCATCTGAGGTTGTTGAACTGCTCAACACCTATTTTACCGCCATGGAAGAAGCGATCAGCCGTCATAACGGAGTTATCGACAAATATATCGGTGATGCAATTCAGATTGTATTTTACGATATGCCCGGCCAGGCAAATACCGCCTGCCGCGCCTGCCAGACCGCCATAGCAATGCGCGCCAAACTTAGAGAACTCAACAGTGAGCGGGAGCGGCAGGGGCTTTTTGCCCTTGAAAACGGGATTGGCATTGCAACCGGCATTGCCATTTCAGGCAGCATCGGCAGCCTTACCGGGCGCAAGGACTTTACCATAATCGGCAGGGTTACAGAACAGGCAGCGCATCTTGAAGCACGCACGGTAAACACTGAAAGCAGAATTCTTGTCTGCAATGAAACAAAAGCGGCGCTGAACCAAAATTTTGCTCTGAGTCAGCATGACGCAGACAGCTGGGAGCTGCTGGATGAGTGCTGAAAAAAAAGGGCACATTTCACGCCCGATAAGCATATCGACACCAGCACTGCTTGCGGCCTGGCTGCTGGTTCTGGTTCTGCCGGTTATCGGCTCGCTTCTTGCGCTCGATTTTTTTCTGGCAGAATATTCTATCTTTGCTGAGCCCGAAAAGATGGCGATCGCCAGGCAGGACATCGATGAATGCCGCGATCTTCTCGTTATTGAGAATTATCTTGCATCAAAGCTGCCGGAACTCGAAAACCTCAACCTGCCCCCTGAAAGCCAGAATATTGAGAAGCTGCAGGCGGCAATCGATGCGAAAATTTCCGGCAAAGGTCTGCTTTATGTTTTTTTCGACAATCAATCGGGTCGACTGACGCCATGTAAGTTCAGCCCGCCCGATCTGAAGCGGCAGATGCCGCCGCCGGCCCTTTTCCGAAAAGTGATTCAGAATCTGGCTGCCGAAAACTATCTGACGAAGGTAACAGAGACTCAGGGCGAATACAACGAAAGGCTGCGCAATGCCCTGCAGATTCAACAGATGTTCAAAACCCTTACCTCTGTCAACATACGGCCCGGGCAGGTTGCCAAAAACCTTTCGGTCGATTTTGGCGGTGAGCTCTATTTTACCTGGTTTGAGTTCAGAAAGCCGCAGGCTGGGCAGAAGGGCTGCCTGGCTGTCATTCGCGGGCGTGATCTCTCTTTCGCAGCCATCTGCAGGAGCATCAAAAAAAGACACCCTGGTTTCAGACTCTGCGAAAAGAGAATGAATATTCAGAAGGCCCGCCAGCTGCCACTGCATTTTTTCTCCGGCATTCGCAGGCTTGAAGATCGGATGATCATTACCGCACCGACTGACCAGCGATTTATCAGAAGCTGGGTACATAAATGCGGCATAGCACTGAACCAGGACGAAAAGGATTTTTCGGTGCCGTTTATTGAGTATCACCTGCCAATCACAAGTTTTCAGCATGATTTTCAGACGCTGCGCAGGAATATCGGCATGTCTGCCCGCCTTGTTCTGATGCTGTCTCTGGTTCAGCTTATGCACATGCTGACCTTCGGCATAAATCTCAATATAAGTTTCAAACGACGCATTCTCGCCAGTGTCATGCTGGTTTCGCTTTTCCCGTTCACTTTTCTGGGAATCGGGTTCTATCTGCATCAACAGTATGACCAGTTTCTGGCGCACCAGAATCTGCTGCTGCATGTTGAAACACGGCTGACACAAACCGGCAACGAGCTCAAACTATACATGGAAAGTCTCGAAAAAACTTTGATAACCTTTGGTAAAAGAGTTGACCAGGCATTGTTCGATGACCCGGCAGCTACCGAAAAGTTTTTCAATGAAATCAGCCGCCGGATACCGGTAACGGCTCTGGCCATGCACCGACCTGAAGACTCGCAGGTTGTAGAATTTTCCGGCCGCACCACAAACGTCAACCAGAACAGCACTCTAAAAATGATCGAACGCTTTATGCCCAGGCACGCGATAGACCTGCTGCTTGAGCCAGAGCCGATTGTCAACCGAATGCGGCAGGATATTCTGATGATCGCCGGCAACCCGATCAGAAATGCCTCGATTGCCCAGACAATGATGACCAATGGCCAACTGTATTATGTCGACCAGACTTCGAGTGTTATCTGGTATTCAATGTATAAGCTTTACAACAGAAATAAAGATGCCACCAGCCTGATGGGCATTCTTGGCGGCAAGTTCGAGCCGGGCCCGATTCTGGCCTCGTTTACGGCACAAACATCATTGGCAAAAAGCGGCTTTGCTGAAGATTACGGTAATTTTTCGGTTAAATATGCCTTTTTTCCGACCGAAAGAACCGGAGCTGGCAAAACATGGGCCGGCAGCGGTTATACAATGACCCTCTGATGAAAAAAGCTTCGCGTACCGATTCTTCACAGACAACCGTTTTTTCTGAGGGAAATGCCGTTCGCGGCTATCTGATCAGTCGCTACAATCATAATGTCCCGCATGTGGTCGTTGCAATGGTTACGGCCACTGATGCTGCCGGCGGCTGGGCAACAACTGCAGCAGGCCTTTTCATCTACCTTCTCGTGGTTTTTTATCTTGTCAGTCAGCTGCTGGAATATTTTTTCGTGCACCCGGTGCACGAGCTTGCCAGAAGCGCAGAACTGATTGCACGTGGCAAAGATGTCTGGAACCTTACCCTGACCTCGGGTGATGAATTTGAAAGTCTGAATGAAGCTTTTTCTGAGCTGGTAATCGGTCTGCAGCAGCGCAACATGCTCAGTGATTACGTATCTGAAGATGCGATTTCGCAGATAGAAATGTCGCAGGAACAGAGTATGGCCCCAGGCGGTGAATATCTTGAAGCCACGATCATCTTTGCCGCAATAAAAAATTACACACAGCTGACTGCAGGGTTTTCACCAGAACAGACGGTCGAAATGATAAATCTGTTCATCACCTGCGGCGACCAGCTGGTAAAAAAGCACGGTGGCACCATCGACAAAATTATCGACAACACGCTGATGCTGGTTTTTCGCGAAAACGAAGAGAAAGCCGACTCGCACGCGCTGCGGGCAGCGCGCACCGCGCTCGAACTTGCCGAAGAAATGCGCCGGCATAAACTCGAAATCTATGCCGGAATAGCTTCTGGCACCGTCATTTCTGGCCGAATTGGCTCATATACAGGCAAGCTTGACTTCACGGTCATCGGCGATCAGGTCAACCTTGCCGCCAGGCTGAAAAACGAAGCACTCGAAAGCAGCAGCGGCCTCATCATTTCGGGCTCGACAATGCGCCTTCTCAAGGGCAAAGGGCGCGTCAATTTTCTGCGTCGCTGTTCACTCAAGGGCA
This sequence comes from Candidatus Rifleibacteriota bacterium, assembly GCA_029560455.1. Next base: position 18,673 of record JAKQKW010000160.1, read on the forward strand.
AATCACGAGAATATAATATCTACGAACTCTACGAACTCCGCGACTAGTATTTCATCGCAATTGAGTGTGCAAAATAAATGCTTCCACGTCATCCCGGCCCGTCAACCGCTTTCACCATTCGGGGACAGGCACGAGCGCAGGCTTCGCAGTTCTGGCGTAATCCAGGAGTTAAAAGCATTTATTCCGCGGGGCAACAGACAAAATTCACAGAGAGTTCGGGGCAATGGTATAATCGGGTATGAAATATTTTGTTCTCAGTTTTGTATTGAGCTTCGCGGTGCTTCTGGTCGGTTTTTTCGGCATGGAGCGGCTGGTCAGAATCGAACAGGAAACGTCTGAACAGCAGGCATCAGAAACTTCTGACTTCGAGACTACAGCCCCCGACGATTTTGCTATGCCCACATATCAAGCTCCCGCAACGGCCTCAGCCGTTGATACGAGTTCAGAATCTGCAACACTGCCTGTTGAAAAAGAAAACAAAGAACTTGAATCCTTGTTCACAGCGATTACCGGCGATGACGCGGCAACGGTGGCAGAATTCATCAAACGCGGTATCAAACTTGATCAGGAAACCCCCTGGTGCTACGAAGTCGGTTCAGATCACCCATTTCACTTTTACGCGAGCCAGCCGACGATGCTTTATAACCCCCTCTCATTGGCGATTGTTGCGGGTGCCAGCCAAAGCCTGCCGCTTCTGCTTGAGGCAGCCTCGAATTCGCAGTGTCTTGAAGCTTTGAACATGATGACCTGCAAAGAGCACAAAGGGTTTGAACAACTCGGGTTCGACCTGCTCGGCCTGGCGCTGCAGAGAGGCGATCTTGAACTGCTTCGCGCCCTGATGGCCGCAGGGCTCAAGCCTAAACGCCAGGGTTATCTGTTTATTGCCCTGAATGCCAGCAAGGCTGCAGATGTGGCTGAACTGGGGCCTGAAAGTCGTTTAAAAATGCTTCGCAACAAAGCCGATCTCTTTGTCGAGCTTATAAACAAAGGCCAGCGAATAGACCAGCGCCTGCCGGTTCCCTTCCCTACCCCGCCGATCACCGAGATGTTCTTTGCCTTTGCCGGCCCCGAAATAACCGCTGACGTCATCAGCCGCATCAGTGACCCAGATAACCGAGCAGGCCTGCAGAAAATTGCCGACAGAATCAAAAGAACGCCGCCCGGCAAAAACAGCCAGACAGCTTTAGTCGCCACCTTTCCGGCTTCGGTGGCACCGCTCACAAAGATAAAGAATTACACTGACGCCCTCGACGGACTGATTATGGCCCTGAAAACGGCCGGCAGAAAATGCCCGCGCTCGTTCATGGAAAAAGGCAGCGAAACAATCGACGGCCGCACTTATTTTGTCATTCAGGCTGGCGAAAACAATGCTTATCGTTTCGAAACCCACAACTGGTATTATATCGAAAAGCACACCGGCATGATTTTCACTCTCGATGTGGTCGCCGACCGCCTTGTCGAAACCGGCCTGCGCTGCCTTCGCGAACCGGCAACCGCAACCGAAAAAACTATAGGCGGTACAGCTGATTAAATAGTCAGCGTATGGCTTTTCCTGCAAAAAAATGCTATTAAATCTCCAGGCAAAAAAATGAAATCACTCAAAGAACTCTTTAGAATCGGTAACGGCCCGTCGAGCAGCCATACCATGGGTCCGCGCAAGGCAGCCGAAATATTCTTCGGCCAGAATAAAAATGCTGCGTCGTTTGCCGTCACTCTTTATGGCAGTCTTGCCGCAACCGGCAAAGGCCACATGACCGACGTGGCCATTCTTTCAGTGCTTAGACCGCATGCTCCTACTGAAATTCTATGGCAACCAAAAGTTTGTCTGCCTCAGCATCCTAACGGCATGAATTTTAAAGCCCTCGACCAGGGAGGCAAGGAGCTTTGCAGCTGGACAGTCTTCAGCGTCGGTGGTGGCGCCCTTGCCGATGAAAACGGCAAACCGGTCGGGGTCGAAGATGGCGAAGGCGAAGAAATTTATGAGATGAGCACCATGACCGAGCTGCTTGCCTGGTGCGAAGAAAAAGGCAAAAGCTACTGGGAATACGTTCAGGAATGTGAAGAATCGGACATCTGGGACTACCTTGAAGAAGTCTGGCTGACCATGAAAGCCGCCGTTAAACGAGGCCTCGAAGAGGAAGGATCATTGCCCGGCCCCCTGAACCTGAGAAAGAAAGCGGTTTCATACTACGTTCGCGCCAGCGGTTATACGCAGACTCTGCGCTCACGCGGTCTGGTCTTTTCGTATGCGCTGGCAGTCAGCGAAGAAAACGCTTCGGGCGGCATAATTGTCACGGCACCGACCTGCGGTTCGTGCGGTGTGGTGCCGGCAGTTCTTTACCATCTGCAGACCTCACGCGAGTTCAGCAATGCCCGTATTCTACGGGCTCTTGCCACTGCCGGCCTGATCGGCAATATTGTCAAACATAACGCCTCGATTTCCGGCGCCGAAGTCGGTTGTCAGGGCGAAGTCGGTGTCGCCTGTGCCATGGCGGCCGGTGCCGCCAATCAATTATTCGGTGGCAGCCCGGCACAGATTGAATATGCCGCCGAAATGGCTCTTGAGCATCATCTCGGCATGACCTGCGACCCGGTCTGCGGACTGGTGCAGATTCCGTGTATCGAACGCAATGCTTTTGCTGCTACCCGGGCCCTCGATGCCAATATTTTTTCGACTTTTTCAGATGGCACGCATCGTGTATCATTCGATAAGGTGGTCGAGGTAATGAAACAGACCGGCCGCGATCTGCCATCTCTGTATAAAGAAACCGGCGAAGGCGGGCTGGCCCGTGACTACCGCCAGATGTAGCTAATCAATTCAATACCGAAAGGTGAATATGTCGCAGACTAATCATAACCAAGCCTCGCACGAACAATTCGCCCGCTTTGCCCGCCTGTCGGCCACAGACATTGTTGTCGATGCCGGCGAGACATGCCTCAATCTACCCTTTAACCACCTGCCGGAAAACGACAGCCAGGAATTTTCGCTCGACTGGAAAAAGATTCGTGGGCTGCTGGTAAAACATACCGGTATGCACCGTTTCTTTCATGATCTGCTCGGCGCCCTTTTCGGCACTTTTGTCAGCCGGGTTGTGGTACAGAACCCTGAATCATTCGCCAATCTCAGTTCCCGACCTCTGATGTATCTTGCCAATCATCAGACCGGCCTTGAATCGCCACTGTTCATGACCCTGTCATACAGCATGACCGGCATGCCGGTTCAGGCTATCGCCAAGCCCGATCACCTCAACGCCTGGCTGACTTTTCTGCTGGCCTTTGCCGAAGATTCACTCGGCGGCGGGCACCCATTCAGACTGATGCTTTTTGATCGCCTCAATCCGCTCGAACTGATCGAAAATCTCAAAAAACCAGGGAAACCCGAAGCCTCGATGCTTGTGCACGTCGAAGGCACGCGCTCGGCGGCCGCCAATCAGCCGGTAACCCGCCTGAGTTCCATCTTTCTTGACATGGCTATCGAAAAAGACATGCCGCTGGTGCCGGTGCGTTTTGTCGGTGGTCTGCCTGGCCAGCCGAGCGAAGAAAGATTCGACTTCCCTTATAAAAACGGCAAACAGGACTACCTCATCGGCACCCCGATCATGCCTGAAGAACTGAAGAAACTGCCCTACGGCCAGCGCCCGCGCCTGGTTATGGAACGCATCAACAATCTCGGCCCGGCGGCCGGCGAAGACAACCCGTTGCCGCCCAATCAGAATTTTATCGGCACAACCCGCTTTTTCATGGAAATGTTGAAGTTGCCGCAGATGCAGGCCATGCTGTTTGCCATTCTGCAGACAATCGACGACCCATGCGAAGAAACGGCGCAGCTGATCAAAGCCGTTCAGGCGGGCAAAGCTGGCCTGACCAGCCCCGACATGCCACCGGTGCTGAAGAATTTCCTCGGCCACCTGAAAGCGAAATTCTCGTAAGCCAGCTGCCGAAGTTCTACAGCCTCTGCTAAAAGGCGAATTCCTCGCTGAGAACTGCCCGCGGCGGGTATCCCATTGCCACGAGGTTGCGCCGTATTGTGAGCATCATCTGTGCCGGGCCGCACACCATCACCATGGTGCCAGGCTGATATTGTGGCATGATTTTCGTCAGCGCCTCTTTGTCGAGCCGTCGATGTGCTTCGACGTCGACCGAAGATTCACGGGTAGCGACTGCCACAAATTCGAAGCCGGGAAGAGCCTGGCGCAGGTCGGTAATTTCATCGAGGCAGGGTGCCCCGGCCCGGTTCTGAAAAGTCCAGATCAGTTTAACCGTGAGCTCGGACTTTTCTTCGCGAAGCTGCCTGAGAACGCTGAGCATTGGCGTAATCCCGATGCCGCCGGCTATCAGAATCAGACGACTGACATTGTGGCGCCAGGGCGAAAACACACCAAACGGGCCAGAAACCCGTGCCTGATCGCCGACCCTGACAGAGGCAAGCTGCGATGTCCAGTCACCGCTCGCTTTGATAAGAAACTGCAGAGTTTCAGCATCGGCAGGCGCCGAAGCGATGGTAAACGGGTGTTCTTCAGGCCCGGGCCGTTCATTTTCAAAGCTGATAAAGGCAAATTGCCCGGGAATGAATTTAAAAACTTCGTTTTTGCCGGCCGGTTTCAATTCGATGCGCCAGACGTTTTCGGCCGCCATATCAGCTGAAGCGACCACAAAAGCCTCGCTGGCGGTGCCCCGCTCCGACCGCAACTTTTTTTGCGCGATCAATACCCCGGCCCACAAAAGCAGCGTCACCAGCCAGAATGCTGCCAGCCAGCCTTTGCGCATCGCCGACTCGATGGCAAACATATGGACCAGAGCAAGAAAAGCCACCGGCCCGGCATAGCGATGCAGTTTCAGCCAGCTGTCATATTTAAGTTCAAGAAACTGGCGCCAGCATGAAGAAACTATGAGCAGCCACAGACCGGCGAGGCCGATTCCCCCGAGGGCTTCAGGCCATTGCCCGGCATTGAGCGGCCCGGCGCGTTTCAAACCGGAAACATAAATCAGCATCGGGTGCAGAAAGGCCAGTGTCAGACTGACGATACCCGCCATTCTATGCAGACGTAGCAACCGGTCGAGGCCAAACAAACTGTCGAGAACGCGAAAACGCATCGCCAGCAGCGGTTGTAACAGCATCAGAGCCAGAGCCCAGAGAGCAAAAACGCGGCCGATCATTACCGGAAAAGTTCCGGGTGCTACGGCAGTTTCGCGAAAATAGTGGCGGGCGCCAATTCTGGCGAGCAGAAGAAACAGAGCGGCCAGCAGCAGCAACAGCAGGATTTTTTGCCATCTGCCCGGCGTCTGGTTGTTGCAGACAATCTGATTCATGCTTTCGCTCCCTCGTCGAATTCCATCCAGTCGAGGAGAATTGCGTGCGCGAGCGGCAGTTTGCCCATCAGAATGAGGCTGTCAGCGAGGGTCGAATGGAACAGAATTGTATAGAGGCTGATCGGGTCTTTCCAGTTGGCGACCGAAAACCAGGTCATGACGACGACCCCGACCACGACGCTCGTGGCGTTGAGCAGATAAGCCCAGGTCATGGTGCGGCGGTTGAAAAACATGAACGGCAGAATCAGGGTATTGAAGAGAGGAAAAAGCACCCCGATCAGGTTAAAAGCGTCTTTTGCCGGCGGGTGTATGCGATAGTGCAGAAAAAAACCGCCCAAAGCCATGCAGAACAAACCGAAAACCGGGAATTTAATCTTTTCAGGCCACATCGCTTAACTCCTCCTCATTCCGCTTTTTTTATCATCCTACTACTGATGTGTTTAAAACGCAGCCTTAAATGATATGTTCAGCCGGTCTGACTTTCGCCCTGTTCATGGTGTCTCTGGCGAAGAATGCCGGCGGCTTCCCAGGCGAGAAACAGCGCGAGCAAAAGCAGAATACCGCTGAGCCCGGCCATCAGGTAGCCATGCCGGCCAAGGTTGTCTATTATGACGTTTATCAGCGCGAAACAGGTAACGAGAAACATTGCCACCATCGGAACCGCTATAAACAAAGGGCGCTGATGAAAAGAGTGAAAATACCAGACGGTGACGCTCAACAATGCGATCGAGGCCAGCAACTGGTTGGCAGAACCGAACAGCGGCCAGATTGCCGCCCACTGACCCGTAAACATAAGCACCGCAGCTGGCAGTATGGTAAGAATCGTTGCTACATGCTTATTTTTGAATGGTGTCTGAATACCAACAGGCATGAATTCAGCGAGTTCCTGAAAGGCGAAGCGGCCAAGGCGGGTTGCGGTGTCGAGGCTGGTCAGGGCAAACGCCGACACGACGAGCGAAACAAAGCTTATGAGAGCACCCGGCTCGAATTTTAGCCCCGGAATGGCATTGATGGCCTGTGCCATGCCGTTGGCAAAAACGCCGACCGGGCCCTTTGCAGCGAGGTCTGCGGCAAAGGTTTCGCCGCTCAGCATTACGGCGGTAAGAAGCGCGAGAACACCGAGGAAAGTTTCGATCAGCATACCGCCAAAGGCGACAAGGCTGCCGTCACTTTCGCGGTCAAGCTGTTTTGCTGTGGTTCCTGAGGCGACGAGCGAATGAAAGCCACTGATGGCACCGCAGGCAACCGTGACAAAAAGCATCGGAAACAGATAGCCGAGCGAATCGACTTTAAAGCTGGTTACGGCCGGGTAAACGATTTCCGGGTTGTAGAAGAGCATGCCGACGAAGCCGGCTATCAGCAGCAGATAAAGCAGAAAAGAATTCAGGTAATCGCGGGGCTGCAGCAGCAGCCAGACCGGCAGAACCGAAGCAAAATAGATATACACGATCAGAACATAGATCCAGGTGCTTTCCGGGGCGCTGACCGGGTAGACCTGCCCTAGCCAGATCATTGCCAGAAGCAGCACCACGCCGACGAATGTCGAGAGGCCAAGCGACATTTTGAACCGGTTCAGGCCGATTCCGAAAACGACTGCCAGAAGAATGAACATTATTGAAGAGCTTGCGGCCGCCGGAACGGTAGTGAAAGTTTTGGCTACGATAATCGTAAATGCCGCGATTACCAGTGCCAGCGTGAACCAGGTAAAGATCAGAAACAATATGCTGCCACGGTTGCCGACATGTTTTTTGATGACTTCGCCGATCGAACGGCCATCATTGCGCACCGACACGAACAGGGCGGCAAAATCATGCATGGCGCCGAAGAAGATGCCGCCAAGCAGCAGCCACAAGAGAACCGGCACCCAGCCAAATACAGCGGCACTGATTGGCCCGATGATTGGCGCCGCACCGGCGATCGAGGCAAAATGATGCCCAAGCAGTACCGGTGCGCGGGCCGGCACATAATCACCATCATCGCGCAGGCGATGTGCGGGCGTCAGCAGTGTATCGTCTACACCGAATTTCTTTGCCACCCAGCGGCCATAAAGAGCATAAGCAGCGATAAGCAAAAACAGCGAAGCCAGCAGAACAATTGAACCACTCATTTCCCCACCCCTGCATGGTTTTCGCCCATCTTACTCCTGCCCCGGCTAAAATGCAGCTTTTTTGGAAAAACACCCGCAGCGGTTTTTCAGACTTGCATAAATCAGAATGCCATGCTAGTTAATAATATATAAATAGAAATCAGGATCAGTCGGAGACTTTATGATGAGAATCAACAATCGACGCGGCGCTTTGCTTCTTATGCTTCTGATTGCTCTTGTTGGCATCGGACTGTTTTCCTTGAAGGCGGTTCCAGACCAGCAGATTATCACTTTGAGAGAAAAAGAACAAACTCTGTCTCAAACCTTAAGTATCATCAGGAGCGGCATGGCGCTTGAAAGAACAGCGTCTGAATCAGCCCTTTTTTATGGTGATTTTGAAGATCAGGCCAAGCTGGTGGCATATCTGAATGACCTGGTTGCCAGAGGCTATCTGGCAAAGGTACCCAAAGATCCGTTCTGCCCGGATCACCTGTGGGGAACGGGTCCAGGATGCAAGTTCTGGGTGCCAACCCGAAACCTTCTTGCCAGCTCCAGCTTCGAAACAAACAGCTTTGCAGCAACCCCCTGGCACGTTAACGAAACCAATGTGGTCATAAACATCAACGATAAGAACTGGCCAGGGCGCGATCAGTCGAATTACGACAGCTTTCCCTATCAGAACTGCCTCGGAACCCCCATGATGGGTTTTTCCGGCATGTCGCTGGCAATCACACAGAAATAATATGAAACTCGAACAAAAGCTCGATCTGCTGATTCTAACAATGATTTTTGGTGTGGCAATACTTTTCTGCGCCAGGGTCTGGCATGCCAAAAATGTGTCTCCAGCAGCCCCGGTCAAATTTGAGAAACCAGTAAAGCTGATGCCTGAATCCGGCCACAATAGCGCAAAAGTCCCGAAATATACAGTCTCGCTTGAACATCGAAAGATTGCGCATGCCTTTTTCCGCAAATCCTGCCGCCGGCTTGACTCGGCTGATTTCTGGGGAGCCCAGGGATTCATCGACCAGGCCATCGCAGAAGACCCCGGAAACCAGAAATACCATAAAATGGCCCGTCTGGTCAGAACGGAAATCACCAACCGTGAATCTATGAACAAAATTATCAGGCAGATAAATGCTGCCCGATATGATGAGGCATGGGGCAGCTTCGAAAGCGCCTGCTGCGACAATTACCTGTTCTTTTCACGATACGCGCAGGAATACGCGAATCTTTTGATCAGTAAAAACCAGCCGGCGTCGGCAACCCTGATTTTGTTGGCGCTTTCAGAACAGAGCTGAAAGGGCTTTCAAGGGGAGAATATATTTTGCGATTCTGGTCTAAGCATTTGTGGCGGGGCTGTTTTTTTGTAATTCTGTTGCTGGCCTGTGCAATTCTGCCGACTGAAGCGGCGGTTCGTGTCAATTCAATTCTATGCTCAAAAGCAACAGTGTCAAAAGGGCAGACGGGTATCGTCGTCAACATGGAAGTCGAGAATCTTGACGTCGGAAGCCCAGTTACCACCACCGTCGCGACCCTGACCTACTCGTTCGGGCAATACGAAACGACTCTCAATTCCCCGTCTCTCCCGGCAATTATACCTGCCGGGGCTAAAGTAACCTTCAAGTTTACCGTTTCTGTTTTTCCGATTATCAACTCAGGTGTCTGCACGGTCAATGGCGCAGTTGAAACCTCTGGCGGCAATGATTCCGGCGCTGACCTGACCCATAAATGGACGGTGCAGCAACCTGCCGAAGTCGTTGTCGCTTCGATTTTCGGCCCCGATGAGGTCACAAGAGGTTCTTCCGGCAACCAGGCGATCATGGATATCGAGCGCAGCGGCGAGGCCGATATTCTCATCAATTCGGCTGATCTGCTGCCGGTAACCCCCTCGAACTATGCAAACTGGAAAAAGATTTCTCCCGATTTTCCTCAGAATTTTGCCAAATCCTACTGGTGGAACGATAACTGGTTCTACCGCAGGCAATTGACCATTACCAACCGTTCACCATCGATTCTTCCGAAAACCTATGAGATAAAGCTGGTCTTTGACCACCAGAAACTGGTGAGCGAGGGCAAATCACTGGCAAACGGCGACGACATCAGGGTTGTCTATTTCAACGGGGTAAGCTTTTCGCAGATAGACAGGTATCTCGACCCGCTTGCCAGCGGCTGGAATCAGACCGACACAACCATCTGGTTCCGCCTGCAGGACCCAATTTCTTCGGCCCCCGGGGCCTCAGACAAATACGCTATCTATTACGGCGCTGACAGCGTTACGGCAGCGAATCCGCCAGCCAACCCCGCCAATGTCTTTGTGTTTTTCGACAATTTTGAATCGGGCAAGAACGGTTGGAGTCAGGGGCGTGTTCCAAGCTACACTTCAGCTTATGGCGACAGGTGGGAACGGGGAACGGTTAATGGAGATGGTCTTGCGGATGAAGACGGGCAAGGCCCTGTTTCAGCAAGATCTGGCGCAAATTGCTGGGCAACAGACCTTGACAATACCTATAATAACAACCCACTAAACAAAACAATGGAAATTATTTCATTGCGTTCCCCTGATTTCAGCCTTGTTGGGAAGTTAAATCCAACTCTCACTTTCTGGGATTTTTATGACATCGAGAATGGTGGGGCATTCGATGTTGGGGCATTGAGAGTTTGTCAAGGACCTGTTCCTGCAGAAAGTGATCCAATGCAACTGAACGGCACCCAATTGCAGTTGCTGGAAAGTGCCTACATGAATCAGCATGGCCCATGGGCAAGACAAACTTACGATCTTAGTCCTTCATTAGGTAAGACAGCCTATCTTGAGTTCACCTTTGGTTCCGATAAGGGCGTGAATGCGTATGGTTGGGCCATTGATGACGTGCTTATCAGGCAGGTTGCTTCCCCTGAGCCGGATAACCCGGTAATGGGGGTCGAAGAACAGGTGCCACTGACCCCGACAATCAAGGTTTATTTTGACATAGATGTTTCAGACAGCGCTATCCCCGGCAATGACATCATCGATGGGGTCGCCAGTGGCACTGAAGGCAACACCGGGCAGACCATATCAGACAATCATGCGACCCTGCCACTCGAGTGGCTCATTCGCGGGCAGAATTTTAAAACCTACAGCAACACCTTTTATGCCTCGGCTAAAAACACTTTTAATATCGGTGAGACGATTTACTGTAAAGGCACAGGCTATACACCCAGTGTTCCATGCATGGTCAAATGGCTCGATCCATCTGAAAATACGGTGTTGTCTGCCAAAATTTTTCCTGATACAACCGGTAACATTTATTGCTCGCGCGAAATGCTGGGCACAGACCCCTCGGGCCAATGGCGAATAATTGTAACCAATGTCTCTGAGGCGGTTGTATTGGCAGAAACAGGTTTTAATCTTAATTCACCAGCCCAGCTCGTTTCTCAGATAATTTTGCCGGAAAAGGTTATCAGTGGTCAGCAGTTCAGCATTGTTCACCGGGTCAGCAATGCTGGGCAAACCAGTGCTATCGGGGTAAGTTCATCGGCTCTTGTCGGCTGGGGCTCTGGCAGCGATACAGCAGTTTCGGGGCCGGTACCCACATCGGTTACCGTTCCCGGTGGCGGCAGCGCCGAATTTGTCTGGACAGCGGTCGCAGGCAGCCAGGGACAGCTGACTTATCGTGGCAATTGCAGCGGCACGGTTGAGGGCACCGCGAATACAGTTTCGTCACCAGCCGTAACTTCAAATGTCTGCATGATCCTGCAGGAAAGCGCTTCGATCACACTTGTTCAGGCTGACGACACACTGATAAGCAGGGGGCAGACCGGACTTCCTGAACGGGTTACTTTAAAAAACGCCGGGACAGCAGACCTGAATATAACCGGCATTGACCTTTTATATCACCAGGGCGCTGTCGATCACAGCGACAAATACACTTCGGCAATCGTTCAGCCCGATATGCCGGCGGTCCTGCACGGCAATCCTTTTCCGGCCTGGTGGAACACCGGCTACGCCTACAGACAGCGCCTGAAAATTACCGGCGATGCCAGAAACTATGCTGCCGGCTGCTCTGCGAGGATTGTTATCGACACAAATCGGTTTATCGCTGCAGGTCAGATGCAGGCCGATGGTGATGACTGGCGGGTCGTCTACTGGAACGATATTACAGGCACCTGGACAGAATTGAACCGGGACCGCGTCAGCGGCGAAATTACCTGGTTCAAGCTGCAGCGTGATATTCCTCCATTCGGCGTCGATGAAGGATACTTCATATACTACGGTAATACCGGTGCCACCAATCCACCGAGAGACCTCAACCAGGTTTACCTGTTTTTCGAAGACTGGGAGCTGCCTGTCAGAGGCGATGGGTGGACGGGCAAGCTTAATACCGTAGCCAAC
>JAKQKW010000189.1 GCA_029560455.1 Candidatus Rifleibacteriota bacterium
GCGCATCTGGCAGGCTACCTATTAAGAGTTACACCACCTTTCTTTGACACCTGTCGAATACTTATGCCTAAATCCTTAAACCGAGATAATAGGTTCAAGCTTGACGATTGTCAAGCAAAAATTTTTATTTTTTTTCAAAGAGCCAGGCAAACTTAGTGCCAAGCCCTTCTCGACAAAGTCTTTCGATTTTTTTATGAAAGAATTTTATTTTTCTCAGAACTTTTTCCTCAAAATTTGCCATAAACTTCGGCCCAGACCATCTGATAGTCGTAATCGCCCTTAAAACCGCGCCCGGCAGCCACAGGAATGGCACCACCCACGCTTTTGAAAGCATCGCCGCTGAAGTCACACTTAACCGCGCCAACGCGCAATCTGGTGTTTTTAGACAGCTTATAGCGATATTCAAAGGTAATCATCCGCATTGTCGGGTCAGCAATACCGACATTATTGAAGTTGTCATAGGCAGAATTGGTGACAGCGAAACCGGCCGGCACAACACCATTGTAATTCTTAGCCTGATAATGACTGAGGTCATTGTCGACCCGGTCTTTCAGCTCGCGCAGGAAATCGGCAGCCAGCCTGAAATAATGTTTCCCTTCGGGCTGATATTCTACCTGGGCCTTCAGATCGCCCATATTGATAAGACCGTTTCTAAACCAGCTGTTGCCTCTTGCGAGGTCTTCGAGATTAGTTTCGGGTGCGTCAGAATATCGACGGTCAAGGCTTATTGAGTAAGCGCCGGCGAACTGATCATCGCCCCAGTTATAGGCCATTTTTGCGGAAAGAGCCTTATTCGCTTTCCAGGCGAGCGCAGCATGTCCGGCCATGCCTTTAAGATCGACATCAATATCGGCCGCTGTTGCTCTGCCGATATCGGCGCGGTAATCAGTGAGAGCCACGGCAACATCAGCGGTAAGGCGCCGGTTTTTGCCAAATTGGCCGGTATGGCCTATTTCGAGGTCGCGGCGCCGATCGCGGCCCATTTCTCTGGCAGCAGTACCATACTTAACCGTATTAGCGGCTCTCTTATTAAGAGTGTCGGGGTTATCCTGGGCAAAGACGTTGGCATAGTAACTACTGAACTTGTGCTTTCGAGAAAATCCAAGATTGGTAACCCCGCGAAAATCGACCCGGCCGTCGTCTTTGTAAGAACCCTTATGCCGGTCAAAAATATACTGCAACATATAAGTATCATTGTTATGCAGTCGATTATAGCGAATTGCGTCGAAATCCGCGTTCAACAGCAGGCCATGACCTGTCTGCAGCGTGCTTCTGCCGAGAAGAAACCAGTCGTCTTCATGAAACACTTTTTTTACTTCGAGAAAGGCGCAGTCTACCTGCATGTCACCGGTAGTCGTCGCGCCAATGCCATCAATACCAAATGCACCGCCACGGGCAGATGGGGCAGCGGTCACTACATCGCTGCCGCGATTGAAAAGGCGGAATCTGGTAAACATGGTAATATTTTCGTCGACTTTGGCCACCATTCTCAGACGAATCTGCGTTTCGGTGAGACTGTTATTGCTGTTACCGGGCCTTGCAGCACCAAATGCGCTTTTTGCATGGTCTTCGCGGTGGGTTTTCCAGGTATGGCGGGTAAGCCAGTCGCCAGACATTTTGACTTTTTCGCCGGTGTTTTTAACTTCTTTTTCTGTCGCTTTGATATCGGCTCTGAGGCGATCGATTTCTTCACGCAGAAGCTCTTTTCGATTCTGAGCCAGTTCTACTCTCAGACCAAGAAGACTGAGCTCATCGGCGAATTCATTCTTCAGATAGTTTATGCGGTCGAGATCTTCATCAGAAATGGCGGGAAGGTCTGCGGCAATCTGCTCTTCAAATCGGGCCATAGCTCTGAAAACCGCCATGGCAAGCTCGTATCGGGTGACGCCACGGCCACCGGCGAAAGTCTTTTCATTCAGGCCGGTAATAATGCCTTTTTCGGTCAGGAGCTTTACCGATTCAAGAGCGGGATGCCCCGAAGGAATATCTGAAAAAATACCGGCATTCGCAGACAAACAGGAAAAACAGAAAAGAAAAACCAGAACTGTCAGAAGATTTCGCATGATTCTTACGCCCTTGCCTTATAAAACTTTAATTTTCGACAGGTTAAGGGGTACAGTGCGAATTGTCAACAAATCCCGGATTTAAAGGTTCAGGTCGCGGTGAATCTTTGACGTGGAAATACGCTCGTTCGTAATTTCTTTGAACAGATATTCAGCGAAGGCAACTGAACGATGACGGCCGCCGGTGCAGCCAATGCCGATCTGCAACCGCGTTTTCGGCTCACTGATAAAAAGCGGAATCTGAAACTCGATGAAATCTTTCAACTTCTGCGCATACTGCCTGGCAGTGTCAGAAGAGAAGACATAATCATAAACCTCTTTATGAACCCCGGTTAAGGTCTTGAGACTGGCAATATAAAAGGGATTCGGTAGAAATCTGACATCGAAGACCAGGTCGCAGTCGAGTGGCACGCCGTGTTTAAAGCCAAAACTGACAAAAACCACAGACATGGCACGTGGCCCGACAAATCCGTGAGAAAACTTGCGGATTTCTTCCTGGAGCTCGCGACCGTTGATACTTGTGGTATCGATAATAAAATCAGCCTTTTCGCGGGTAGTCTCAAGAAGCGAACGCTCCTCGCGAATGTCATCAATAACCCGGCCGCCGCGATTAAGCGGATGTTTGCGGCGGGTTTCAGAAAAACGTCGAACCAGAGAATCTTCTGATGACTCGAGATAGAGAATGCGAACTTCGACATTCATCTTCTTGACTTCGTCAATGGCCTCAAAAAGCTTGCGGAAAAAGCTGCCGCCTCTCGCGTCAATGACAACTGCGATCTTGGTCAAACGCCCGTTCGATTCGAGACATATCTGGATAAATTTTGGCAACAGTGCCGGCGGCACGTTGTCCATGCAAAAATAACCCGAGTCTTCAAAAAAGTGTGACGCGGTCGATTTGCCTGCCCCGGAAAGGCCAGTAATGATGATTAATTGCAGAGGTGTTGTCTGTTCCATTTTTTAGCCTATCACATCAAGAACCAGTCCACGAATGTCATCGAGACTGGCGAGAAGCTCGATCGCCTTGCCCTCGTTCAGAGCTTCGCGGGTTAAAGCTGCTACTTCGCCTTCGGCCACGCTTACAGTCTGATAAACTTTCTGTTCGCCGTCTTTTTTGGCCCCGAATTCCTCTTTAAGCGAAAGAAATTCGTCTTTCAGCTTCTTTAAAAAAAGCTTAACCGACTCTTTGTAAGAATTCAACAGACCTTCTTCGGGGCTTTTCAAAAAGCGCTCGCCGCGTGATTTTACCTGATCGATAAGTTCACGCATGCTGCCATTGAAGGTTTCAAGGCGCGCTTCCTTGAGAACCCCCTTGAATTCGCTTCCTTGAGCAGTTCCTGATGCAGCAGGCCGGCTGGCGCCTGCCCGCGTATCAATTTTATGGTTGTCTATTTTTACCGGCATCAGTCAATACCACAGAGAACAACTTTATTACGGCCGCCGCCCTTGGCCTTATATAGAGCACTGTCGGCCTTCTGAATCAGCTGGTCCTTGCTGTCGGCATTCAAGGGAAAGCCGGCGACGCCAATGGATATTGAGCATTTGACCGAAGGCTGCCCGGGAATAATCGAAGGAAAATCGAAATGGGCCACGTCGCGGCGAATGCGCTCGGCAACAATCTTGGCATCGGCCTGCGTTGTCTCGGGAAGAATAATGGCAAACTCCTCACCGCCGTAGCGGGCAGCGATATCGGTATTGCGCACATTTTTACGCAGAATTTTGCTGACTTCCTTGAGGATGGCATCGCCCTGCTGATGACCGTAATTATCATTGATTGGTTTGAAATGATCGATGTCACACATGAGCAAAGAAATGGTCGAATTATAACGTCGGCTTCTCGCGACCTCTTCGTCGAGGCGCATCTGGAAATACCTGTGCACGTAAAGTTTGGTGATTGAATCGGTAATCGCCAGCGAATAGAGGCGGGCGTTTTCGAAGGCGATAACGGCCTGTGACGCCAGAGTGGCAAAAAATTCGAGATCATTTTCTGAGAACGCCTGACCATTAATTTTGGCGCCGACTTTCACGACACCATAAAGTTCGCCCTCTTTAAGCATCGGCACATAAACGGCAAACGGCAGATCGCGGTTGACCGTCGTATAGGCCTGGTAACTGCGGCCTGAGATTTCCTGGGAAAAAATCGGTTTTTTCTCTTTTTCGATCGTGGTCATTGCCCAGGCTTCGGCCGGATCCTTCTTGAGTGCATCGACATCGGCCTTGGACATACCCTTGAAAGCCTTGACTTCGAGCTCAGGGCGTTCATCAGAAAAGAGCATCAATACCCCTTTGTTAGCCCAGACGGTCTCAAGGAACATATCTATTGAAATATTTATCAGCTCATTAAGATCAAGAGTCGAACTGAGAACCTTGCTCGACTGCTGCAGGGTCATCAGGTTGAAAACCTTGTGGTCAAGCTCGTTTTTGGTGGTCTCAGAATTTTCGAACAGCATTGCATTGTTGATAGAGGTACTTGCAAGACCCACAATCGCCTGAATCAACTGAAAATCGCCGCTGGCAAACTGAGCCCCATTCTTTTTATCAGTCAGAAGCAGCAAACCGACAAAGTGATCTTTGATGCGCATCGGAAACATCAGTTTGATACGCCGCATTTCGTCAGATTCGAATTCGGCAACCAGCAGGTTGGTTTCCTGCTCAGTTGGGCGCCAGTAGCCATCATCAGAAAAGATGCGGGCAAGAATCTGGTTGTCTGAATAAAATCTGAATTTGGCGAACAGTTCAGGCGAGATGCCGATCAGATCTTTTACCGAAACAAGGTCTGTTTTTTCGTTATAGAGCATCACGCCAGCGCCATTAACCGTCAGGCGATCGGTAAAAATGGTGATGAAGTTGCGAACGAGAGTATCGACGTTGAGGCTGCCACCCATGGCCTGACTGCCGTAATACAAAGCAGAAAGTGAATCAACCTTCTGTTCAAGCTCTTTGTTAATTTCGCTGATTGTCCGCATGTAATCTTCTATTGCCACACGTGATTCAATCAGACTGCCTACAATCTTGGTAAATGACCCCTGCACTTCTTCGAGATCGCTGAGACGAAGATCTTCGAGGCCTTCATTAACATCGCCGTCGGCAACCTTGTCGGCAATTTCGATAAATTTCTGCAGAGGTATCAGAACCTTGCGGGTAATACCCAGATGAACAAAAAGAATCGTACCGACACCCGCTACCAGAAATACCAGAGGGCTGACAGGCAGATCAAAAATCACTGCGGCAAGATAGACTGCGGCCCAGAAGCATGCCAGCAGCAGATCAAGCTTGATCGCAATGCTCATTTTCATCTTATTCATAAAAAAGCCAGTTACCTCAACCGGTTCTCCGGTTTCTACCACTTCGACATTTTCGCTGTACAACTCAACTCAGCTCCTCAAAGCGCCTGATTATTTCAGCGACAATACGGTCAGCCATTTTTTCAGGCTCCCCGTCAGCCTCTACCACCACAAATCTTTCTGATTCTTCGGATGCAACAAGGTCATAACCTGCCAGAACCTTTCGATGAAAGTCAAGAGTTTCCGATTCCATGCGGTCAAGTTGCTTGGCACCGCCATGGCGGGCGCGCTCAAGACCTACTTCTGGTGCAATACGCAGCAGCACGGTGAGATCCGGCAGAAAGCCGGGCAGAAAAGCTTCGTGTACGCTGCGCACCCGTTCGATTCCAAGCCCACGGGCATAGCCCTGATAAGCCATGCTTGAATCGAAGTAGCGATCACAAAGAACCGTTTTTCCGGCTCTCAGGGCCGGCAGAATAACTTTTTTGAGGTGCTCGCTGCGCTGAGCCAGCATCAGAAAGAGCTCAGTCTCCGGCTCGAGACTGCCGCAATCCTTATCGAGAAGAACCGATCTGATACGGTCGCCTGCTGAGGTTCCGCCGGGCTCTCGGGTTGTTACGACATCATGGCCGCGCTCTGCCAGGAACTGGCGCAGCAGCTTGATCTGAGTCGATTTGCCGCTGCCTTCGGGGCCTTCAAATGTAATAAACAAGCCTTTCATCCGGTTCTGATCCTGTCCTTTCAGGCTATTTCAAAAAATTCGTCGAGCTTGGTAACCTTGAAAACATTGAGAACCTGCTCGCTGACGTTGAGAATTCTTAACTTGCCATTATGGCGGGTAATTTCTTTTTTGATGTAGACAAGCAGGCCAAGACCTGAGCTGTCAAGATAAGTAACCTTTTCCATGTTGATTTCATAAGTCCAGCCGTTGGACTCGATAGAATCCATGATTTCCGCCTTCAGGTTTTTCAGGTGGTGAATGTCCACTTCCCCTTCAACATGGAAGACCTTAATTTTCTTTTCTTTGTCAATCTGGCTGTCAATCTTCACTCTGGCCTCCAATACTCTCTTTCGAGTTCAATAACTTAACCATCTGCAGCCTGACGCGGCCACTGCGGGAGTCGGTAATATAATTCACGTGATCCATGATGCTTCTGATAATGAAGACGCCCAGCCCACCCTCTTTAATTTCTTTAAGATTTGGAACCGGGATCTTTTCGGGCACAAAGTCAGGGTCTTCATAAAAAACTTCGACAACAAAAACTTCTTCGCTCGTTTTGATTTCGAGATCGAACGACATTGCATCGTTGAATTTATAAGCATGCTTGATGACATTGGTACAGGCTTCGGTAGTCGCAAGTTTGATATCGTTGAGAAGCGATGCCCCGAGATTCAGGTGCTGAACGCATGCGACAATAACCCGGCGAATCAATGCCAGGGTCTGTGAACTGCCTCTCACATGCATTTTCATCTGCGTGGAACTGGCAGGCATCTGATTGATCAGCATCTGAATATCGTTATGCAAGCAAACCTTTCTCTCTGAAACAGCAAAATCAGAGCTGGAAAATACCATTCGCCAGCTCGGGTTCTAATAGTAG
>JAKQKW010000206.1 GCA_029560455.1 Candidatus Rifleibacteriota bacterium
GAAATTTCCGGGTACGGCCAGTAAAGAATTCGGGCTGATGGTTTCTTTCAAGCGATCGATCGACAATGCCCGTCTCGCCGATCTTTCAGAAGAAATGTATCGCCGGTTTTCTGCTTCAGAAAACAAAAAAGCGTCGAAACCCTCAAAAAAAGACCAGGCTGATATACCAGGCCGTAAACTGCCCGATCAGCGTGATATTTTGACCCGGGTAGCCTTTTCGATGCCTGAATGCGGTGATGTTCTCGTCGTGGCGCCCCGCAGTTCGCTGCCGTATTACCGCCGCCGCGCCGCCAGACTTGACCAGGTGCGCCGCGAAAAGGCGGGTATCGGGAGCATGCTGCCCCCGATACGTATATTCTCTCTTGCCCGCGAAGACGTCTGGAACGCCGCCTGCGAGAAAATCAAAAAGTTCAACATCAAATATCACATCTGACAAAACCGTTATTGAATGGTGTTGCCGGTGGGTGCGGTGGTGTTGCCGATGATGTCTTTGAACTGCCTGATTCTTTCGACGACCTTGGCGACCAGACGTGGTTGGCGGCGCAGCGAATTTTTCAGGGCGGGCCGCAGCTGTTCTTCCTTACGGTGCAGATTGGCAAAGGCGGCGCTGTCCACGATCAGATTTTCGTTGTCGGGATTGAACTGAAGCCCTTTGCTGATAAGAGCTGCGGCGGCGTCAATTTCGTTGCCGAGCAGGCAGATATGCAGCAGATTCTGCCAGGCCGGCGCAAATTCAGGGTCGATGCCGGTGCATTTTTCGAAATAGTGGCGGGCGCGCTCCAGAACTCCGCCTTTCAGAAAATAAAGCCCGAGATTGAAAGCGGCCGGCAGACTTTTGGGGTTCAATTCGAGGGTGCGTGCAAAGAGTTCCATGGCCCGGATTTCGTCGCCGAGCACCAGATGGCTCATTCCCAGATTGAACTGCGCTGAGGAGCTTTTCGGGCGCAGGTCTGCCGCTTTCTGCAGCCAGGTCAGCGATTCGCGGTGATGCCCGTTGACAGCCAGGCACGTGCCGAAGTGAAAAGCGATATCGAACCTGTCGCCATCGAGTTCAGCGGCGCAGGCAAGGTAGTATTCAGCTCTCTCTCCTTCGTGTTTTTCGAGGTAAATCTTACCAATGTAAAGGTAGGCGGCAGCGTCAAAAGGGTTGAGTCTGATGATCTGCTGCAGGTCGACGATGCTTTCGTGGTCATCGCCCAGTGCGGTTTTGTAACCGACGTTGAACCACAGGTCGTTAACTCTGTCGTCCTGATTGTTTACGATTCCGGAATTTTTCATGTGATTTACCTCCTGAAGTTTTTCGCCCTCATTTATTTAATTCCGGAAAACCCACAAATTTTTTCAGATTTTTTTAAGTCAAATTTTGTCTCTTTGCCCTGGAAATACTGGACACGGTCGTTCTGTATGACAACAATCTGGAGTCGTCGTTTATTGAGTAGTGAACTGTTCCTGGCGGGCTTTCAATCTTCGGCGGCGATGGTTTTGCGCGGGAGTTTTTATTCGCCTTGATAATGTTTGCTGATAAATGAAGCGCAACTCCGGATATGGGTTTTGGCTTTCTGGTTTCGGGCACAGATAAACACGAATGAACAACAATGAAGACAGTTTCGATAATGATCTCAGAATAGGGCACCTGGACATTCGCCAGAACTGATTCTTTTCTACCTCCTTGTTATGCGGTCGAGGGGAAAATTTTCTGCGCAATTTTGAGTTGAATGGGAAAATTTCCTCGAAATTGCTGCTTTTTGCCTATTGTGGCTGGAATGTTTTTTGCTTTCGTTATTTTTTGGTGAAAAAAAATAGAAAAATTCCGGAATATAACTTCTGAAGACGTTGAAAATGTTACGGCAGGCAAGGAGGGGTAAGATGAAAAAGTTTAACGCGGGGACCCTGGTTCTGATCTGTATTTTCCTTCTGGCATTCGTGGTTCAGGCAATCGGTGCAACCAGTGTCGACCTGCAGGCGATAAAAAAACAGATCGCCACCTGCGAAGCAAGCGTCAAGCTTAACCAGTATTTTGTTCGTGCCAATCAGAGCTATTTGCAGCGCCAGATCAGCAACAGCCAGATACTTGCCGGCAGTTATCAACGTCAGCTCGACAATCTGCCGCGCAATCTTCTTAACAATGTAAACGCGGTCAATCGTAAACTGGCTGCAATAAACAGTTCTTGTCGCAAAGACCTGCAGACGAACGCTGCCGAAATTGCCAGAGTCAGCCGGGAGTTTGACGCCCTGATCGAGTATCAGGTTTTGCAGAAACAGATCGAGCCCGCCCGGGCAGCAGTCTTCAACCGTGAAATAGCCAGACTTGAAAGTCTTAAAAAAAGCCGGCTTGCATCGTATCGTAGCCGTGAAACATCTCTTCTCGCCCGCATGCAACAGGCTAAAGCCGCTGCTGACCGGCAGATTTACCAGTTGAAAAAAAGTAATATGGCGAGTCGCAATTCGCTGCTCAACCGTATTCAATCTGTATGGTCACAGTTGGGTTCGACAATCACCAGAATCAACCAGCTTATCAACCGGCTTTATGAGCAGATCAACCGTCTGGCTGCGACAATTTCCGAACTTGAAAAAAAGCTGGCCGGCAACACTGGTTCTGATGCTGGATCAGGTAACGATTCCGACACCGGTCAGACCGGCCAGCGGCTTATAGGGCAGCTTGTCTGTCTCGAAACTCAAAAAGAGAATCGACCGGTTTACACTGGTGAACAGCTCACCTTTTCGCTCGAAAATCTGCGACGGGTATCAGTTACGAAGACCGGCACAGTTTATTATGTTGTTGATCCGGCCAAAGTAGCCAGCTGGAGCTGGAAAGCCGAGGGCGGCAGTTTTGACGCCAGACGTGCGCTTGAATCTTCCCTGCCGGCGCATAGAAAAATCTGGAACACCGCTGACCGGGCTGGCTGGTACAGCATCGAATGTGGCGTAGACCTCTATGGCAATGGTCAACTGACCGCAACTTTTACTCATCGCCTCTACATAAGTCAGAAGACTGTTCTGCAGCCGCCCGCTTCTTTCTCAATCAATATCGTCGGGCAGAGCCCGATTCCGGGCAGTCTGAACGCCAGACGTCAGGTTGAGTTTACGCAGACTTTCACCGCTGATACCGCCCTAACCAGTACCCTGACCTGGCTGGCAACGCCTGGCAAACTTGAAGTTAATGGCAAAACCGCAAAGTGGAGCCTGACCTGCGCCCTTGACGCCATACCAGATGCGGTTACGGTAACCTGTCTTTCGAGCTTCAGTGGGCAGAATTACCGGTGTGAGAAAAAATTCGAACTGTCGAAAAAGGCTGCCGAAGACGAGAAAGACCCGGCAGTCGCCGCAAAAAACGCCGACCCGGAAAAGATTCTCGGCTATTTTGAGAAGCTTGGTATTAAAATAGATAACAATTTCGGGCCGAATGGCATGCCAGAGTTTTGGACCCGCGAGCAGCTCTACTATGCCTGGAAAACCGTCACCTCGCTGCCTGAGCATTTTGCCGCGCCGCTGAAAACTCTGAAACGTGTGGCCAGTTTTGGTGGCAGGTCGTCGGTGCTTGGTTATGTAATGGTCGGCACCCCAACTGTCTATATGTGTGATTCATCTACCCGTGGCTACCATTTCGAAACGACTCTGGTTCACGAAATGGCCCATGTCTGGTATTTTGAAAAGACCAATCTGGCAGTTAAAGAGGCCTGGCAAAAGGCTTTCTATAAAGATGGCAGGCTGGATACAACGAAGGAAAGCCCTGTTTCCGTCTACGGTCATACCAACCTGCACGAGGATTTTGCCGAAGCCTGCCGTATCTACTGGGAAAACGGCCCGAAAATGGCCGAAACCAGCCCGCTGCGCTACAAGTTTCTGCGCGAACAGGTCTTCAAGATGCAATACGACGCTCCCAATCCATATTCAAAAGAAAAAATATACCAGCCATGAAAAAAGTCACCTGACCGATAGACCGCGACATCGAACAGGTATAGAATTGCCGGTATGGCATTAGCGCGTTTGCACCTTTCGGAGCATGGCGCGAGGAGAGTCGCAAAAGCCTGTAAGCAGATGTGGCAACGAACCAAAAGGGGAAAATCATGAAATACCTGATTATGGCTGTGATCTGTCTCGGAATCCTTTCGACCGGGGTGCATGCGATGATCGAAACTCTTAATCTCGATGAACTGGTTGGGCGCTCGGAAATGGTCGTAGCCGGCAAAGTCACGGCAATTAAACCGGTTCCAAGAACGCCTGAAACTGCCGCGATTTATGCCGATCTGCCCGAACAGCTGACTTTTCTCGATAATGAAATCGAAGTCGCTGAAAGCCACAAGGGTAGCCTGAAGGCCGGCGATAAGCTCAGCATTAGAACCCTCAGCGGCTTCGAAGATTCGACCACTTTTGCTGCCGACTGCACTTATCTGCTGTTTCTTGTCACAAGAGAAGGACAGTATGAAGTCGTTAATACCCCGCAGGGTTGCTGGCCGGTCGAAGAAGACGGCAAATTCGGCGGCATGGGCTTCGAAACCACCCTGGACCAGGTCAAGGCCGCAATCAAATAGTTTTTTGCGCTCTTTTCTCTGACCTGTTGCCGCTAGATACGTGATGCGGTTTTATTTTTTGCGGCTTTTTCGAGCTTATGGCGGTTTTCTGCTTTTCTGAGGGCCATGTTTAGCTCGGTTTTGGTGTAGCCGAACTTTTTCATCAGGGTGTCGAGATACTGCTGTTCTTCGGGCGAAACTTCGCCGTCGGCCATGGCCATGCTTACCGCAGCTTCGAAGAGTTCCATGGCTTCTTTGCGGGTTTCCGGTTCGGGTATAAAAAGTTCGCCCTGGCGCATTGCTTCAACTATGCCATTCAGCATGTTTTCAGGCATTGCGAAGCGGGCAGCGAAGTTTTTAAGCAGATTCATCTCGGCCGGGTCGACCTTGCCGTCGGCAAGCAGCATACGGGCCGCCATCGATACCATGTCACGGCCGGATCTGACGTTTTTCTGCTCTGCCTGTTCTCTTTTGACTTCGATGACGACTTTGTCCATCAACTGCCTTTTGCGGGCGATGATGTCGATGTATTCCTGGCTCTTTTCATTGATGGTCTTTTCAAGAATCCATTCAGTGCCGTCGTTAAGAATGGTGTTGCAGTAATTGCAGCTGATGGCGAAATTCGAGGTCAACGGCCCGCCGCATTTGCGGCAGTGTGCACTGCTGAGGGTATTGTTGATGTTGGTTTTCATGCCTTTCTGGCGCACAAGAACAAGAACATCGCGACGTGGCCGGCTGAAGCGGTGCAGTGCCGGTTCGCGGCCTTCCGGCGTGATTTCGACCGGTATGCCGCTCCAGACCAGCAGCACATAAAGGCGTTCTACCTTGTCGGTGAGAGTTATCGCCTTGAGGGTTGCCGAAGCAAACGAGACGTTTTCCATGTAAGAGTAATTTTTTACGCCCTTGAGGCCGAAGCTGAAGAATTCGCAGGCCTTTTCGGTTGCGAAGCGCAGCAGGGGTTCCATGATGCGTTTGCGTTCGACCAGTCTCAGCATCCAGAAAATTACGGCCGAGCGGTCTTCGACCTGCTGAATGGTGAAACCTGGGTCTGAGGCGACGAGATCGTTCCAGCCCGGCACCAGGCGAGGGTTGGCGTATTCCCATTCACAGGCCTGGGTGATCTGCGAGAGTACCCAGTCGTAATGACCGGAGCGGATGAAAGATGAACATACCGGGCAGACAGTGGCCTGGCCGATTTCGATCGGGTTGCCGCAGTTCGGGCAGCTGCCTTCGAGAAGGCCCGGTTTCTGCAGGGTTTTGGCCGAAGGGCGGCGAATGAACGACCAGAATTCGCTGATTGCCTGGTTCTGGTTTTCGGCGTTGAGGGTCTCGCCGGTGACGATGTCAATCGCGGTTTCGACCGCTTCGGCGGTTACCAGAACGTGCACTTCGTCGAAACTGCCGTCAGAGGTGACCCGGGCTATCTGAACCGTCTGAATCTTCACTTCGGGGCAGCTGAATTTGACGCCGGCTTCTTTTTGCTCTTCGACACGGCAGCGGAACTGCTCATAAAGAGCATCAGAAACCATTGCCTGAATCGTTTCGATTTTGTGGTCATAGCAGGCCTGATGAATTTTTTCAAAGGCGACGCAGAATTTGTCGATGAAAGCTTCTGGGCTGAATTTGGGGTCACGCTGTCTGATAGCTGCAATCGCCCGTTTCATTTCGTTTTTTTCCTGAATTTCGAGCATCGACGAAAGAACACCACGCGGTCGGTTGGTTGGCAGCAACGGTTCCTCTTCGGCGTCTGTGATTCCGAAGCTGGCTTCTTTGACCTTTGACCAGCTGTCAGCCAGAGCCTCGATTTCGGGGCCGATAATCGACCACAGGTCTTTTTTCAGCAGATTGGTGGCCGGGGCGGTCTTTTTCTGCTGTGTACTGCTCAGGCGCGATAGAATTCTGACTTCCCGGCCGGCATAGCGGCTCTGCAGGGCGTTGTTGGCCCTGATGGCGAACAGGTGGCACATCGGCAGCATCAGAATGAAAATGGCCGGTTTCTGTAGAAAATACCAGCTGCCGGCGATCAGCATGAGGCCTATAAGCGTCAGAGCCCCATTGCCGATACGGTTCTGATGCCAGAAAAAGACCGGTGTCACAAAGGCCGGTAATACGATCAGCGATTCAAAAGGTGCAATGAAAAAGTAGAAGAAGCAGAAGAAAAGTGAGGCCCCGTAAGCCAGATAGACAACCGGTTCGAGCCGTTCTATCGCCCTGACGATTATAAAGCCAATGATGAGAAAAAAACAAAGAAATGAGACGTCGGGCGAAAAATAATGCGCATACGACTGCGGCGGCCCCTTCAGCTCAAACACCGAAACCATCGTCGGCACGACGAAT
>JAKQKW010000215.1 GCA_029560455.1 Candidatus Rifleibacteriota bacterium
CTGATCGACACTGCCGGCATGGCTTTTCTTACGGCAGAGTATTTTACCGATGAAAAACCGGGCCCGAAGCTTTTTGACGAAATCGAGGTCAAAGGCTGGCTGCGGTCGCATCATTCAGATGACCCGGTGAATTTCGAGGCAATATTTGAACTGGTTTCGCATACGCACCAGAAAGATGCTTCTGACCGCATGCTTGGCGAATGGCGTCTCAGCCGCAAAGAGCAGGAGCCCGAAGCCTGATTGATTCAGCTCCGGGCCCCTTATGATTTTTTTAATGTTTATTTGATTCCGAGTTCGCGCCGGTCGAGAACTTCATCCCATTTTGTGTCGCGTGACATATCGAGAGCTTTGTAGAAGGCGCGATATTTCTGGTAATCGGCTTTTTCTGGCCAGGTTATGCTGATGATGCCGTTACGGGTCACTCTGGCGCCGGCAATTGCATCGACAAGTTCTTTGCCCATCTGCTTTATGACCGATCGGTTGCTGGCTCCGTTCAGGTCTGAATTCTCGCGATAAAAGGCTTCGCCGACCTTAACCAGATCCCAGTAGTTGGTGCCTTTGCCGAATGCGGCCTGGCCGCGCAGAGCAAAGCTTTTTCCGGTTTCGTTCATTGCATTGAGAAGTTCCATTGCCAGCTGGTTGACGGCAAAAACGACCTGAGCTGCCTGTGCGGTTTTCCAGGCGCCAATCTGGCTGTTGTTAAGCCTTTCTGCCATATCAGCGGCGAAGGCGTCAGGCTTGATGGTTGAATTGCGTGCCATCAGTTTTGCCATGGCGTCGTAGTTGAAACCGTTGATCGGAGTGGTTTCGGGGCTGCCGACCATGTAGTCGCAGGCATCACGCAGCTGATAGAGCACCTCGGCGCCGGCAGGCATGCAGGCGTCGAAACCGACGACGTCAAATTTTCCGTCGGTCTTATAGCGGCTGTTGAAGGCTTTGAGAACCTCGGCCACTTCAAAAATGGTCAGAGCATCGTGGTCGGTATGATCGTAAGCGACGAAACGCCCGGGCCGACGGTCGGGATTGAAAACGACCTTGCCCGGTTCGCTGCTGCTGACCGAACCATCACCCCACCAGGTAAAAACGCCGCTGCCGTGACTGTTGATTATCAGAGCATAGTGTTTGGCCGGATATTTGTCGTGAGCCCATTTGAGGCAGTCCCAGAGGGTCTGGGGTGAGCCCATGTTGGTTTCGCCAAGAACGCCTTCGTCGATGAGCTTGTCTTTTTCGACGCGCAGGCGGCTGCCACCTTTGTAATTGAGCTTCTGTTCATCAGAAGAGCCGGTCGACATGCCATCGAGCTGTACCAGCAGAGTTTTATTTTCGCCGGGACCCCAGCTCTTCATACTGCTGAGATTGCGGAAATTGGCGTTTTCGAGGGTGGTGTCCTTGTCGTCGTTGACCATGTAGACAATGACTGTCCATTCATTTTCAGCCAGGCAGAGAGCCGGCATGGCCATGATCGCCAGGGCACTGAGCAGCATCAGAGCTATTTTTTTCATATTTCCCCCGTAAAGGTAAAAGTTATTTTTTTATTATGGCATAAATGCTGAGAAAGCGAAAGCCCGGCAGTTTTGCTTCCTGCCGGGCTTTCTGAGATTCAGGTCAGAATTTGAATTTGTGGTCGACGATAGGCACGATATCTGGGCCGAAAACGGTCAGCATGGCTTTGCTGCCTTTTTCCAGGCCGATATTCACCCTGGCGACGCCATCTTTGTTTGAAGTGGCTGAAGAAGCAGCGGCAAGCCCTTCGGTATAGCAGGTAACTCTGGCGTTTGCTACCGGATTGCCTTTGCTGTCAATTACCTTCACCATTGCCTGGCTTTCACCCGGAATCGATGAAGTCTCGACTTCGATACTCACTTTTTCGGGCTTACGGGTTCTGATCATGGTAGTGCCGTCACCGAACAGGTGCCACTGTTCCATCATCTTGACGCCTTCGCCGGTTTTTTCGGTGCCATAGATTTCGAGACCCTTGATTATACCATTGGTCATCAGACCGCCGACGGTGAGGTAAGAGTCGCTGATGATGAACTCAGATGTGATGGCGGCCTGTACCTTGATCGGCGGCACCCATGATTGATTTGTGGTTGAGCCGAAAATAGCAACGGCGCCGCGCGGGTTTTCTATGTCGCCGCTGTTCATCCAGGCTTCGCAGAAGCTGTCTTTGCCGACAAAGTTACCGTTGACGCAGGCAACGCTGACGATGACCGGCAGTTTGAGGCCATTGGCCAGTTTGGCGCAGTCGCCATTGCTGAAACCGGTAGTCGACCATGCTGTGGTTGAGCCATGGCCCATGTAGTTAATCAGTGAAACGCCCTTGTTGACAGATTCAAAGACCTTGTCTTTAAGACTGCCGCGGCTGCCGCCGTTACGATCGGCGCTTACCGAGAAAGGCATCGGTTGCATGGGAAAATGTGGATTCATACCGGGAAAGCCTGGGTATGAGCCTGGGTATGGGTAGCCATCGTAGCCGCCGCCGCTGTTTGCCGGGGCTTTCGGGTCATAAGCGGCATCGACTTCGGTATATCTTGATTCAAGCAGTGCCTGGCGCAGTTTTTCGATGTATTCGTAATCAGGCGGGTTGCCTTCGCTGCTGCCGATCCCAAGAGCGCGGCTGTACCAGGCGGCATCCTCACCGGTGGCTGGATACTGCTCATAATTGATGATTTTAGCGATCTGGTAAGATACCTGTTCTGGCTTTGCAGCCGAAATGCGGCTGATTATCGCATCTGGAACATGGTCATCGCCGGCAAGCTTAACATAAACCGGGTCTGAATCAGCCTTTTCGTTTTCGCCTTTGTTGGTGGGTATCTGTTCGGCGTCGCCCACGAGAATTACATGTGAAAACCCGGGGTCTTCAAATTGTTCCTGCAGAAAAGCCTTGATATTTTCAGGCGTGGCACCGCCGATTTCGCCGGCACTGACGAGGATGGTTTTGATACCGCATTTCTGTTTCCATTCTGCCAGAGGAGCTGCGGCTGCTTTGAGTTCGTCGGCGGCGATTATGATAAGCCGCCCGTTTTCATCAACCGGAGAAAGCCGGCGCGGAACAGAAGCGAAATTCAGAAATGCCTTGCGGTAAATGGGGGCGAAAGCCCTGGATAGTTCGCTGCGGCCGCGATGAATGTTGGCTCCGCCCTGTCCATCATATTTCAGCTTAGCCTGAATGCTGGTATAAAGCCTGATCTTACCGGTTGCCGGGTTGTATTGAACCGGAAAAACTTCAAGCCTGACACCGCGGGCTTCTCTGAAGATGAAGGGTTGCGAAATTCTTATAATGTCGTTGTCGGCCGGAAACCAGGCGTTCTTTTTATAGACAGCGCCCTGCTTGAATGGAACAGTTGAAGGGTCGACGCTGCGCAGAATTGCGCCGCGCGAAGGAACAACCGGTTTTTTAACCGAAATCTCGGTAAAGCGGGTTTTGATGACTTCGAGAACTGGCTTCTGGTCCTGGGCAATCATGATCATGCCAGACATAAACGGCAGAGCCGGTTTGCCCTTTTCGAGCATCAGGCTGGCGTGATCCATGTAGAGGCCGGTAAAATCCTGGTCGTCGGCGGAAAAATTAACCCTTTTAAGCGCGGGCGTAACCACATGAATGTCTGAGCCGAGACTGCGGTCAGTGTTGACTCTGATCTGAGAATAAGCCTGATCAGGAACAGCTGCAAATATGGCTGCCCCAAAAAGTGCTGCCAGAGATGCTCTGCAAAAACTTTTCAATTTCATATCCTGTTTCTTCCTTTTTTTAAGATACGATGGCGACGGATGCCTTTAAAAGATTACCACAGAGTTCATGTGCCTGCCAGAACCGGCACATAAAAAGTCTGCGGCGCATGTGGCAAAGTTGGCAATTTGCAGTGGTTTTGGTTATAATATGCCCCGGCCCGAAAAATGACACAGGAAAACAACCTGCCCCCACGCTGGCAGCAGATTCTCGAAGATTCGTTGAACTCGTCGATTGTCGATGAGAAAACTTTCGCGCTCGATTTTATCGGCCAGCAGAGTTCTCTGACGCTCGAAATGGCAAGAGCTCTGATGCCGAAGATAACTGAGGCAATAGTTCATCCTGACACCCGTGTCAGATACTTTGCCCGGCGCGCCAGAAACCAGATTCTCGATTCGTTTCCCGAAATCGAGTCTGGTAAAAGCGAGAGTTCCGGTTTCAAGCTCGAACTGAAAGAAGGTCAGCAACTTACTGCCCAGGAAATTCTGTTGCACAAAATGCGTCTTGGCAGCAGATATGTCGTATTCGAAGCTATGGATCGCCTTACCGAAAGTGGCGATCAGGCACTGGCGTCACCATTACTTTCATATCTGCAGGCAGAAAAGGACGAATATAAGATTTCTTATCTGCTGCGACTTCTCGGTCGTATCGACGACCCGAGAATTCCTGAAACGCTCGAAAAATACCTCGACCACGAAGACTCGCGCATCGTTGCTAACGCTATCGAATCATTGTGGGAATTCGACCGACCTGAACTGGCTGACCGGTTTGCTGATTTTGCTACATCTTCAGACAACAGGATCAGAGCTAATGCGGTGCGGGGGCTGCACCGGTATTCTCCTGCTCTTGCCGAGCAGCACATTTCCGAAATGATAAAAAGCGGCAATATTGCACTTCAAGACTCCGGTGTTTATCTGCTGCGCACCATAAGGCCCTCAAATCTGCCAGAACTGCTCGAAATCGCCAATCATTCGCGCTATGCCACTGTTCGTCTCAAGGCACTCGATATTCCGCCACCCTCCGAGGAAGAGACGAAACAGTCTGAAATGCTTCTGAAAGAAGACTTTGAACGTCCTGATCATAAAAGGGATGTGATGCTTCTTGTCTGCTTTCTAGTTGTTGCGCTGGCAATTCTGTTCGTCTCGGATGAAGGAAACAAGCGTCTTCTCTCTGTGCTGTTTCTCGGCCTGGCAACCGTTACAATGATGATGCCGGACAAGACTCGCACCAGTATTCAGAAAACTTCCATTTCGATGGGCTTTATCAGTTCGATGGCATGGGGCAACACCAGATTGATGGTTATCCCGGCCCTGATGGGGTTGTGGCTGACCTGGAATGCCGGCCAGTTCAACGCCCGCGGGAAACCAGAAAAAGCAAAACCTTCTCACATCGTGGCCTGGTTTTTTGCTGTTGGCGCCATAATAATTACTCAGCTGATGCAGGGACACAACCCGGAAGTTTTTTCGCTGGCCGGCAGGCTGGCCGAAGGAGTCGACAATATCAAACCATCTGTCGTTGATGTCATTCAAAGGCAGAAAAGCTTTGAGATCACCATTTTCACATTCATTTCTTTGATGACTGTGGCAATAATGAGTTTCAATTCGTGGTTTCCTGCGTCGAGAGACGCGGTTGAGCCTGGCCAGGAACGTCTTCCCGGCAAGAAGATGATTCTGTTCACCATTCTGTTTCTGGCTGTAATAATGGCCCTGAACGTGTTTCACAGTTTTGGGATCAGCCTGGAATTAAAAATCGGCGGTTACGGAAACGCAAGCGGCCTTTTGAAAACCCTGCTTCCCTGAATTCGCCCGCAGTCTTCTTTCCAGAAAACAAAAAAGGGCTGCCCTTGAATCAGGCAGCCCTTTTCAGAAATATTTATTCTTTTCGGTTTTCGAGAAGCTTCTGGATCTGTGAGCAGAATTTTTCGGCTCGTTCTTTGATTCTGGCAGCTTCAGCAGTTACGTCAGTTACGAATTTTTCGTCTTTGATGCCGGCCATGTTGATCATGACATTCTGGTAAGCGCCCCAGATGCCTACTTCAAGAGCTCTGGCTCCGACCTGCATGTCTGACTTCGACGCGATATTGCCGCATTCAGCCGCTTCGACCATCATTTCCCAGGCTGAATCACCAATTTTCATAGTAGCCAGAGGTACTTCGATTGCCTTTTTCAGACCGGCCTGCATTTTTTCGAATCTGGTCTTCTTTTCGTCTTCGGTATTCTGTGGCAGGCGCATGGCGTCGACATAGTCGTTAAAAGCGTTAGTGTCGGCATCGATCATCGGAATAAGTTTAAGCGTGGTTTCGTGCAATACCGGAATGGTTTTGCGAAGCCTGTTTTCGAGATGTTCGAATTTGCGCACCCCGTAGGTGAGCTTGGCTACCATGGCGCCCAGGCCGCTGCCAATTGCAGCAATTGCTGCCGAAGCGCTGCCGCCACCTGGAGCAGAGGTTCTGGCATTGATGGCTTCGATGAATTTGCGGGTGCTCATATTGGCGAGCGGCTCGTTCGGCTCTTCCCTGATGATGTATTCGATGATGCGTTCGGCGGGTTTGAACTGAGAAACCGAGCTCAGACCCATGCGGTCGATGACCAGTTTGATCTTCTGGTCTTCGTCGAGAATGAAGAGATTCTCTTTGTTCATGTAATAGTCGGCGGCCTTGAGCATTGCTTCGAGCGGAATCAGCCCGACCAGCTCCGAGCCGGCGACGCCGACGTTGATTTTTGCCGCCTCTTCTTTAACTGCTTCATAAACTTCGTGAGGCGCAGTTACATGGTAGTTGTTGAGATTGAAAGAACACTGGGCCATGTTGTATTCGTCAACGTGCCAGCCGAGCCCCTTGAGTTCTTTGAAACGGCCTGGTTCGCCCGGGCCGCGGCCGGCTTCACGCAGGTCGAGGGCGATGCGGTGCGCCTGGTTGCTTGTGCCTAGAATATTGACGTTGTAGGCGACGAGAAAGAACCGGGCGCCGGTGACAGTTGCGCCCCAGGTGGGCACAAATTCGGCCGGGCCATAATCGGGCTTCCAGTCGGGCTGAACGATCTTTTCGGCCAGACCTTCATATTCACCTTTACGGATCTGCGGCAGTTTTTTGCGGTATTCACGTGTCTGTGAGTGTTCATAAAGGTAGAGAGGTATTTTGAGCTCGGCTGCCGCGCGCTCGGCGAATTTTTTCGAGATTTCGACGCACTCTTCCATGCTGACATTGGCTACCGGAACGAACGGGCACACGTCAAGGGCGCCCATGCGCGGGTGCTCGCCTTTCTGGGTACGCATGTCGATCTTTTCACGGGCAACTCTGGCTGCGGCAAGAGCGCCTTCGATTATTGTTTCCGGGTCGCCGACAAATGTGTAAACGGTGCGGTTCGTTGATTTGCCCGGGTCGACGTCGAGCAGAGTCACGCCTTTGACACTTCTGATCGCATCAGAGATAGCATCGATGATTTTCTGGTCGCGGCCTTCAGAAAAATTGGGTACACATTCGACGATCTTTTTCATATTCTTTCCTTTTAAAGTTATCTGACGGCTGGGCCGTCGTCTATAGTTGCTACTGGCTTTTATAGCTCATTCA
>JAKQKW010000218.1 GCA_029560455.1 Candidatus Rifleibacteriota bacterium
ATGCGTTTGCGGCCTTTTTCGACCAGGGCTTCGAGCATGGCAGGAGCTTCTTTGAAGCGGCTGGTGAGAATCATGGCAGCGATCATGTAGGGCTTGTAGCCGGCTTCTTTGTAGGTTTCGATGCGATAGCGATCGAAAACGCTGGCGGCAACTTCGCCGGCTTTGCATGATACGTCGGTGATGTCGGCGGGCAGGCAGTGCATGTAGAGAGCTTTACCTTTTTTGGTGAGCTTCATCATGTCTTCAGTGCATTCCCAGTTCTTGAATTTGGCGTTGTTGGCCAGGCATTCTTTTTCGAGGGCCTTGAGGCCATCGTGATCGTTCTTGCGCAGCAGCTGAGTGCGCTTGCCCATAACGGCATACGGGGCCCAGCTCTTCGGATAAACGATATCGGCGCCCTTGAAGGCTTCTTCCATGCTGTTGCTGACTTCGAACTTGCCGCCGCTTTCCTTGGCGTTCTTTTTGGCAACTTCCATGACATCGGGAATCAGGTTGTAGCCTTCGGGGTGAGCGAGCGATACTTCCATGCCGAAGCGGGTCATCAGGCCGATAATGCCCTGGGGTACGGAAAGGGGCTTGCCGTAGCTCGGTGAATATGCCCAGGTCATTGCGATCTTCTTGCCTTTGAGCTTGTCGAGGCCACCGAAATGCTCTTTCAGCCAGCCGAGGTCGGCCATTGCCTGGGTCGGGTGGTCTACGTCGCACTGCAGGTTGACAACTGCCGGTCTCTGGGGCAGAACGCCCTGTTTGACGCCGTCGTCGAGGGCTTCGCCGACTTCGCGCATATAGGTGTTGCCGGCGCCGAGATACATATCGTCGCGGATACCGATAACTTCAGACAGGAAAGAAATCATATTGGCGGTTTCGCGAACGGTTTCGCCGTGGGCAATCTGTGATTTGCCTTCGTCGAGATCCTGAACGGCGAGGCCGAGCAAATTACAGGCTGAAGCAAAAGAAAATCTGGTGCGGGTTGAATTATCGCGGAAAAGCGATACGGCCAGACCGCTGTCGAATACTTTGGCAGAAATATTTTTTTCGCGCATCATTTTGAGCAGGTCGGCGATGGCGAGAATCTGTTTCAGTTCGTCGGTGGTTTTTTCCCAGGTGAGCAGGAAGTCTTTACCGTGCAGTTTGGTTTTGTAACCCTTGATTTCTTTCAGCAGAGCATTCAATTCTTTCATTTCTTGTTTCCTTTTTTGAATTATTGCAAAACCCTACAGACAAAAGAGAACCGTTGAACAGCGCTTTTATCAAACGCTGCTCAACGGATTATTACGTTAGATATTGTAGGCGAACTGAGCGTAGAAAGCGGCAGCTTTTACGAGATCGTCAACCGGAATCTTTTCGTTCGGGGCGTGAGCATAAACTTCGTTGCCCGGGCCGAAACCGATCATCGGAATCTTGTAGTAACCGTTAATGGTGACGCCGTTGGTTGAGAATGTCCATTTGTCGACCTTCGGGTCTTTGTTGAACAGTTCTTTGAACGATTTTACGCCAGTCTGAACGACGTGTTCGGTTTCGGGGATCTTCCAGGTCGGGAAATATTTTTCCATGCCATATTTGAGGCCGGTGTAAGCGACTTCTTCATAGTGCAGAACTTCGACCTTGGCTTCGTCGCCAAGTTTGAGACCGATAGCCTTGATGACGTCCTCGACTTCTTTCACTGCTGATTCTTTGGTTTCGCCCCAGGTAAGGCGGCGATCGAGGTGAATATGCACAGAGTCGGCGACGGCGCACAGAGACGGGCTGCCTGACTTGAATTCAGAGATGGTAACAGTGCCTTTGCCGAGGAATTCGTCATGTTTCAGGCGCTCATTGAGCTTTTCGACTTCGAGGGCGAATTTGGCTGCCATGTAAACGGCGTTTTTGCCGCGTTCGGGGGCTGAGCCGTGGCATGAAATACCGCGGAAATCGACACCGATTTCCATGCGGCCGCGGTGACCGCGGTAGATGTTGAGGTTGGTCGGTTCGGTGCTGATGACGAAGTGAGGTTTGATTTTTTCTTCTTCGACGATGTATTTCCAGCAGAGACCGTCGCAGTCTTCTTCCATGACCGAGCTGACAACATAAAAGGTGATGTCGCGGTCAAAAGCCATGTCTTTGAGAATACGGCCGGCGGTGATGGCAGAGGCGATGCCGCCTTCCTGATCGATGGTGCCGCGGCCCCAGACATAACCGTCTTTAACATCGCCCGAGAACGGGTCAAATTCCCAGTTGGCGCGATTGCCGACGCCGACCGTATCGACATGACCGTCGATGGCGATGATGGTTTTACCGTTGCCGATGCGGCCGATAACGTTGCCGAGACCGTCGGTGCGAACTTCATCGAAACCGGCTTCTTTCATCTGACGTGCGACTTCAGCCTGCACGTCTTTTTCCTTCATGCTTTCAGAAGGGATCTTAACCATTTTGCCAAGGTTCTTGGCGGTATAATCGCGATACTTCTCAGCCAGTTCCATGATTTTCTTTGCGTTGCTCATTCCAATCTCCAGTTTTCTATAGTGGTGCAGACCGAAGTAATATATCGACCGTCCGCGTCGCCAAATTATACCCGACAGTTAACTTTTTAACAATATCCAAGTCACTTAATGATAAGCGAAAAAACAAAAATTGCTGACCGGGCATGTTCTTGATAAATAATTTGAGCCCGGGCCTGAACCGGGAGTATCATAGACAAACAGCGACAAATCGACGGGAGGAAACCGCATGCGCCACAAAAACGTTCACCGGCTTGTGCTGGCTGACCAGGTTCCTCGAATCGATTTCACCGGGAGGAAAAAAAATAAATGAACAGAACCGGAATGATTTTTTCGGCAATGAGAGCGCTTGCCATTGGCGGTATTCTCGCTGCAGGCATGGTGCATACACCTTTATTTGCGCAAAACATGCAGGCCCAGAACAGGCAAATGCGCCCTCAGGGCGGAAGTATGCAGATGGGCAAACTTTTTTCGCAGCAACAGGCCAGACTGCAGGAATTTCTTGCAGAAGAAGCGGCAGAAGGCAAGGAATTCATGAATTCAATGCAGGGAAAACCGAAATCTGAGCTGATTCAGGCCCTGAAAGAATTCAAGACCCGCCAGTATGAGAAGAATTCCGCATTTCGCCAGCAGATGCATGAAGAACGGATCGCAGCCTTCGATAATGCCATGGCAGAAAGACCCGGAGCACGGCCTGAAATGAGAGAACACGCCCTGGCCAGGTTTACGAAGTCTTACGAAGAATTCAAAGCCTTTTTTGCCGGCAAACACCAGGAAAACATGGACTTTCTCGATAAAGTCGGCGCTGACTCAAGTCTTGAGGGGCAGGCACTGAACGAAAAACTGCAGGCTTTTTTCCAGGCCCAGAAAGAATCGGCAAAAGCTTTCATGGACCAGAAAAAAGGCCAGCGTCAGAATCAGGGCCAGCCTTAAGGGCATAAACAATAAAGGCATTCAGGCACAAAAAGCCCACCTGCCAAAACTCAGCCCGCAGCCGGAAAACGCCTGACCCTGAGTTTCAGATGTTCTTCGAGGGCGTCGAAATCGCGGTCGTTATGAATCAATGCCATATTATTTCTGATGCAAAAGGTTGCAATAAGCATATCCATGGTTTTGCGAATAGTGATTCCCTTTTTTCGCAGCTTACGGTAATTCGATGCCGCCTCGATGGCAACTTCCCTGCCAACCATGTCGCGATATTCAAGACAGGCTAGAAGACGTCTGGCAGACTGAAAGTCTTTGTCGGTTTTGAATCCCTGCAGGAGTTCGGCAATTATCAGGTCACCGGTGACAATTCTTGAATGCTGCAGATCAAAGTCGAGCACGCGGGTGTGCGGAGCTTCAACACCGTTGAAGTAGTCGATCCATGCGGAAGTATCAACCACTATCATGAGTCTGAGCGCATTTTATCGAGATCACCGGCCCAGGGAAGTCTGCCGCGGAATTTTCTGACAGTTTCCTGTTTTTTCATGACAATCAGTAGTCTGAGAGCTTCTTCGACAGTTTCCCTTTTAGTTTTTAAACCTGAAAGAACAAGTGCCTCTGACATCAGATCATCGTCAATTACAATATTTGTGCGCATATCCGCTCCATAAATACACATTATTTTTAATATTATACACAATCAAATTTTACATTTCATCATTTTTCAGACTTGATGATGGCGAGCAGTGATTTGCCGCGGTAGTCGCCGTTGATGGCCTTGAGAGTCAGGCAAACCCGGTTCAGTGTTTCTTCGTCGGTTTCAAGCCCGTAGAGCTGGCGCAGTGCCGTAATCAGGCTGCGGGCGTATTCGTTGTCGAAGAACCAGATCTCTTTCGCGATTTTATCGCCATTGGCGTAAGGGCTCGAAAAATAATTGTCTTCGATCGAGATAAAAATCTGGTCTCTGACGCTCTCAAGTTCGGTATAGAGAAGGCGGCCGGCGGCATCGGTCTTCATCGATTCGCTGAGTTTAGTTGCCAGTTCCTCGCTGAGAATTTCGCTCCAGTAGCCCATGACCTTGCCGAGGCTCCAGGCCGGCGCGGTTTTCATGGCGGTGGTTTTCATGAGGCTGATGAACGGGTATTCAGGTCTGGTCATGACCGCGTCGTTCCAGGCCTGCAGCGGTGTTGCCCCGCGACGGAAACCCTGGATTCTGCTGATTTTCGTATCGCCGGGCTTAGAATATGGCCCGCAGTAATTCGGCCCCGGAACCCATTCGCCCGGGTCAGCATGAAAAACTTCAAGCCGGTTCGGCATGCGGAAGTAATATTCCTTGTGCAGGTCTTTCTTATGGAACACCCGGTCGCCACCGAGGTAAACGGCCGCATGATCGGAAGAATTATAGAGCAGCACATCGCCCGGCAAAGCTTTTTCAGATGCAACTTCGTGATAAAGCAGCCCCATACGGGCCTTGAATTCATTCAGGGAAACATGCCGCGTTTCCTGGCGATCGATGCCGTCTGTGGCGGCGAGAGCGGTGTTGAAGCAGTTCGGCCCGCCGAAATCGAGTTTGCGGTTGAAGCGTTCCTGCACGGCCGGCGGCAGGAAAGCATTGATCACCAGCAGCTGCAGTTCAGGAAACATTGCAACCAGATCTTCTTCATATTTGTTCTGTGGCACGACCGGTTCAGGTTTAATTCTGGCGTTCTTTCTGCTGCCAAACATATCGCGCAGGCAGCTGGCGACAGCTTCGGCGCCGGCGTCTTTCTCGATGGCAACCAGGATCTGCCGGCCTTTTCCCGCTTCGGGCATGATTACCTGCAGCTCACCGAAACTGGTGAGGAAAAAGCCGCGCAGCTTCGTTTCGGGTGCGATGGTATGAGTAAGCCCGCGCGCCAGCAGAGAACCGGCGACAAACAGCATGCCGAAGAACAGAATCAGCCCTGGCAGATACTTACGCTTAATATTAAAGCCGGTCATTTTACGGTTCATCATCGGTGTTTCCCCGGAATCAATTGAATTATCGCATTATTCTAACACAAAATGTCTACACGCCTGCAAATGAACATATCCGGGCGGCGAATGTTTCCCAGGCCATGGAAGAAGTGTCTATTTCAATGTATGGCAGGCGCGTTCTGCAGAGGCATTCGAGTCGTCGCTGCTGTGAAGCCATGAAAGCCTCAATGACGCCTGATTCACTGCCGTAGAGTTCGATCATGCCGGAGGCCCACTGGTTCGGGTCGCGATCTTGTCTGTAGAGTGACCGCCTTCCCAGTTCCTGTTCCGGAAGCCTGAGTAGAACCAGCCCGAACCCCAGTTCAGCCAGACGGGCATCGATCTGGTCATAGAGCTGCCATTCAGGCAGGAGCGCGTAATATGTCGGATGAAACCGCTCTATCACCCAGTAAGGCTGGTGCTCGCTGCCGGCCTCTTCGATCTTCTGCATTACGGCATCCAGGCGCCAGCATTTTTCTTTGCCTGTCAGGTCGTTACGGGGCAGTTCCTCGCCCATGAATTCTCCGAGAGTTTCTTCCTCGTATATGAAGTTTCCCGGCAAAACCGGCTCCAACATTGCTTTCAATGCGGCAAGGGTCTGGCTCTTGCCGGCACCCGAAACCCCATCGATAATCAGACGACGCGGCGCATTCATATCCTGAGCTTCTCCATTTTTTACAGAGCATAACACAATTACGGGTGGAATAAGAGAGTTTACCTGGCGCGTTTCCGGCGATGATGGTTTACCATACAAACACGTTTTTCAAGGCAGGCGCATCATGTTGATTTCTATGCCCTGTCCCTCGGTCGATTGAATTCTGAATCTGTATTCGGAAACCGAGATGGTCGAAGGCTGCCTGATCGCGTAAAATGCGGTCGCGCCAGGCTGCACACTGGCAAAAGCAGATGGATACACCGCATCTAACTGCACGGCTTTGTGAACGGTTATATTCATTGTGGTCGTGTAGCGGTATTTTGCATCGAGGCTGTTAAAGGCGATAACACTGCGCAAACCTTCATTAATAACTGCGAATTCCCAGTTTTTAACAATGGTTGCAAAACTGCCGGCACCGAAAACATTGTTAAAGTTGGTAACACCCGTGTTCGTTGTCTGAACAAGAGATTTGATCTTGTCGGCGCCATACTGTTCAAAGAGATAAAAATTGAACAGGCCTTTCTGGCCATAGTGCTCAAAAGCATTTGTCGCGTAGCCGAAGCTATCTACTTTAACAGTGTGAGGGTTTTGAGCCCAGTAAGCAAACCGGGCATCATTGGCGGCTGCGTCAGTTATCGTCTGCGAATTGTAATAAGTGGTTTTACCGGCGGCGCCGCGAACAGCTCTGTATCTGGCTTCGACGCCGACCGACAGGCTTTCATCAAGCCACATTTCTTCAAGCAGACTGTCATAATTGCTGATTCCGGTGCGAACAACACCGTTCGGATAAACCTTTGCACTGTAGTTAACAGCGTGCTGCATCTCATGGGCAATAGTCTCCCGGGTTGCTGCACGCCAGTATTCACCCGACCACTTGGCACTGCTCGGGCTCCAGACGCCGATCAGGTCACGCTGGTTGCTGTTAGTTGTCGCGCCCGGGGTCATATCGATCGAGTTGAACAGGCCGGCAAAGCCAATTTTGGCATAGACCGGCGAAATCAGAATCGATGACCTGCCATCGCTGTCGATGTCATAAACTTGCCCATAACTATCATTGAGAAGAGGGTAAATGAAGGTTTCAAACTCTTCGGCAAAATGATCGAGGTCGGCGCTGGTCACGGCATAACTGCCGGTAACAGCACTAAGACCTTCAAAACTGTCCTGATCAACGAAAATTTTGCAGTAGGCGGTCAGGCGCTCAAGTTTGCAGTTTCTTGTGGTGTAAGACAAACCCATCCCGTCTGAAACAACCGAAATTGAGTATATACCACCAAGCACTTCACTGCTGTGATCAGATGCCCGCACAGAGCCTCTTAGATTGCCACCACTCCGGCGCATGACGCTGATTGTATCCTGGCGAAGTTTCTCTTCCAGGCGGCCCTTAACCGCCATCATCCTCATCAATCCGGCATCTTCTGCAACGGGCATCGAGGCATGCAGACTCGCTTCGGGGCGATTAGAACCGCTGAGCAAGGTTTCCGGAAACAGCTGAACTGTCTGGGCTGTTGAACCGCTGTTGGTAATGGTGAGAAGGTAGTTAACCGTGGTACCGCTCTGCACCGGAAGCTTTACCGAAATATTTTCCGCCGTATTGCTGTAGCTGTAAACCTGTTGGGTTGTCGCAAGTGCGCCAACCGAGTCTGGCGCCTCCACACCGTTGGGGGCCCACCGGGCAAACAGATTCAAATCTTCAGTTCCGAGCTTGATTGTGCTTCCGGCTTCGTAATTTGTTCCTGTGCCATCGGCCAGAGAGTTCCAGCCAGCGAAAGAAAAACCTGCACGGGCGAGGTTTCCAGAATTTGCTGCCAGCACAACAAACGCGCCGGCTTCATAATAATTGCTGTCAAATGGCACAGAACCAGCATCATTGCCATTCCCAAAATAGGAGATTTTTACCAGACCGGTCGAAATTTTAATGGTGAGGTTGACGTAACTGGCAAACATTGAAACGGCATCAGTGTAGGCGGATTCCCCGCTCCTGTTCAGGCCGGAAATAGCCTGCACGACCTGAGAAGTCAGCCCGGGCAAAGCTTTGCCGAAGAGAATCGGTGTTTGAACGATCTGTTCAATAACGTGCGCAACAAAATCAGTCTGCAGCCGTGAGCCTTTTGGGGTGACGTAAAGAGTGTTTGGCACACCGGCAATAAGATCGGCGGCACCGTGAAAATCATTGAAACCAGCGATGTTTCCACCCTCGATGTGTATATCGCCGACACAGGTTCCGGCAGGAATACTGTTGAATGTAACTTCAGCCGTGCCATCCGCAGCTGCTTTAACAGTTTTAACAACTATCGAAGCTGGGTTTCCGGCGTTACCGATATTTACCAGGGTGAGCTTGAAAGTCACATCCGGCAAAGTTGAACTTTCGGCCCTTACGGCCCCAACAGCTGACCCGACTGTATCAAATACCGAATTGTTCTGCTCGGGCAAAAGAATTCTGAAAGAGACCGGCCCGGCTGTTTCTGGCTTTGTTAAGCTTTCTACTGGTGCAACAGGATTGGTTTCACTCTGACCGCACCCTGTAAAAATGCAGGCCAGAACACAAATGACAAAGAATATCCCCAGGCTGGTTTTCAATTTTCTCATCACGTACCCCCGTTTTACGGCAATTTTATTACAACCAGGGATCTGTTTCAAATGAAAAACTACCAGATGACTTCAAATTTCTGGCCGTAAAAATGAACAGCCGAAAAATTTATTTTCGGCTTCAAGCGGGAGATTTGAGCGGACAAAACTTCTCGCGACTTATGAGAAAAGCGCCTGCCTCAGGAAAACTGAGAATGAGCGGTAAGTATTAAAACCGGCGCTGACTGATACGTCGAAAAAGTCATGGCCGGGAGAAGAGTTTTTGTAGTTCGGCGGGGGTAAAGCCGGTTAAATCGCTGATTTCCTGATCAGACAGGCCGGCGGCGTGCATTCTCAATGCTACCTCAGCCTTGCCTTCGATCTTGCCCTCGATTTTGCCTTTTTTGTGGCCTCTTTTATGGCCACGGGTGAAGGAATCGCCTTTGATGATTTTCAGGGCGTCGCGGTTTTTCTCGCGGGCTTCCATCAACTGGCGCTTTTCGGCGTCGGCGTTGATTTTTTTCAATTCGCTGACCACATCAGAGACTCCTTCTTCGGTTTGCAACTCTTCATCGAGTTCGGTTTCCATTTTACCATACAGATGCCCAAATTTTAAGACATGCAGCCATTTTTCAAACCGGGTGCGGCAGTTGCCGGGTTCTTGATAGTGCTGCCTTATTTTCTGGTATAATGCCTGTATGCGATATGAACCACCATTTAAAATTACGGCGGCAATTATTTCGCTGATCGCTGCGATCAGCGAAGCGGTCGGCCGACTGGAGGCCGGCGCGAATGCCGGCCTTCTTCACCTGCGGCGAATCAATCAGATTCGCACCGTTCAAGGTTCGCTGGCAATTGAAGGCAACACTCTCAGCATCGAACAGATCACTGCAATAATCGATGGAAAACGCGTCATTGCGCCGCCCCGCGAAATACTCGAAGTGCGCAATGCCCTCAAAATTTACGAAATGCTTGATCAATTGCAGCCAGACTCTCTGTCTGACCTGCTGCTGGCACATAAAATTCTGATGAGCAACCTGACTGACGATGCCGGCGCTTTTCGCAAAAAGGGTGTAGGCGTTATGGCCGGCGAAAGGGTCGTTCACATGGCGCCGCCGGCGCAGCGTGTTCCCGGGCTTATCAACGAACTGCTGGCCTGGCTGCAGAGAACTGATCAGCACCCGCTGATAGCCAGTTCTGTATTTCATTATGAATTCGAATTCATTCACCCCTTTTCTGACGGAAACGGGCGCATGGGTCGCCTCTGGCAGACTCTGATTCTCTGCCGCAAACAGTCGCTGTACTCTGCCATCCCGGTCGAAAGCATGATTTATGAACGACAACAGCAATATTATGATGCTTTGAAAAAAAGCACTGAAAATTCTGACTCTTCTTATTTCATTGAATTCATGCTTGAAACCATTCTGGCAACGATAAGAACAGTCTTCAACCCCGAAGTCACCCCCGAAGTCATCCCCGAAGTCAAAAGAATGCTCGAGCTACTCAATAGCTCCCGCAACGCCATGTCACGTCGCGAAATACAGCAAAAGCTCGGCCTCAGTGACGAGAAGCATTTCCGGGAATTTTACCTGCAGCCGTCGATTGCTGGCGGTCTGATAGAAATGACGGTTCCGGAACGCCCCACCAGCCGCCTGCAAAAATACCGCCTCACCCGAAAGGGCAGCCAGCTCTTATTCCCCAAAAGGTAACGAGTACCCGGAACCCTGTATGAAGAAAAAGTGAGAACTGCCTGTGAGTTTTTCAGCCAGAAAACACCCTTTGATCAGCCTGATTCTGCTTGGAATTATCGCATACTGCATCAGCGAGATTCCAAATTACCAGATCAACCAGAATCGCATCAAACTCAGGAATCTTTTCCTTGCCGGCAAATATAAGGAGCTCCGGCATTTCTCGAATGAGCTTGCCGGACAATCAGTGTATAAAAATGATATCCTTGACTGGGAAGGCAGGCTGCTCCTTGAAGAAAAGCGCTATACCGAAGCTGTCAAGATTTTTGAGGAACTTGCAAAACAATATCCAGACCGGTATCCATGGTGGATTGGCTACAACCGCATTGCTCTTGCCCGCGCCTATTTCGGTGCCGGAAGAAAGGATGATGCCAGAAAGGAACTGGATGCCGCCATGCTCATGACCGAGGTGCCTCAAGTTGTCTATTATGCCCGGGCCAGTGCGTTTGAAATGGGTTTTTTGCAAACCTCCGGCACCAGATCGTCAGAAGATGATTCGCCCGCGCCAGACATCATTCCAGCCGAGTTATGGACCCTGTATAAGGAAGACCGGCTTTCTCAACTTAACGACCGTGCACAGATGCTTCAAAGCCAACCCCAGTTCAGCGATGCAATCAACCATCTGCGCGGGAGAATTCTGGTTGAAAATTGGGAATTTTCCAGGGCTGTTCCCTATCTTGAACCTTTGGCTTCTGAAACAGTTCGATCAGATTGGCTGCGTGGATATTCCGGATTATTTCTGGCGCGGGCTCTCTTTTGTTCAAATAGACGAGAAGAGGCCAGAAAAGCTCTCGAAAGCGTACTCAAAATTACCTCGCTTCCTGGTTTAACAAAAGAAGCCAGAAACCTGATGGTTCGATCGGGTTTTTCGCCAGAGTTCCAAACATGGTTCAATATTGAGTCACAGAATCTGGTATGTCATTTTTCTCCAGCTTTTACAGAATCCGAAAGAACCAGATTTGTGGCAGACCACGAACAGGCTTTTTCTGAGATTCAAAAGGTTTTTATCGCCAGTATGCCGAGAAAACTGGACATTTACGTTTGGGACACCCGTGAAGAAGCGGCCTTGATGGGGCTGCCTCTTCTTTCGTTTGCCAGAGGAGATCTCTGTTCCGTCTACCTTCATCGCCATGCCTCGATTGGTCACGAAATGACGCACGTTATCTGTCGGTACGGGCCCAAATCATTGGCACGCAATCATTTTCTCATGGAGGGAACCGCGGTCTGCTTTGATTTCACCGGCGAAAATAAGCTTGAATACGCAGCTGCGAACATTCTCAAAAAGG
Organism: Candidatus Rifleibacteriota bacterium; assembly: GCA_029560455.1. The sequence goes on from JAKQKW010000218.1 coordinate 11,651, forward strand.
GCATGCCAGTTCCAACAGTTGAGCAGTTATGGCGTTCGATGCAAGGAACCAGCGACCTGGTTTCTTACCCGTTTGCAGGCTGTTTTATTCGTCGACTCATCGACAGCTTTGGCATTGCACGTTTTCGAGAATTATTCCAGACCACCGGAAACTGGGAAGAAGCCGAGCGTTTGTATGGCCCCGGTCTGCTTTCGTTAATAAATGACTTTCAGCTCGATCTTGCCGGAGAGATTGCCCGGCAGAAGGCTGAATAAGGGGTCACGAATCCAGATTTTGAAGATCAGCCAAAAATGGATTTCAGAATTTGAATTATCTCAGGGCCAATTTTTCCGATTGTTATAAGTACCGCAATATATACAATGCCTGCCAGAACTTCCAACAGGGACGTTTTGGTCAAATCAAGCCAGGAACACTCAAATAAATTGAAGCTGAACTTTTCCCCGGTTCTTTTTACGACAGCATGGCATCCCGGAAGTCCATCTACATATTCAGCGCCGGTGATGGCAGAAATTTTTCTGGCGATTCTTTTCTGCATCTCAAAATCTTCCCGGGTTTCATCGCTTAAACAGATAATCTGGCCGGTGTTTAAAACACACTGAACCCGGTAGGTGTAATAATCATCATACCTGTTGCCATGGCGTCTGCCGGTGGTTGTAACCGCGTGAATATCCTCGAAACTGGCGATACATTCTACTCTTTTGTAGAAGAAAATTTTGCAGTGATAAAATATTTTTTTGTTTACCAGATTGAAAATGTAAAAATTATCAGTGTTGAAATATAAACTGGCAGAGAGAACCAGACAGGCTCCTGCAACGACAATTACTCCCTGCCATTGCAGGTCAAATTTCGGTCCGGAGTTTAAAACAATGGCGATGCCAATGGCAGCAGCACTCAAAACAATCAGCCACCAGAATGCGTTCTCGAGGGGTGTTTTTAGATCAACCTTAATCTCGGTGAACTTATCAATGGTGAAATCGGCTGCAACTGAAATGTCATTAAGATTATCCATGCTATTATGGATTCTACCTCAGAGTGCTTATGAAAGCCACCGGTTGCAAACCGGCAGGATATGAAGAATGTTGGCGGCCAAACCAGAAGTTACCAGGTTAAGCAGTTCATAGCCCTTATTAAGAAATATAACCTGCAAATGAAGGATTAGAATGCACCCGAAACGCCGCAGGTAATTTAGACGATGCGGCGCATTCATATTGTTAAACAGCAGTTATGGCCGACAGAAGAGTTTTTGCAGTTCGGCGGGGGTAAAGCCGGTGAAATCGCTGATTTCCTGGTTAGACAGGCCGGCAGCATGAAATGACTGACGGATAAAATCAAATTGCATATTTTGCGGCGAATTGTTATTGTTAAGTTATAACTATATAAAACATAGGAATTACTTAATTTGAAAAAACTAAATCAAGAGAATCTTGATTCTATACTGATTCAACTCAATGACCTGCTAGGTCTTGAGACTGCGAACTGTTTCGAACTGATAATCTGCGGCGGCTCTGCTTTGATTGCCCTTGGACTGGTAAACAGAACTACCAAAGATATTGATGTCGTTGCCAGAATTGCGCATGGCGAGATAATTGACCCTGCTCCCCTGCCTGAAGAACTGGTAAAAACGGCAACCAAACTAGCCAGATTTTCCGGTTTGCCGGCAGACTGGTTGAATACCGGGCCCGCAGACCTTTACCGGATGGGTTTGCCAGAGGGTTTTGCGCAAAGACTGGTAACCCGTGTTATTGGAGCGAACCTCATCTTCCATTACATCAGTCGCTTTGATCAGATTCATTTTAAACTTTACGCAGCTGTTGATCGTGGCGGCTATCACATAACCGACCTGCTCGCTCTTGCGCCGACAGACGAAGAGATCAGACAGGCAGCGAAATGGGCTATGACCCACGATGTCTCTTCCGGTTTCAGAGAAATGCTTGAATTTCTGCTCAAGGAGCTTGGTTATGAACGCATCATTGCAAAACTTTAAGAACAGTCTGCAGGAACAGATGTTGCGGATTCTCTGGTCAGGCTGGTCTCAGCTTGGCGTTTCCGGCTACGCTTCTGAAGACTGGAACACTGTAATAGATGTTGAAGCACTGATTTTGACAACCTGCTTCTGGGGAAGATACGATCAGCGACTTTTTGATGAAATGATTTCATGGCTGTTTGCCAACGAAAGGTTCGTTAATATTCAAAGACTGCAAAGCATGATCAAAAAAGAAAGCTTTCAGGAATACAGGCTTATGGGGCCTGTTTGCCGCAAGCTTGCCAGAAAAAAGCTGACGCCAAAATGGCGTGGCATTGAAAACAAACTCCAGAAATTAGCTTCTGAAAGCAATACCGGTCTTTTTCTTATGCCAGACAGCGATCCTTTGCCCATTATCGGCAAAACCGATGACGACTTTGCCGCTTTCGGATTTTTGCGGCTTCCCTTTATCGACCGTGGCCTGGCTTCAAGCTTTCAGGCGGGCAGGCCAGCAACGCTGCAGCTGCAGCTCAGGGCTTTTTTCGGCGTATGTTCCAGGGCTGAAATAATGCTGGCGCTGATAATGAACAATCGTGCAAGCATAAGTCAGATTGCCACGACCTCTTTTTATTCATGGAAATCGATCCAGGATGCTCTTTTTGAAATGGCCCTTTCGGGTCTGGTAACTCACCCTCTCGCCAAAAAAGAACGGCGCTACAGCCTTGTTGAAGGGAACTGGGCCAACCTTTTTCTCAACCGGCCGCCAGGACCTGTCGAGCCCATCAACTGGTGCAAATTATTCAGTGCAATTGAAATTCTCTGGAAAAAACT
>JAKQKW010000219.1 GCA_029560455.1 Candidatus Rifleibacteriota bacterium
GGCCATTTTTTTGGTCAGGGTGGTGACCAGCACGCGTTCGTTGCGTTTGATGCGGGTATCGATCTGACTGATCAGGTAGTCGATCTGCCCCTCGCTTTTTATGACGCTGATTTTCGGGTCGAGCAGGCCGGTCGGGCGTATAAGCTGTTCGGCGACCCGGTCTTCAGAGGTTTCGAGTTCGTATGGGCCGGGTGTGGCCGAAACGAACAGCAGTGGGCGTTTGCGGCCAAGAAATTCTTCAAAGGTAAGACAGCGGTTGTCGAGTGCTGACGGCAGTCTGAAGCCGAAATCGACCAGGGTCTGCTTGCGGCTGCGGTCGCCACGATACATGCCCTTGAGCTGCGGCACGGTCATGTGCGATTCATCGAGAATTATCAGGCAGTCTTTCGGCAGGTAATCGACAAGGGTGTCTGGCGGTTCACCAGGATTGCGGCCGGAAAAATGCCGGGAATAATTTTCGATGCCCTTGCAGAAGCCGGTTTCGCGCAGCATTTCCATGTCGTAGCGTGTTCGTTCATAAATGCGCTGTGCTTCGATCATTTTTTTGCTGGCCTCAAAGAATTTCACCTGTTCTTTCATTTCGGCTTCGATATTTTCGAGAGCCCTTTCCATCTTTTCGGTGGTGGTAACGAAGTGCTGGGCGGGAAAAATATCGACGACTTCGAGTTTCTGGGTAACTTCGCCGGTCAGCGGGTCGAACTGCTCGATTTTGTCGATCTCGTCACCGAAAAATTTAACGCGAATGGCCAGTTCGCTTGACGCGGGGAAAATATCGATGGTTTCGCCGCGGGCGCGAAAGCGGGAGCGGTGAAAGTCCATGTCGTTGCGGGAATACTGAATGTCGATGAGGTCTCTGACGAGTTTCTGACGGCTGATTTCCTGGTTAACCTTCAGTGAAATGCGCATTTCAGAGTAGTCGGTCGGTGAACCGAGGCCGAAAATGCAGCTGACTGAGGCGACGACAAGAACGTCGCGGCGCGAAAACAATGAGGTAGTGGCAGAATGGCGAAAGCGGTCTATCTGTTCGTTGATTGCCGAGTCTTTTTCGATGTAGCTGTCGGTTGACGGGATGTAGGCTTCGGGCTGGTAGTAATCGTAATAGCTGACAAAATATTCGACGGCATTTTCCGGAAAAAATTCTTTAAACTCGCTGTAGAGCTGGGCCGCGAGAGTTTTGTTATGGGTGATCAGCAGAATCGGCCGCTGCACGCGCTCGATAATGTTGGCCATGGTAAAGGTTTTGCCCGAGCCGGTTACGCCAAGCAGGGTGACGCGCTCGTTGCTCTGTTCGACCCAGCGGGTCAGTTTTTTGACTGCCTCGGGCTGGTCACCGCGAAGTTGGAATGGACTGTGGAGTTTAAAATACTGATTGCCTTTTTTTGCCATGATAGAGCATATTATAATAGACAGCTTCGTTGAATGCGAAATTTTTCGGGGGCAGGTTTATGAAACTTTATATCGTAGCAGACATGGAAGGCATTGCCGGCGTCGTTGCCGACGTTCAGACCGGTGGGTCCTCGGCGTATTTTGAAGCAGCCCGGCTGCAGTATACCCGTGAGATAAGATCTGTCTGTGAGGCCGCTCTAAGTGCCGGTGCCGAAGAAGTTTACGTTAATGACTTTCATGGCAATGGTCTGACTTTAATCACAGACCAGCTGCCGCGCGAAGTTCTTGTGATCAGGGGTGGTTTCAGGCCGACTTCTGGCTTCGACCTTCTCGATTCAACCTTCACCGGTCTGGTGCTGCTCGGCATTCATGCCCGCACCGGCACTTACGGTGGAGTGCTGCCGCATACCTACTCAAGCAAGGTTGCTTTCGAAATTTTCGGTCAGCCGGTCGGGGAATTCGACATTCTGGCCCTGGTGGCTGGCGAGATGAAGGTGCCGACAATCCTGATCAGCGGTGATTCAAAGGCGATCGAGCAGGCCGGTACCAACATGCCATCGACGCATACGGTAATTACCAAATATTCTATTGGCACTGACGGTGCACTGTGCGTTCACCCCGACAAAATCTGTGAACAGCTGCGCGATGAAACAAAGCGGGCGCTGAAGAACGTTGCGGCAATAGAACCTTCGCAGATTTCCGGGCCGACTCAGCTCACTATCAGGTTGCGTGACGTCAGTCTTGCCCCGCGCCTTGAGTGGATCCCAGGCATTAAAAAGACCGGTGATGCGGTTTTCGAGTTCACCGGCAGCAATATGAAAGC
>JAKQKW010000256.1 GCA_029560455.1 Candidatus Rifleibacteriota bacterium
GCGCACGGCGATGCTGTCAAAGAAGCATTGCCAGAGATGCTGGGCGGGGCCCTCTTCTGAAGCATCCGGCGGAATATCGGCACTTTTTCTTTCGATGATTGTCCAGGTTTTGAGGTTATAAACGGCTGCGAGCTCGCGGCGACGATCATGAATTATCCATTGCTGGCCGGCAAAACGTCTGACGAAAAATGGCGCAAGCACAGGCAGCACAAAGGTATCCGGGCTGATCGAAGCATAATAGAGATTGGCGCCAATACTGCGAAAGCGCAGCAACCCCATGAACCGGTGGCGCTCGACACTGACCTGCCTGGCGAGGCGATGTATGCTGCGAACCCGCTCGTCGGCCTGGTAAGCATCGACAGTGCCGCGTTTTTCAAGTGCAAGCAGCAGATAGCGTGCCAGGCGCAATTCGATATTCTTCTCTTCTGACAAAAAGGCATACCAGGCATTCTGCCAGGTTTCCCGACTGATGCCTGGAATTCTGAAAAGCTCGGCATCATGCAGATTGCCGCCGGCAACAGAAATGGCAGTGCTTTTCGACTCTATCTCTGCTTCAGCAATGGCAAGCAGGGGCTGCTGCTGATTTTCGCGCTCGACTGCATCGGGCAGCCGACACTGTTTTAAAAACGGCACCAGCGCCGAAATAAGACCATAAAATGAACCATCGTAACGTATTATCTGCATCAGAATTGCCCCATTACCGCATCTTTGAATATTTCAGGCTGAAAGCCGGTCATATCTTCGAAAGTCAGCTGTTTTGGCTTCAACACCGGCGGTTCGACGGCCAGCAGCCGCTGTCGCAGACGAGTTGGGTCGAGGCCGAGAGTGCCATTGTCTGAACCGGGAGCCGTCAGAAAATAACGCGCACGCTTCATGACCACGCCGAGTTTTGCCAGATCTTCGATATTGAGGCGGCCAACGCGGCGGGCCTGCACAATGCGGCGCGCCGAAATCATGCCAAGACCGGGCACCCGCAACAGTGACTCAAAATCGGCACGGTTGACATCAATCGGAAAAAACTCGGGGTGCCGCAGCGCCCACATGATTTTCGGGTCGAAATCATTGTCGAGAAGCGGCGGCCCGTTCTCAAAAAGCTCATCGACCGAAAACCGGTAAAAGCGCAGCAGCCAGTCGGCCTGATACAGCCGGTGTTCACGCAGCAGCGGCGGTGGCTGAGTATCAGGCAGCCGGCTGTCATGGTTGTATGAAACATAGGCCGAATAATAAACCCTTTTCAGCTGCATCTTTTTATAAAGACTTTCTGACAGGGTGAGAATCTGACGGTCATCTTCGGGGCTGGCACCGATAATAAGCTGCGTACTCTGACCGCCGGGCACGAAAACCGGTCTGGTAGCAGGCTGATGCCGGGCAGGAGCAGACGTCAGAGCATTAATGCCAGAATAGGAAACAAGCCTCTGCCGGCCGGCCGGCGGGTTGTATTCGAGGCTCCAGTCACGGATCCGCTGCATCGGCCCGAAAATACTCGCTTTCGACTTGTCGGGAGCCAGCAGATTGAGACTCTGCTGACTCGGCAGTTCGAGATTGACGCTCAGGCGGTCGGCGAGGTTCCCTGCCTGAAAAATCAGATCGGGGTCAGCGCCAGGAATCGCCTTGAGGTGAATATAGCCGGCGAAACCGTGATTTTCGCGCAGAAGCTTTACGCATCTGATCAGTAGTTCCATGGTGTAATCGGGATTTTTGATAATTCCTGAGCTCAAAAACAGACCTTCGATATAGTTGCGCTTATAAAACGAAATGGTC
>JAKQKW010000199.1 GCA_029560455.1 Candidatus Rifleibacteriota bacterium
GAATGGTTGTAAAGCAGTTGATTATTTTTACTTTACGGGCTAGGATATCGGGGAGTTTTTTATGCATTTTCTGAAAGGAAACAGGTATGAGCGAAGAAAGAATCAAGAAATTTGAAGCACGCCGCCAGCAGCTCAGAAAAATGAGCGATGAGCAGCTCAAGGAACGTTTCTGGGAACTCTGCAACCAGATGGTAGAGCCAATGGTTGAATATGGCCGCAAATACACTTCCATGTCGATCGAACGCTCGGTTCTGCTGCGCATGGGCATCGACAGCGTCACTTCTCAGGGCGTCGTCAGCCGCGTCAACGAAGCCGGTCTGCTTGGCAAAGGCGCCGGGCATGTCGTGCTCAAGCTCTCTCAGAAACTCGGTGTCGATCTGCGTGAAGCTGCCAAGCGCATCAACGAAGATAAAAACGCGCTGCAGGGCCTGTTTTAACCACTGAAAGACAAGGAAAGAAATAACATGAATAAACTCGATATCAAAAAGAAAATCGACGTAGAAGAAATTCTCAACGATCTCGAAAATTACCACCCCCGGCGCAAAGGCTGGACCTGGCGTGAAAAGGTCGAGGGCGGTTACAAGGTCGAAAAGTTTCATTTCAAAGAAATGAGCAAGCCGCTCGCCAATTCTGTGCCGCTGCCTGCCGCCAAATATTTTAACAACATCGACCCGCAGCCGATGCCGGTCATCACCACCGAAATCGCTTCCGGGCGTTTTGAAGACGATATCAGACGCATGCGCATGGCCGCCTGGCACGGCGCTGACCATATCATGGTCATCAGAACCACCGGTCAGAGCCATATCGACGGGCTGCTCGAAGGCACCCCCGAAGGCGTCGGCGGCGTTCCGATAACCCGCAAGCAGATCAGAGCCTCGCGCAAAGCCTGCGACCTCATCGAAGATGAAGTCGGCCGCAAGATCAATTTCCATTCTTATGTTTCTGGCGTTGCCGGCCCCGAAGTCGCCGTTCTCTTCGCTGAAGAAGGCATCAACGGCGCCCACCAGGACCCGCAGTACAACGTGCTTTACCGCAACGTCAACATGTATCGCTCTTTCACTGACGCCGCCAGCGCCAAAAAGGTAATGGCCGACGCCGGTATTTTCCAGATCGATGGCGCCCATAACGCCAACGCCACCGCCAAAGAAGGCTGGTCGGTCATGCCCGAACTGCTCGTGCAGCACGGTCTGAACTGCGCCTTCTCGGTCAAGGTCGGCATGCCTAAGAGCCAGATCGGCCTGTCAACGGTTCCGCCATGTGCACCGCCGTCGCCGAAAATCTGGTATGACCTGCCGTATGCCGTCGCTCTGCGCGATATCTTCAGCGAATTCAAGTTCCGCGCTCAGCAGAACACCCGCTATATCGAATCTGATATCGAAGAAGCGACCCGCACTCACTGCATTGACACCATGATTTCTGCGCTGACCAGCGCCGACATTCAGAGCACCATCACCCCCGATGAAGGCCGCAACGTGCCCTGGCATTACAACAACATCAGAGGTATCGAAACCGCCAAGCAGACTCTCGTCGCCCTCGACGGTTTCAAACAGCTGGTCAAGCTCGACAGAGACGGCCCGCTCGGCGAAATGGTTCGCGATATCAAAGAACGCGCGATCTGCTTCCTCGAAGAAATGGCCGAAACCGGTGGTTACTTCGCCGCCGTCGAAAAAGGCTTCTTCGT
>JAKQKW010000308.1 GCA_029560455.1 Candidatus Rifleibacteriota bacterium
CGCCATCCGAACAGGTGAATGAGCAGGTGGCGGCTGCCGACCGGCCACTCTTTTGCAATGCCTGCTGTCTGGCTTCTGGCACTGTAGGTTTTGCGAAACAATCCGGGCTTAAGATCTGCAAAAACACCGGTTTTCGCGAAATCTTTGATGTCATTGGGTTGATCGAGGCAGGTGGTCGGGCTCAACAGCAGCGGCAGCCTGGGTTCGATAGATTTGACCAGAAAACTCTTTTTCATTTTCTTGCCATAAAGATACCAGCCGCCATTGTTCATGCCAGTGTCTTCAATCTTTTCGACAGATGTGTTGGGAGCATCTTCGTTGGGTCTTGGTTTGCGCGGCATGATCGTGACCACTTCTTCGGGGCCGTCAAATTTGCGGGTTACCGGGTTGTAGTGAACGATGGTTCTTAAATTGCCTTCTGCTTTGCCTTTAAATCGGGCAAGGCAGACGTGCGAGCCATTAACCTGAACCGGTTCCTGAGAGATATACAGGGTGCCATCGCGATAGGTCGCATTTTTCAGAACCACTTCGATAGTGCCTTCGCTTCGGTTGGCGGCGAGTGATTCAAGCGGACTGACCTTCTGCCAGCCATCGAGAATGGTCGGGAAACGGCAACCGGCGCGCTCACCGAAAGCCTGGGTCGCCGGGTCGAAGTTGACATCTACTGAGAGCTCATCGAACCAGTTTTCGTCTTTATCTGAGCGGTTCCAGGCAAGTTTGACGAAGCGGCCGACCAGTTCGCGGTGCGGGCTTGAGAAAACCAGCATGGGAACCGAACCGCCCGGCAGGCGTTTTGCCAGCGGTGGCAGAACGATCTGGCCGCCCCATTCCCCGATTGATTTGTAATATGCCGAAAAATCAGCCGGATTCTGGGCGTTCATCTGCTCGAAAAGCCCGGCATACAGAGATGAGCTGATCAGTAACAGAAATACAATCAGGGCTGAAAGTCTATTCGGCATAACAGTCTCCATGTTTTTATTTTCTCGGGAAAGTATCGAAAAGCTTGAGTGAAGCTACGTATTCCGGCTTTTGTTCCTGGCGGGTGTGATTGAGTTCGAACTGCACAATCAGGAAAAGCGCCTTGTTCAGTGGAGCGTAGCGTTCGTCGCGGTTCAGTTTATGCTGTCTGATACCTTCAATGTAAAACTTCAGGCAGCTTTCGGGCGATTTTCTGACCAGCTGCACAATGGTTTCGATCGAGTCGCCAATTTCGTCAGAAACTTTCTGTCTGGCTTTGAGAACTCTGAAAAAGTCTTCATTAGCCGGGCTGAGCAGGTCGTTGAGTCTCGCAAGATCGACTTCGGCCGTTCTCAGTCTGATAAAATTCTCCAGCTGAACTACCAGCGGAATCAGTTGCGACGGAGCCCGGCCGTAACCAGGAAGCTTCGTCAGATCGATTGTCTGAACGCCCATGCTTGTCGGAATTTTCACCACCCGGTGTTCTGCATTTAGAACTACCCGTTCTCCGGCATTGAGGCCTTTCTTTGAAAGGTAGCCCGGCGAAAATTTCGGCAATGAGACATTGTGGCTGACGATTTTATCGGGCAGGGCCCAGAAATCTTTAAAAAATTGTTCTCCGAGCCCTTTCATTAGTATTTTATAGGCTCCGACTACACAGTTGTTGCCGAGAACATGGTAATAGTCGCGACTACGGTCGATCAGCGACTGCTCGATGCCGGCTTTCAGAATGCTTTCTATCTGGTCTTTCTTCAGCCGCAACGGAAACATTTTAACGGTCTGCCGGAAGATGGTGAGGCTGTTCTGAACTCTATCGGTAAGTGTGCCGACTTCAAAAACCAGTGGCCATGGGTCTTTTGAGAATGCCGGAAAGAAGGCTTTCA
>JAKQKW010000309.1 GCA_029560455.1 Candidatus Rifleibacteriota bacterium
CGCCATCCGAACAGGTGAATGAGCAGGTGGCGGCTGCCGACCGGCCACTCTTTTGCAATGCCTGCTGTCTGGCTTCTGGCACTGTAGGTTTTGCGAAACAATCCGGGCTTAAGATCTGCAAAAACACCGGTTTTCGCGAAAGCTTTGATGTCATTGGGTTGATCGAGGCAGGTGGTCGGGCTCAACAGCAGCGGCAGCCTGGGTTCGATAGATTTGACCAGAAAACTCTTTTTCATTTTCTTGCCATAAAGATACCAGCCGCCACTGTTCATGCCAGTGTCTTCAATCTTTTCGAGAGATGTGTTGGGAGCATCTTCGTTGGGTCTTGGTTTGCGTGGCATGATCGTGACCACTTCTTCGGGTCCGTCAAATTTGCGGGTTGCCGGGTTGTAGTGAACGATGGTTCGCAGATTGCCTTCGGCTTTGCCTTTGAAACGGGCCAGACAGACGTGCGAGCCATTAACCTGAACCGGTTCCTGAGAAATATACAAAGTGCCATCGCGATAGGTCGCATTTTTCAGAACCACTTCGATCGTGCCTTCGCTGCGGTTGGCGGCGAGTGATTCGAGCGGGCTGACCTTCTGCCAGCCATCGAGAATAGTCGGGAAACGGCAACCGGCGCGCTCACCGAAAGCCTGGGTCGCCGGGTCGAAGTTGACATCTACTGAGAGCTCATCGAACCAGTTTTCGTCTTTATCTGAGCGGTTCCAGGCGAGTTTCACAAAACGACCGATCAATTCCTTTTGCGGACTTGAAAACACGAGAAATGGAACAGACCCCCCGGGCAGGCGTTTTGCCAGCGGTGGCAGAACGATCTGGCCACCCCATTCCCCGATTGATTTGTAATATGCCGAAAAATCAGCCGGATTCTGGGCATTCATCTGCTCGAAAAGCCCGGCATACAGAGATGAGCTGATCAGTAACAGAAATACAATCAGGGCTGAAAGTCTATTCGGCATAACAGTCTCCATGTTTTTATTTTCTCGGGAAAGTATCGAAAAGCTTGAGTGAAG
>JAKQKW010000205.1 GCA_029560455.1 Candidatus Rifleibacteriota bacterium
GAATATTTCGCTGATAAGTTAGTATGCTTTTATAAAGTTTTATAAGCCTTGAGGAATGTTTTTTGCCATTGTGCACGGATTAAGCCTGCATGCAGGTTTAACAGGGATATTGCTGTTCGCCAAACTATAGAGGGCATAATAAAAGCCCCAGGGGAATCATGTTTCACGAACCTGCCGCACAAAGCGGCAAAGACCCGGCTGCCTCGTTCAAGACCCTGCTAGGGGTCAAAATGTTTGTCGTTTACGCGCTTGTTTATGCCGGTTTTATCGGTATTAACGTCATCAGCCCTCTGGCCATGGAAAAAGAAGTATTCTGGGGCCTGAATCTGGCCGTAGTCTACGGTTTTGGCCTGATCTTTCTGGCCCTGATAATGGCCCTGATCTACAATCAGGCCTGCAATGCCAAAGAAGCTGCTTTGATGACTTCCGGCGGCGAAAAGGCGGGTGAATGACATGGAAATAATGCCTGTAATCTTATTTGCCGCCTTTGTTGGTCTGGTTCTTGGCCTTTCGTTCTATTTTGCCCGCCAGGCAAAGTCGGCCGCCGGTTACTATGCTGCCGGCGGCAGCATTCACTGGTTTGTCAACGGCATCGCCTTTGCCGGTGACTATCTTTCAGCCGCTTCGTTTCTTGGTATCTGCGGCATGATCGCTACAGCCGGTTATGACGGGTTTCTCTACTCGATCGGCTATCTGTCCGGCTGGATTGTCGCGCTGTTCGTCGTGGCCGAGCCGATGAAGCGCCTTGGCAAATACACCTTTACCGATGCCCTCGACGCCAAATTCAACTCGAAGGGTATCCAGCTCGCCGCCGCAATCAGCACAATTATAGTTTCACTTTTTTACCTGATTCCGCAGATGGTCGGCGCTGGTGTTCTCATTACGCCGCTGCTTGGTTTTCCGCACTATATCGGGGTAATTCTCGTCGGCATTATCGTTATCACCATTGTCGCCACTGCCGGTATGACCTCGACTACCTACGTGCAGTTTCTCAAGGGCGGTCTGTTGATAATATTCTCGCTGATTCGGTAGTTGTAACCCTGAAACAGGGCCTGACGACTACGCCCGATCAGGGTGGGAAAAAGCCCTTCTATCAATACCGGTCGCTCGATGCTTCTGAAGCGAACGGCAGTCTGCAGCTCAGCGATGCCTCATTTCAGGTTGCCGGTCAGCGCGAAATTGACGGCCTGACCCTGATCAAGCTGCTGAAAGATGGCAAAATCAGCTGGTGGAACCGTGAAGCTGGCTCGGCACCAGGACAGTTCATACTCCGTGAAACCCAATGGGTGATTCAGAAAGCAGATGGCACAAAAATAATCAACGGCGCGGCCGCTTCGGCTGAGAACACTCTCAGGCAGATCGGCAATCTCGAAGTCATCAGAGGCAAAACCGGTGAAGAAGCCAGAATTCCAGCAGTTGGCCCGGCAGAATTTCTTTCAGTGATCGGTCATCCCGAGTCGAAAGTCAAAACCTGGAAATCGGTTAAATTTGCTGAAGACCTTGATTCCGTCTCAGTTTATGTTTCGACTTTGATACCTGGTAACCGCATTTTGCGCCCAGGCCTTAAATTCAAGGTTGAAGGCAGTTTTCTGCAGAAACTTGATTTTGTTTCGCTGATGCTTGCCCTGTTTCTTGGCACCGCCTCGCTGCCTCACATTCTCATTCGCTATTATACGGTTCCGAGCCCGGCGGCCGCGCGCAAATCGACGATTATCGCCATTGCCGCCATCGGCGCCTTCTACGTTCTGACTCTGTATATGGGTCTTGGTGCCATGGTCAATGGCACCATCAATCTGGCCGATAACAACATGTCGGCGCCGCTTCTGGCCAAGGCGTTCGGTACTTTTCTGTTCGCGATGATTTCGGCAATTGCCTTTGCAACTGTTCTCGGCACGGTCAGCGGCCTGATTGTCGCTGCTTCAGGTGCAGTTGCCCACGATCTGATGGACAGATATCTCGGCATGAATCTTTCAGAAGAACGCAAGGTCAGGGCCGGCAAGATCTCGGCCTTTGCAATCGGTATCGTCAGCATTTTCCTGGGCATCATCTTTGAAGGCATGAACGTCTCATTTCTCGTAGGCTGGGCCTTCTCAGTTGCCGCGTCGGCCAATCTGCCCTCGATCATCATGCTGCTGTTCTGGAAACGCACCACCGCTGAAGGCATTATCGCTTCGATCGTGACCGGCGTTATTTCAGCCATGGGTCTGATTCTGCTTTCACCAAGCATGTACAAGCTCTATGGTCTCGACGCTGCCACTGCCCCGGTTCCGATCGATAACCCTGGCGTATTCTCGATTCCGTTGAGCTTCGTCGCCCTGGTCGTTGTTTCGCTGCTTACCGGCAGCAAAAAGGAAGCTACAGCCTGATACAGTCGGCAGTAACCCTGACAACAGGGTTACTGCCTTTTCACAGGACCTGATAATGAAGAATTTTATCTTTCGCAGCATTCTGCCGACCTTTCTGACGATTCTTCTGTTCGTCTGGGCTATTTTCTTTTTTACACTGCCGGCGCTTGAAAAGAGCGTTCTCGACCAGAAGCGCGAGATGATCAGAGAGTTGACCAACTCAGCCTGGAACATTCTCGCCAACTTCGAGCATGATGAGCGCACCGGCGTGATGACCCGCGAACAGGCTCAGAAGCTGGCGATCGAGTCGGTGAGAAACCTGCATTACGGGCAGGGCATGAAAGATTACTTCTGGATCAACGACATGCAGCCGCGCATGATCATTCACCCCTACCGCACCGACCTCAACGGCAAAGATCTTTCAGCAATCGAGGATTCATCGGGAAATCGCATTTTTGTTAAATTCGTCGATCTGGTAAAGCGCAGCGGTGCCGGCTATGTTGAATATCTCTGGCAGTGGAAAGACGACGCCACAAGAATTTCGCCAAAACTGTCGTATGTTAAAGGCTTCGAACCATGGGGCTGGATAATCGGCACCGGTGTCTACCTCAACGACGTGCGCCAGGAAATCGCCTCGATCAGAAACTACCTGCTTGTCATTTCGACCCTGATTCTCGTGCTGGCCTCGGCATTGCTGGCCTTTCTCGTCGCCGGCAGCTACCAGACCGAAAAGCAGCGGGAACGGGCCGAAGCCAGTCTGCGGGCGAGCGAAGAGAAATACCGCCTGCTTGTCGAGTCTGCGGGTGAGTACATGATCATGTCGCTTGGCGGTCAGAAACTTTTTGCCAACTGCAGTATGCTTGGCCTGCTCGGTTACAGTGCCGAAGAGTTTGCCCGTCTCGATATTTCGCAGGTGGTCGAGATGTCAGTCGCCGAAATCGAGAAAGGGCGATCTTTTCCGATTGCGATGATGAGCGGTGAGCTGAGCCCGATTCAGTATGAATCGTATCTTATTGGCAAAAACGGGGTCAGACACCATGTGATGATTTCGCTGTCGAGTATTCCGCAGGGCGACATGCCCGGCTTTCTCATGATCGCCTCTGAGCTTACTTCGCAGCAGGAGAGAGTAATCAGGCAGGATCGCCTTCTCGAAGAGCTGCAGCAGAGTCTGCTGTATTTTCATCAACGGGTAACCGACATGGACACGTTACCGGCGGTTATCTGCCCTGAAACCGCTTCTCTCGAAGAAATTGGCCGGCATTTTGAAAACGATGCGGTTACCGCCGTGCTGATTGGCAACGATGCCGGTTCGGTTAAGGGCGTGCTGATGCTTTCGGCATTTCTCAGGCAGCTTTTCACTGCCGGGTCTGCGGCGCCGACAACCACGCTGACCGGGCAGCTTGAGTCTGCGATAATCGTTGACGAAGATTGTCTGCTTTTCGATGTTTTTCTGCAGTATGAAAAGAATGGCTATCGGCCGGTATTCTTTCGCAATGCCGCTGGTGAACTGCGAATGATGAACTACCGCAGCTTCATTTCGCTGCAGCGGTATTCACCAACGGTGGCACTGCGGCAGATTCAGGCGGCACCTGATAACGACAATCTGGCCAGAAGTGCCGGAATTCTGCCTGAACTGGCGCGTATTCTCATCAACAATAAAACGGCTGTCAGTCAGGTTAACCGCCTGATCACCGATTTTGCCGATATGACGATGATACGGGCGATAGAGCTTGCTGTCAGCAGGCTTGGGCGGCCGCCGGTCGAGTTCTGTTTTCTTGTTCTCGGCAGTCAGGGTCGGCGCGAGCAGACACTGTGCACCGACCAGGACAACGCCATTCTTTACGCCGATCCGGCTTCAGGCGAAGAAGAGCGTGCCGCATCTTATTTCATGGCCCTGGGTGAAGAAGTCTGCAATCTTCTCAATCGCTGCGGTTACGCATATTGCGAAGGCAAAATAATGGCGATGAACCCGGCCTGGTGCCAGCCACTGAAAAAATGGCAGGAACTTTTTTCTGGCTGGATAACAGCGCTTGAGGCAGAAGACCTGCTGCAGACAAAGATTTTTTTCGATTTTCGCCCGGTTGTCACACCTTCTGCGAGGTCTGAAGGCTATGCTGTGCTTATCGATCAGCTGCAGCAGCACCTCGAAGCCGAGCTTGCCGCCAACCCGCGATTCTTTTTCCTGCTGGCGAGAAATATTCTGCAGTATGAGCCTCCGATCGGAGTTTTCGGCAATTTTATTGTCGAAAACAAAAGGCATAAAACCGATGTGCTCGACATCAAGTCGGTTATGAATCTGGTGGTCGATTTTGCCCGCATCTATGCCCTGAAACATGGCCTGAAGGAACGCAATACACATGAGCGGCTGAAGGCCCTGCGCGAAGCCGGCGTTTTTTCTGATCAGAGTTATTATGAGCTGAAAATTGCGCTGAGTTACCTGATGCGTATCAGACTCGACAAACAGGCCGTTTCGATCGATCAGGGGCTGTCACCTGACAATTTCGTCAGCCCCGATCTGCTGACCTCGATCGATCAGAAAATTCTCAAAGAAATATTTGTGCAGATCAAGAACTTTCAGGTGCGTCTCAGTTACGATTTTACCGGCATGATGAGCAACTGACAGGAATAAGCGATGCTACTGATAATTGGTGACGTGCATGGGCAGTTTCAGGTGATCAATGAGCAGATCATGCACGCTGAAACCCATTGCGGGTGTCATGTCGATGCCGTCATCGTGCTGGGCGACATGGGCATTTTCGTCGATACGCTGCGGCGTTTTTTTGTCGATGCGAAGCAGCGTTTTATGCGGCCGGTATATTTTGTCGACGGTAACCACGAAGAATTCTCCTGTTTTGAATCGCTGACCGAAGAATATCGCGAATTCTTTACCTGGCTGCCGCGCGGCCGGGTGACTGAAATCTGCGGCCGGCGCTTTCTGTCGCTTGGTGGCGCCTGCTATATGGATGCGCTTAATTCGCCCTGCGGTTCTGAAATTCTTGATCATGACATTGACCTGTGTCTGCGCAATCCGTCAGATACGGTCGACATGATTGTTACCCATGATTGTCCTGCTGGTATTGGTGTTCCGGGTACTCCGGGGTTTGAATTTTATGGAACCCCCGGATTCGCCCGCAGTCAGGAACTTGTAGCGCATTTCAGACCCTGTCGCTGGTTTTTTGGGCATCATCATCGCTGGTTTCATGCATCTATTGCCGGAACCGATTTTCACGGCCTGCCTGAAAGCTGGAAAGGCTTCGGTCTGCTCGACGAAAATATGAATTATCAGAGAGTCGAAAACAGCGTCAGGCTTAAACCAGATGGCTGGCTGCGCCGTTTGCTGCGTTTTTTTGCCGGCTGATGCCGCGAGCCCCGGTCAGGTAAAAATACTGTTGAGCAGGCAGCTGAGTTCGCGCAGGCTGTAGGGCTTATGAATAAATCCGCACAGGCCCTTTTCCTTCATCTGTTCTATGTCTTCTTCTTTTGAAAAGCCTGAGGCAAGAACCACCTTAACGTCAGGGCAGATACTTTTCAGCTGTTCAAAACATTCGCGGCCGTTCACTTCGGGCATGATCATGTCCAGCAGCACCAGCCTGATGTCCTGTTGATTGGCTTTGAAAGCTTCGATGCCTTCTGTTGCTGATGCTGCCGGGATGACATCGTAGCCGAAGTGCTTGAGAATGCCGGTTGCGGTTTCCCTGATGACTTTTTCGTCATCGATGACGAGAACGCTGCCCTTGCCATGGTGTGGGGCTTCAGTTTTGTCTTCTTCATGGCATTCAAGATTCGACAGTGGCAGGAGAATGTTGAAAACCGCGCCATTACCTGGTTCGCTGTAAACAGAAATTGCGCCGAGGTGCTGTCTGATTATGCCGAAACTTACGGCCAGCCCAAGACCGGTCCCTTTGCCTGAGGGCTTGGTGGTAAAGAAAGGTTCGAAAATGCGCGAAATATTTTCGGGACTTATACCGACGCCGGTATCGCTTACCTGAACTTTTATGTAAGGGCCGGGATCGAGCTCGTGCGCATGGGCGGCGATCTCGTCAAGCTGAATACACGAACTGCTGAATGACAGCGTGCCGCCGTCAGGCATTGCATGGCTGGCATTTATGCCGAGGTTGATAAAAACGGTCTGCAGTTGCGAAAGATCGCCGTTGACTACATAATTCTGAGCCTGCAGGTTCTGCTCGATTTTGACTTTTTTATCGATACTGCACTCGAGCAGTGCTATGGCCTCATGCACTGCATTGTGCACGTTTGCCGGGACTGTATTGAGCGGTTTCTGGCGGCCAAACGCCAGCAGTTTCTTTATCAATTCGGTGGCCCGGTGGGAGGAGTCGAGAATTATACTCAAAAACTTTTTATGCCTTGGATTATCGCCGGTTTCCAGAGATAGAAGCTCGGCTGCGCCCATGATTCCACCAAGAACGTTGTTAAAATCATGGGCAATGCCGCCGGCGAGTTTGCCGATCGCATCCATTTTCTGCGCCTGCTGCAGCTGTTGCTCAAGTTTGCGTTGTTCGGTAATTTCGAAAAAAGCCGTAACAAAATGATCTGGCTTGTATTGAAATGTAAGCCCTTCATACCAGCGGTTGTTAACCGGCAGATGCTGCCTGAATCTGAAGGGTTTGCCGGTTTTGACAACCCGCCCAAAGTTCCCGATCCAGTCGAACGGGTCGTTTTCTATGCCCGGGAATGCCTGTTTAACAGTCTTGCCGCGAGGATCGACGCCGGTCAGGCTCATGTAATTTTTATTTGCATCGATGAAATAGTAATCAATCGGGTTATCCTGCTCGTCATAAAGCATACGGTGGTAGGCGACCCCAAGAGGCCCGTTTTCAAAGAGGGCGTTGAACTTCCATTCCGCTTCCTTCAGTTTCTGGTGAACCAGGTATTCTTCGGTTATGTTTCTGAAGACGACAACCATGCCTTTCAGATTGCCATTTTCATCGTGAATCAGAGAGGCCTGTTCGGCAATGTGATGCTCATCGCCATTTTTATTGATAAGTATTATGTCTTCTGAAGTGCGAAAATGTCTGGTGTTCTGCACCGCTTTTTGCACTGCCGACTTGCATCTTTCGAGGGTCGAGCCAGGGTTGACCTGATAAACTTCGCTTATGTCACGGTTCATGGCGTCTTCCTGCTTCCAGCCGGTAATTTCTTCGGCAGCAGGATTCATGCTTTTGATTGCGCCCTTTGTATCGGTCGAAATTACTGCATCAACGATGGAATTGAGGGTTGTGCGGTGCTTTTCTTCTTCGCTTTTAATTTCTTCAAACAGCTGATCCCGGTCTTCAATTGCACATTTAATCGAGGTTACCATCGAATTCAGACAGCGCCCGAGCTTGTTTATTTCTTTAATTCTGCTCTGGGGAAGCTCAATCGCGCCGATTCCTTCAGATTCGATGCGTGCTGCCGCTGCCGCAAGCTCCTGCAATGGCCGGCTGAGACTGTTGGCAAGTCTGGATGCGAAAAATGATGAAAGGGAGAGAAGCAGGGTGAGTATCAGCAGAATTTTCCAGCGCAGGCGATAGAGCGGGCTCATCAGTTCGTCGGTGTAGACAGATGCAGCGACATACCAGTCGAGCGGTTTGAAATGAAAGACATAGGCCTTTTTCTCAAAGAGCGTGTTCTTGTCACTGCCAGGCTTCTGCCATCTGTATGAGAGCAGCCTGTCCGGCTGATCTGCTATCTGCATCAGCTGACCAAGAATCGCTTTTTCATGCTCGGGGTTTTGAAAGCCTTCCGGGCCTTTGCCTTCGTAATCAGGGTGGACGAGCATATTTAAGCTGGAATCGAAAAGAAAAAGATAACTGTTCTCAGAAATTCTGACTTTGCTGAAAGCTTTTTTAAGCTCTTTGATTATAGCTTTGATGCGCAGCTGACTGTCTGTTTCGATATCATCCATGTACATGCCGGCGCCGATAATCCAGTTCCATGGTTTGAAAAGTCTCACATATGAAAGCTTGGCGCTGGGTTCAGTAGTGCCTGAGGCGTTTGGTTTGGGCCAGAGGTAATCGACAACTCCTTCGCCGTTTTTGTCGCAGACATCGACAAAGGCCTTGAAGAGGTTTTCTTTGCGACCCAGGGCGTTGTTGAACAAAGGGTCGCCGCTGTCCATTCTCTGACCCTCAATTTCTGGCATTGCCGGGTGGGCGATGACTGTGGGGTGCGGTTTTTCTGCCGTGTTTACCCAGAGATAGCCAGCACCGCCGGCATAGCGAAAATGCCTGATTCTGTGCAGAAAGCGTTGCTGAGCGGTGGTTTCGTCGAGCTGACCATTGACGATCTGCTGCTGATAACTATCAGCCATGCGACAGGTAATTTCGATGATGTTCTGCAGATTCTGCTTGCGTTCATTTGTCAGTGATTCACGATGAAAAATGTAACTGTCATACTGGTTTTCGATCTGGGCTGCTGCCAGCTGCAGCATGCTTCGCGCATTGTGAAGTTCAAGTTCAACAGTGTGGCGCTCAACCTGAATCTGCTGAAATACAGAAATTGACAGCGCGGTTATGAGTACCAGCGCTGTTGTCAAAAAAAACACCCGTGCCTTGAATGATTCCAGGATTTTCATTGTACCTTGTCTGGCTAAAGTTTATTATGCAGATTCGGTAGACAGCTGTTATCAATGACTCCTCGACGAATATGTCTTTACTCTACTTTGAATTATAAGGTTTTTTGTGCAATTACACCATGACCATGTGTGAAATTAATAAGACAGTAAGTGTTTAATTGACAGGTGTCTAAAAAATGATTATATTCTGGTTATGGAAGAAAAAAAGATAAATATCGGGCAGCTCGCCGAGTTGAGCGGCGTCAGCCGCCGAACCATCAGATTCTACGTTCAGAATGGTCTGCTGCAGCCGCCGCTGGGGGCTGGCCGTGGCCATTATTACACAGAAGAGCATCTGCGTGATCTGCTGCGCATAAAGACTCTCAAAGAAAATAATCTCAGCCTCGAAGAAGTCGCCGGGCAGTTGCACTTTCAGAATCAGCCTGAAGAGACTGCTTACCCTTTGCCGACCACCTGGGTGCGCATCGAGGTCTGCCCGGGTATTGAATTGAATGTCCAGGGCGGCGTTTACCCGGTGACTCCAGCCAGAGTCAGAAAACTGCAAAAATTCGTTTATCAGCTGTTTGGCGCAAATTCAACCCAGAGAGAGGTTTCTGATGAGTAACGTTTATTGTTCATTGCACGACAAAACTAACGACAGGCTTGTTCCATTACAGGCAGTGGCTGTAAAAGGCGTGGTTGATGGCCTTTCGGTGAGCTGGCAGGTGATTCAGCGCTTTACCAATAATGAAAAAAAAGCGATCGAGGCGGTATTCTCCTTTCCATTGCCCGCGGGGGCCACGCTCAGTTCTCTCAAAATAATCACCGGAGATCGTATTGTCACTGCGGTCACCGAAGAACGTGAAAAGGCATTCGAACGATACGACGAAGCGATAAGCGAAGGCAATGGCGCCTTTCTGCTCGACCAGGAACGCCCCGACCTTTTTGTCATGAGTCTTGGCAATCTTCTGCCAGGGCAGCAGGTCGAAATTCAGCTCAGTATGTTTCAACTGCTCGAAGCTCAGGCCGATTCGGCAAGAGTTTCTTTTCCGGTAGTGATTGTGCCCAGGTATTTTCCGGCGGCGAGCGCTGCCGAAATCTCGGAATGGGAGAGAATCTCACCCGATTATGCCGCAAGGGTTCCGTATGGTTTCAGTTTTAACCTCAAGATAATTCAGAATTCAGCGTTGCGAACGGTAGAATCGCCCAGTCACCCGATCAGGGTTGAGTTTGGCCGGAATGAGGCTGATATCAATCTTTCTCAGGCTTCGGTAATGCCAGATAAAGACATTGTCGTCAATTTTTCGCTTGTCGAAAAAATTCAGCCCGGTATCACTCGCTGCGTTTTTAAGGGTCGCGAGCATTTTCTTGTCGAACTTTTTCCCGAAATTGAGGCCGAAGAATCGACAGCGCCTAAAGAAGTGGTTTTCGTCGTTGACTGCTCCGGTTCGATGCAGGGTGACTCGATCAGAGAGGCGGTTAACGCACTGCAGCTGTGTGTGAGATCGTTGAATGAGGGTGATTATTTTCAAATCGTCTGTTTCGGCAGCAATCATCGACGTCTTTTCAAAAAGCCACAGGTGTTGAATGACCAGACACTCGAAGAAGCTACCCGTCTTATTTCGTGTATCGGCGCTGATATGGGCGGCACTGAAATTCTGCCGGCCATGCAGGCTGCGGTTCAGGGCCTTCAGACAGAGTTTGCCAGCCTGATGCTGTTTACCGACGGTGAAGTTGGCAACGAAAAGGAAGTCATTGATTTTGCTGTCAGCAGCAGAGGGAAATGCCGCGTCTTTTCTTTCGGTATCGGCAATGGTGCGAGTGAATCGCTGGTGCGCGGGGTTGCTGACCGCAGTGGCGGTGCCGCTGAGTTTGTTTTTCCGGGCGAACGTATTGAACCAAAAGTTCTGCGCCAGTTTAAACGGTTGTCGGCACCGATCCTTTCAGAAATTGAGGCCGCCTGGGAATGCAGCGGACTGGAGGCTGTGCCAGCGGTTTTCAACAGGTTGTTTTCTGGCGAAGTGATTCGTCTGGCTGCGAGGGCAGAACCTGGAAAAGCATTGCCTGATAAGCTTAAGGTGGCATTGTCGGCAATGTGCGGCGCAAAGAAGCTGGCTTTTACCGCCGAATCTCCGCGTTTGTCGGTCGGCAGTGTTCCGGCTCTGTGGTGGGCACAGAAGCGTATTGAAATTCTCGAGAATGGTGAGAATAAAATCGGTTCTGGCAGTAATCAGGGTCGCAAAAAAACAAAAAATGCCGATTCTGAAATGATCGAGCTTTCGAAAGAATACGGAATAATCTGCGCAAAAACCAGTCTTGTAGGCGTAGAAGAACGCGTCGGGAGCGAAAAGAATGATGGCAGGGTTGAACTGCGGCGTGTTCCGGTTATGGTTCCGGCTGCCCGGGATTTTATGGGCAGCGTTGCCGGCAGTGGCATCATTTCGCGCTGCTGTACTTATCTCGCTGATTCTTTTGCGGCCAGTATTTCACCGGCGCCGGCGATTCTGCGCAGTCTTAATGAAGATTCCGGCAGAGGCTTCTCTCTGATGAGTAGACGCCCGCCTCCTTCGGGTGCTGGCAACGATGGCGGCGCAAAATCCGCGATTGAACTGCCGTCAGTTCCGTCGGCCCCGGCCGGCAAAGAAGACAGAATAATTGAAATTCTTGTGTTTGCTGGCTCAGATGGCTTGTTCAAACACTCAAAAAGGCTTCTCGGCCTTATCG
The DNA here is from genome assembly GCA_029560455.1 of Candidatus Rifleibacteriota bacterium. The sequence continues at coordinate 11,623 of JAKQKW010000205.1, forward strand.
ATGCCAGCGAAGCCGACTTCGCGGCGCAACTGGCAATAGCCCCGGCCGGCCTTGCATCAGCCGACAGAGAGAAATTTGCAATGTCTATGCTGGTTAAAGCCTACCTCGAAAACAATTGCCAACCGGAGAAAGATCTCTGGTCGGCAATTATTGAGAAAGGCAGGCGTAAGTTACAGAGTTGGTCTAATGGCAGTTTCAGCGAATAGGAACAATCGAGCTGGGTATGTTGGGCATTCTGACGCGGGTTGATGTGCCGCTTACCTGTCCCCAGTTGAAATTTCTGAAGATATTTACCAGCAGGGCGCCAAGGCCGACAGCAACTGGGGCGGCGATTACTGCGCCGGCGGCGGTTCTGCCTGCAGAGTGTCCTCTGTGGTGCGGGGTTCTGTGGTGATTGTTCTGAGAGCAGGCATTGGCGTTGCAGTTTTCTACCAGGCGCATTGCCAGATTTATGCGCTGCAGTGCTTCATGGCGGTTGTTCCAGAGAATTTCCATTTTGGCGTTGTCGATGACGCGGTCGAGACGGTGATCGAAGCAGTGTGACACGCCCTGTTTCTTGAGAAGCCTCTGGGCATGTTTCAGATATGGTCTGGCATTCTGTATTTCAGTATAGGCCCGGCCGCTGGCAACTATGTTGCAGGCGCTGTTAAGGTCTGAATAAATGGCGTTAATGAGATCATTCTGACTGTAATAGCCGGCAAAAAGCTGCGGCAGTGAAGAAAAAACAAAAGAACAGATCAATACCAGACAGAGAACTTTCGAAAAATTGCGTTTCATGAACCTTTACCTCTTTATTTACTCTGGCAGGGTCTTTGCAGACCATAGAACTGCCAGTAATGCCGGCCGTAAAACTCTGGTTTTTCGGCGCGAGCCAGCATCGAGCAATTTGTGTGCCATAATTTGAATTTTGCAGTGCAGCAGGCGTTATGTCGCTGATAATAAGTATTCAGGCAAATGTTTACTTTGTTGAAAATGCTGCATTGACAAATCTGTGCCGGAAATTCGTCAATATCTGCCGAAAATTTTTGCTTACGGATAACAAAAGTGTTTATGTTTCTTATCAAAAGGGTTACTGCCTGCAAACTCCGCGGTATAAACCCGGAAATTGCCTGCGATTGCAATGGGAGAAGCAGAAAAACGTAATTCTTTATGCGTGTTATAATCAGCTCTGATGAATTTTTTGCAGAACATGTAATCGAGGTTGATGATGGCTGAGCACCCGCAGATGGCAGCACCGTCGGTTTCTGACACTAACGCCAGGGCAGAAGAGAAAAAGCTTGAGATGCTTGGGGCCCTGATTTCGGGCATTACGCACGAAATCAACACCCCGATGCATTATCTTGAAAACAATCTGACCTTCATGAAATCTTCTTTCAATGATCTGATCAGACTGAACAATATTTATAAAAAGCTGCTCGAAACGGTCAGAACCGGGGTTATGCCCTCTGCCCACGACTGGCAGGAACTCGGCGAAATCGAATCCGAAAGCGAACCAGAATATCTGCAGGCAGAACTTGCCGACGCCCTGAAACAGTCTCTCGAAGGTATCGACATGGTCTCGCGGCTGGTGCTGGCATTGAAAGACTTTTCGCACCCTTCGCTGCATGAATTTACCCTGATCGATGTAAATAAGTGCATCGATACGGTCTGTACCATATCGCGACACGAATGGAAACGCCTGGCAGACCTGCAGTTTGACCTTGCCGGCGACCTGCCATATATTTATGGATCACGCGACGAACTGCATCAGATGCTGCTCAACCTGGTTGTCAATTCTGCCCATGCTATTGGCGAGAAAATTGCCGCCGGCACTTACCGTCGAGGTAACATCAAAATCAGTACCCGCGCGGTCAGTGATCGTATCGCAATCGAGGTTGCCGATGACGGGCCCGGCATACCGCCAGAAAACCTTGCAAAAATCTTTGAAGCAAATTTTACGACTAAACCCGCAGGTGAAGGCACCGGGCTTGGCCTGAGCCTTGTCAGAAAGATTGTTGAAGAGGCGCACGGCGGTCAGATCAGCGTTGCTTCAAAGCCGCAGCTTGGTGTAACTTTCAGCATTCTGCTGCCGCACCGGCGCAATGAAAAAGATCTGTAAAACCGCGGAGGAAACGTGAAAGCATACAGTATTCTGTTCGCCGACCCTGACCAGAAGGTGCATGATGGGCATCGGCGCATGATCAGAGCTCTGAGGCCTGACTGGAATTTACTTTTTGCAGTTTCAGCACGTGAAGCCATGGGTAAGATTACCCTGTATCGTCCTGAAGTCGTCGTTTCAGAGTTGAACATGAAGCTTGAAGACGGCTCAGATCTTCTCAAGGCCGTGCAGATGGCTTACCCCGAGGTTATACGTATCGTGCTTTCGAGCGAGCCAGATGGCGAATCCGAAGTGATTCTCAGATCGACACAATCCGCCCATCGCTTTCTCGCCAAACCCTGCAAAGGCGAGATGCTGCTCGAGCAGATCGAGAAGGCCGGTAGTCTGCGGCGTCTGCTCAACAGTCGCGAACTTCTTGAAATTATAGGTGGTATTCCCTACCTGCCAAGCCTGCCGCAACTTTATCATGAGCTGGTAAGGGCGGTTGAGTCACCATTGATCTCACTCAGCGAGATTGGCGAAATCATTGCCCGCGACGTGTCGATGACCGGCAGGGTGCTGCATCTGGTTAATTCGGCGTTTTTTGGCTTGCCGCGCCAGGTTTCAAACCCGCAGACGGCAGTGGTTCTTCTCGGCATCAACGTCATCAAATCGCTTGTCTGCTATGTGAAGCTCTTTTTTGCGGCACCCGACATCATCATGCCTGGCCTGTCGCTCGATAAGCTCTGGCTGCACAGTTCTCTGACAGCACGATTGAGCCGCGAAATCGCCACCAATCTTAATTCGCCGCCCAGCGTTCAGGAAGACGCCTTTCTTGCCGGCATGCTGCACGACGTCGGCAAGCTGCTGCTGCTCGATCATCCGCGTTATTTCAGCCGGGTGCTGCAGCCGCTTTCAGGCAATTCCGAAAAAGAATTTTCAGAAGCCGAGTATAAAACTTTTGGTACTTCGCACGCAGAGATCGGTGCTTATCTTCTCGGCCTCTGGGGCCTGCCTGACCCCGTAGTAGAAGCCGTTGCCTGTCACCATAGGCCCGGCCAGCTGAAATTCGAAAAATCGACCGTGCTGGTTGCTACTCACCTGGCCAATGCCTTTTTATGCATGGCTGCCGGTGAAACAGCGACCATCGACCCGGGTATCGCCGGCTACGAAAACGTCAAAAAACTTTTCGACAGCTGGAAAAAGCGTGCCGGAGTTCTCTACCATGAAAGCAGCAGGGAAGCATCCTGATGAAACCAAAAGTTCTTTTTGTTGACGATGAACCCAATATCATTCACTCTTACAGCCGCGGCTTACGCAAAGACTGGGAGCTGGTAACCGCTCTGAGTGGCGAAGAAGCCCTGCAGGCTATCGATCAGCATGGCCCGTTTCCCGTTATCGTTGCCGATTTCAATATGCCACGCATGGATGGCATCGCTTTTCTGGCCAGAACTATTACATTGTCGCCAGAAAGCGTGCGCATGATGCTGACTGGCGAAGGTGACTTTCATATTGCCACCAAGGCAGTGAACGAAGGCAATATTTTTCGTTTTATTACCAAGCCCTGCCCGCTCGAACAGCTCAATCGCTCGCTGCACGAAGCCTACCGGCAATACCGCCTGCAGCAGCTCGAAAAAGAAGCGCATCAGCAGGAACTCGTTATTGCCGGCGAAATTCAAAACACGCTGCTGATGGAAAAAGTGCCATCTGAAGTTAACGGGCTCGATATTGCAGCGGTTACCGTGCCGTCAAAAGATGTGGACGGTGACTTTATCGATTTTTTCAGGTTCAATGCCAATCGCTTTGATCTGGTGGTTGGCGATGTCATGGGCAAAGGGCTGCATGCGGCCATGGTCGGGGCTGGGGCCCGCAATCAGCTGGCGCGGGTACTCTGGCAGCTTTCGTTGTGTGACGAAACTCGTGCCCTTGAGCCGGAAAAAATAATGAACTCTTTCAGGTATGCGATGGAAAACGGGTTGAATCAGGTACAGAAATTCATCACCATGATGTATGCCAGCTTTGACATGTCACGGCAGCTGATGACTTTCGTCGACGCCGGGCACGCCCCGATTCTTTACTATTCTGCCGCAGAAAAGACCTGGCGCGAAGTCAAGGGGAATGGCGGCCCGGTGGGTCTGCCTTTTAACCGGCAATTTGAGCAGAGCTGTCTGACTTTTGCGCCCGGCGATGTCTTTCTGTTTTATTCTGACGGCCTCTGGGATGGCCGCAACGCTGCCAGGGAGTCGTTTGGCGAGGTTGAACTGATGCGCTGCGTCGAACGGCTTGCCGCTTGCGACGCACGACAGTTCGTCGCGTCGCTGCTTGAAGATTACCGCCGCTTCGTCGTTCCGGGCCCTTTTTTCGACGACCTGACGATGGTAGCTGTCAGAATTCCACGATAAAACCGGTGCGATTATACTGAAACGCCCTGGATTTACAATCAGGACTGGATTTCTGCCTTCGGGTCTGTCTATTTATTGAGATTTTTAATGTTTCGATACAAAGCGATTCTTATCTGGAGAGAACTGCATGGTGGGCGGCGCATTGAAAAAGCCATTTTCAGGGGTTAAATCGACAAGCCCCTTCGCGGGAATGACGGAAGCGGATTGCGCAATTTTCCTCTGTCAGTATAATTAGTAGCTCAGGCAGTATTCTTGGGTGGAGGCTTTTATGCGCAGATATTTTCTTGCCCTTTCACTGGCGATTGCAGGCTGCTTTGCGCCTTCTGATGTTCTGGCCAGGCCGATGACTCAGGTTTCGCCAAATATCAGAATCGGTTTTGGTCCTTCAAAACAGGGCGAAACCGGTCTGGATACTGAATTTATCAAATTCGTCGACGGCGCCCGGAAAACTCTGCATGGAGCCTTTTTCGAAATTCGTCTCGACTCGGTTGTCGATGCCTTTATTCGCGCGAAGAAGCGCGGCGTTGACGTTAAGCTGGTCGTCGACAACAACTACTATTTTCTGCCGCCTGACCCTGCCACCGAGGATGATGTCGATGCTCTGACTCCACACCCGATAAAATCTCCGGCACGTCGCAATGGCGCTCAGCCGGCCCAGCCTGAACTCAACCCTTTTATTGCCAGACTTCTGGCCGCCGGCATTGAAATTGTAGATGACAACAACCGCTCCAGCCTGATGCACAACAAATTCGGCATTCGCGATGACGAAACTGTCTGGACAGGCAGCTTCAACCTCACCGATACCTGCAGCTACAAAAACCCGAACAACGCCATTCAGGTCAGGTCGAAAGAACTCGCCGCCATTTATTCAGCCGAATTTAAAGAAATGTTTTTCGACCGTTCATTTGGGCCAGGTTCGCCCCGCCACGCCGAACGCCAGATAGTTAAAGTCGACGATACCAGTATCGAAGTGTTTTTCGCGCCCGAGGACAACCCGAATGCCCGAATTGCCGAGGCTATTTCTGAAGCCGAAAAAGAAGTGTTCTTTATGCAGTTCGCCTTTACCGCTGACGACCTTCGTGATCTGCTGATCAAAAAATTCAAAGCAGGCTGCGATGTCAAGGGTATCTTCGATCGCATGCTCTACCGCAGTACCGGCCCGTTTGGCGAATTTTCGCACCTGACCGAAGTCGGAATTCCTGTCAGAATCTATCCGGATGAAGGCAAGTTCCATCACAAGGTTTTTGTGGTCGATTCCAGCGGCAAAGATCCGCGTGTGGTTCTCGGCTCCGAGAATGCTTCTACTAACGGCAACCGGGCCAATGATGAAAACATCATGGTGCTGCATTCGAAAAAAATTGCCGGCATGTTTCGTGAAGAATTCGCCGAATATTTCGGAAAATTCAGCGATGCGGCCGCATTCATGCAGATTGCCGACCTGCCTTTTGCCGGCGAGCCAATCTCTATGGGCGAAATGCACATTTTTGCCAATGGTCGTGACATTGACCAGATCAAGGTCGAATACCCGGCCCGCTGGAAGGTTGAAGGGCTTGGACGCGGAGCAGTCGAGGTATTGCGTGGCAATCGCAATACCACTGAAGACGAAAAGATCAGATTTTTCCGCAATGGTTTCATTCTTGAAACCGCCAACCTGCAGGGCAATGGAGCGAAATCAAGCTTGTCGCTGCGCTTCAACCAGATTCCCGCTCCCGAAATTGCCGGAAAATATGCCGTTCTGGTCTCGGTGTCAGAACGTGGCGGGTCAGACAGGTTCGTGACTCTGCGCAATAATCCTACTGTCTGGGTATTCAACCCTGAAAAGATTGAAGATTTCACCCGTCTTCTCGATTATACTGAATTGCTGCACAATTCACTCGAAGCCATGAAGGGCAGCCTGAACTCAACTCAGCAGAAAAACCAGGCCAATATTTTCAGAATGGCGGTAAATAAAGTTCAGAAGATCGTCTGCGAGGGAATCAGCGGTGGTGAATATCAGCGGGCTGAAATGGCCATTGCGAAAATCGAAAGCTTTTCGAAGCGCTGGCGCCCGTTCATTCTCTCTGTTTCAGGCAATCTCAAGCCGCTGCGTGATGCGCTGAAACATCGCGTGGTGCATGACAGCGACGAAACCGCCGCGAAGCTGCTCAAACGCCTTGAAAGCTTCATTCTTGACGCAACCCAGTGACTTTTGAGTGAGGAAACCCGTTATGATAAACAAGATTAAAAATCTGGCGCTTGCGGTTCTGTTCATGTCTTCTTCGGCCCTTCCGGCAACAGAACTGGCTATTGTGGTCAATGTTCCGGTCGCTACGCCCGACGGCGAAAAGATCTGCATTACCGGCAATCACGAACTTCTTTCCGAATGGTCTGGTGCCGGTATACCCCTGCAGGAAACCGGCCCCGGGCTGCACCAGTTCCGTGGCGAAATTCCTGATGGAACGATGCTCGAATTCAAGTTTACCCGCGGCAGCTTCAACACGGTCGAAAAGACAGCGCAGGGCCTCGAAAGACCGAACCGCCGTCTGCTGGTCAAAGGCGACAAAATGGTCGAGCGTGCTGTGGTAGAGGCCTGGTCAGATCAGACCGGAGGCGGCACTGCAAACCCGCCGCCAAAGATAACCGGAAACTATAAAATTCTTCGCCAGGTGAAGTCGGCATTTCTTGCACCGGCGCGCGATGTAATCGTCTGGCTGCCGCCTTCCTACGACAAATCTGGCAGTTCAGCCCGTCGTTACCCCGTTATCTACATGCACGACGGCGGTAACCTTTTCGACCCCGGCACGTCTTTTGGCGGTGTCGACTGGGGCATTGACGAGGCTATGGATGAAGGCATCGCCCGCGGCGAACTCAATGAAGCTATCGTTGTCGGTATCGGCAACACTGCTGATCGCATGAGTGAATATACACCGTTTCCCGACCCGAAACACAAGGGCGGCAATGGGGAAAAGTATGCGCGCTTTCTCGTCGAAGAGCTTAAACCGCTCGTTGACCGCAGTTTCAGAACCCTCAAAGATCGCCGCAATACCTTCGTCGGCGGTTCTTCGCTTGGTGGCCTGATATCACTTTATATCGGAGTTTCGCGGCCAGAAGTATTTTCGGGGATCATCGCCATGTCGCCTTCAATCTGGTGGGCCAATGGCGGCATAATCGAATGGCTGCTGCAGAACAATCTGGCAGCGTGGCATGGCAAAATCTGGGCTGACATGGGCACCCGTGAAGGTGAAGAGGCGATAAGCTTCAGCCGCCAGCTCGCCGAAACCGTCAAACAGAAATGTCCGGCCTTTAAAGGTCTTGTTTACCGCGAATTTACGGGTGGCAGCCATTCTGAAGCCTCATGGAAACAAAGAATACACCTGCCGTTACGCCTTTTTATCGGCCGCCGCAAATAAGTTAAAACAGCTGCGCAAAACACAACACCCCGCATCAGTGCGGGGTGTTGTCGTCAAGGGCTTTTACAATATTCTGGCAGATGCACTGCCGGGTTCTTATTTGTCGTGGCGAAATCTGTCATTCCCGCGAAGCCTGCACTTCGCGGCGGCTGGCGGCGAGGATCTGATCTGCGTCTGATATCTCAGGGGTAGTCGATGGTAAAGCCGGGGCTGGCCTGGGCCAGGTCGCTCGGGCTGGTCAGATCGGTAAAGATCTTGCCGTCGCCGTTACCGGGCATGAGTTTGGCGAGGGTGCTGCCGATGACCGGCCAGTTCTTGACGCTTTCGCGTTTGCTGACGCCCCAGTCGACGATTTTCAGTACGGTTTTAACGCCTTCTGGCAGGTTGACCTGATCGGTTTTGTCCATGCCGCCGAGAACTTCACCGAAAGTGCCCAGGTTCTGATACACGGGTATGAAAATTTTCATGACGACCATGGTCAGATCTTTGCGGCTGGCCCCGGTTTCTTTGCCGAGCCTGTCGATGTCTTTCAGCAGTGAGAGCCCGACGTTGGCCTTGCTTTTCAGTTCGCGCAGTTTGCCGATACCCCAGCCGGCATTGAATTTTCCGGCTTTTTTGTCGTCTTCGTATGACTTGTTGGCGGCGGTAAAGCTTTTAAAACCTTCATTGCTCTTGATTTTATTGAATACCTTATTCAGCTTGGCGCGCCCTTCAGGGCCCGGAAAAGCCCGGTCGAGAGTTTTGCAGTCAGGAACCAGATCGTTGATGATGAATTCCTGCAGTTTGTTGATATCTGGGCTGTGGCTGTAAGCAATCGCAAAGTTCATCACCTTGTCAGCGAGCTGATATTTGTTTTTGGGTTCAAGACCGTCGATTACCGAGTGCAGGGCGACGATGATCTTGTCGCGTTCAGGGTCTTTCTGGGCGATGTTACCCTTGAAGCCGGCGCCGTCAAAATAAGCTTTGCTGACGAGTTCGCTGCAGTAAAAGGCGCGGTCACCATCGCTGTTCGAAAACGAGTAATCGTAAGGCTTGCCAAGCTGCGCTTCAGCGTAGCCAATTGCCTTTTCGATGATGGTATTGGCCTGTGACGCCGGTAGCCCGTGGGTTGGCCTGACAAGACGATAGTTGCACCAGCCGCCCATTTCTTCATACCAGGTGCTCATACGCACCTTGTCGCTGGTCGTGTCTGATTTGTTGGCGGTGATGCCGACCGCTTCGATGATGATCGGCGGCACACTGTCTACTACCATTGTTGCGTGATAATAGGGGCCCTTGGTCATCAGACAGATGAAGTTCTTGTCGATTTCCTGTTTGGCTTTGGGCCCGTTCAGAAAAATGTCGCCACGCTTTGTCGAGGTGACCATCTTTACCATCTTTTCGTCTTTATGCCAGCGTTTTGCCCAGTCGAGCATTCTGACAGGGTTGCCGAAGTCGCGCGAATAGTGCCCCTTACCCTGCGGGTAGAAGCTTTTGCAGAGATTTTTGGCCGCAGTCAGACCGCCGTCTTTGCCGGTAAAGGGCTCTTTGCCTTCGGCGCATCTTTTGAGGACCGGGTAATAGTAGGGCAGAAGCTGCATATCGAGAAACTTCTGCTCTTCTTCGCTGAGTTCGATAGTGGCGCTGGCGTTGAGCTGGCTGATATCGAAGCTCTTACCTGCAGAAATGTAGACATTGTTTACCTGAAACGGATTGTTCTGCTGGTTTGTCTGGGCGGCAGCATTGGTCGAAAAGCCTGCAGCCAGAAACATGGCAAGCGCGGCAGTATTTAGCAGGCGACTGAAACTTTTTTTCATGAGTTAAACTCCGCGAACAGGATATTTCTTTAAGTATACCTGTAAAAAGCCCGAAAGTTTAAGTTTCAGAAAAAATTGCAGAAATCTGGAGCGTCTGCATTTTGATTAGACTGAAATCAGATTTTGAGGCGGTGTGTGTCGGAAATTTCTTCCGGTTTTGATATGCAGACTCCGAGGTCACGCATAATTCCGTCTTCCAGACTATATATCCAGCCGTGAACAGAGAGTTTGCGGCCATTTTTCCAGGCACTCTGAACTATTGTCGTGTGGCAGATGTTGAAAACCTGCTCGACGACATTCAGCTCACAGAGAAGCCCGATGCGCTCGGCTTCGGTCGGCAGGGCATCGATTCTTGCCTGGTGATAGCGGTAAACATCTTTGATGTGGCGCAGCCAGTTATCGATCAGGCCATGCTCGCGGTTTTCCATTGCGGCTCTGATGCCACCACAGCCATAATGGCCGCAGACGATTATGTGCTTGATTTTAAGCACATCAATTGCGTATTGTATGACCGAAAGACAGTTTAAATCGGTATGAACGACAACATTGGCAATATTGCGGTGAACGAAAATGGCTCCTGGCGGCAGCCCGATAATCTGATTGGCTGGTACCCGGCTGTCTGAACAACCTATCCAGAGGTATTCCGGGTTCTGCTGTCGTGAAAGTTCTTTAAAAAAATCAGGATTCTGTTTTTTTATTTCTTCGGCCCAACGACGGTTCTGTTCAAAAAGGTGGCGCAGATGGCGCATCTGAGTCTCCGGGGGTCTTATGGTATGAATTTCATGGCAATTGTAACATGAACGCTTCCCCACAGTCTGCAGGTTATTCTGCAAGGTTACGGAATCGGTAGGTGGCCGGTGCAGCCGCCTGCAATACTGGTCGAAATGCCATCAGGCCTTTGATGTGTTTGCCGTCTCGCAGGTATTCGGCAAGATCCTGGTCGGTGACCCGGTTGAGTTTAAGAGAAGCATGACGAAGCCAGCGTTTCTGGTTCTGCTCGATATAAAAACCCATGTGAGTGACGTCGAGGCCTTCCTTGTCGGTGACCATGGCTACAATGTCGCCTGACTGAAGAGGTGCCGAACCGTCGAGAACTGCAGCAACAGGAAAATACCACATCAATTGCGGTTCTTCGGCAATCATGAAGCGATCTTCAATGTAATAAGTGCGATTGTTGCCGACCCGGTTGAGATAGAGACCGCGATTCAAGGCTTTCGGATGATGCCTGGCGATGTCGGTAAGATAGCCCTTGCGTTCGTTTACTATGCCCCAGTATGACGTGAAATGATTGCGGTGATGGTTCATCAGCGGCCTGCCACCGGCATCGAACATCACGTCGATGAGTTGTTGCAGAAAATCATTGTAAGACGCTTTTTGACAGGCTGCCATGGCAAGAACGTGCTCGACATAGGTCATGCAGTCGAGGTAGGTCAGACTCGATCTTAAAAACTCAACCGGCAGAGGTTTGTCGTTGGTTGCCTCTTTTTTGGGCGCCTTTGGCGCATGCTGTTTTTTTATGCGGGTTCTGGTTTCGGGGTGATATTTGCGGCCGAGCAGATATTTTGAGATGAATTCGATGCGCCGTTGCGGCGGCATGACCTTTGCCCCGCTGATAAGGCTCTCAACTTCGTTGCGGTCGCGCATGCTCTTGAGATTGACGACCGGCGCGGCATTTTCCCCGGCAACCAGTGAACACACAAGCATAAAAGCGAACAGCACGATTCTTGTCATAAATGGTTCGACTCCCGTAAAAATCTTAATGAAACAATTCTAACACGACTTTCTGCCCGTTTCAGGCTTCTGAAGTTTTGCCATTGCCAGGGAATTGAAGTAGAATCGAATATAACTTCGCGAGAGTAGCCCAATGTACACAATCGATCTGAAAACCTGGAAAAGACGCGAGCACTACCATTATTTCTGCGGTCTTGCCGACCCTTACTGGAGCATTACGACCGCGCTCGACTGCGGCAAGACCTACTGGAACAGCAAACATAAGGGCCAGTCGTTTTTTTTAAGTTATCTGCACCGGTCGCTTCAGGCTCTCAATCAGGTTGAAGAGCTGAGAATGCGCATTATTGGCGAAGAGGTGGTGTGTTATGACCGGGTGCATGCGTCAACAACGGTAATGCGCCCCGATGAAACCTTCGGCTGCTGCTTCATGGAATTCATCGATGATTTCGCCGAGTTTTCCAGAGCCGCATCGGCTGGAGTCGACAAGGTCATGGCCACTACCGGCATGTGCCTCGAAAATGATTATCGGGCTGATCAGGTTTATTATTCAAGCATCCCCTGGCATCGCTTTTCCGGGCTCACTTTTGCAAAAGCCCTCAATTCAAGCGATTCTGTGCCAAGAGTGACCTTCGGCAGAACTTATGAAGACGACGGCAAACTGCTGCTGCCGGTCGCCATTCAGGTGCATCACGGCCTCGTCGATGGTCTGCATGTGGCGAGGTTTCTCGAGGCTTTTCAGCAGCGCCTTTCTGATTTGTGACGGCTGTGTAATGCCAATCAGGCTGGTAAAGCCTGTGCTGGTTGGTTTTACTTCGTCGCTACGGCGTTTCGACTTTTTAATCCTGCTGAAGTTTGCCCGTATGCAGTTGTTCTGATAGAATGATAATAGAAGGTTCAAGGCAGCCAGTCATAAATAACTGAAGAGGAGACGGCTGATGCAGAAGGTACATGAATTACGCAAATTTGTTGCGCCCGAATTCATTTTTGGTATCGATGCCCGCAATCTGATCGGTCGTTATGCCGCCAATCTTGGCGCAGAGAAGGCTTTGATTGTCACTGATCCGGGCTTGATAGCGGCAGGCTGGGTTGCCGATGTCGAAAAATGTCTCAAAGAAGAGGGTATTCCGTGGCATGTTTTTTCCGGTGTCAGCCCGAATCCACGTGAAGCGCAGGTCATGGCCGGCGCCGAAGTATTCATCAAAGAAAATTGTAACTCAATAATTGCGGTAGGCGGCGGCAGCCCGCTCGACTGTGCCAAAGGCATCGGCATTGTTGCTGCCAATGGCGGGCATATTCTCGATTATGAGGGCGTAGACGAGGTGCCACTGCCCTGCGCACCCCTGATCTGTATTCCCTCAACCTCAGGCGCTTCTGCCGATGTTTCTCAGTTTGCCATAATTTCTGATACCAGGCGTCGGGTAAAAATCGCGATCGTTTCGAAAATGGTTGTGCCTGATCTTGCCCTGATCGATCCGCGGGTAACTGTTACCATGGGTCGTGATCTGACCTGCTTCACCGGTATGGATGCCCTGGTGCACGCAATCGAAGCCTATGTTTCGAATGCGTCGTCGCCGATAACCGATCTGCATGCTCTCGAAGCCATCAGACTTATTCAACAGAGTCTTCTGCAGGCAATTGAGTTTCCGCATAACCTTGAATTCCGCAGCCAGATGATGCTGGCCAGTCTTTATGCCGGCCTTGCCTTTTCGAATGCAAGCCTTGGCGCTGTGCATGCCCTGGCTCACAGTCTTGGTGGTTATGTCGATGCCCCGCACGGCGAAGCCAACGCCCTTCTGCTTGACCATGTGATTTATTGCAATTTCGCCGCGAATCCTGAAAAATTCAGACAGATTGGCCGGATTTTCGGTGCCAGCATTTCTGGCAACCCGTTTACTGACCGCGATTCTATCTGCAATGCAATTAACGAGTTCAAGAAAGCCGCAGGGATCGTCAGAACTTTATCAAGCTTCGGTGTAAATGCTTCTGACATCGAAGTTCTTGCCGGTAATGCCTTTAAAGATGCCTGTCTGGTGACTAACCCGAAAGAATTGAGTCTTGATGATCTGAAAGGTATCTATGAGCGAGCCCTCTGATAACGACAGAAACGATCTGCGTTCGAGAATCATCGGTCTGGGTGAGCGTTCTCACAAGAAAAGCTACTACCCTGAACTGATGAAAAAGCTCAAAGAGCTCGAGCGGTTTCGCGCCATTCTCGATCAGAGCAATGACTGCTTTTTCATGCTCAGTTTCCCCGAAGGACGACTCATCGAGTCTGGTATTACCGGGCGCGACATGTTTTTTCAACAAACCGAAGAAGGCATCGGTAAAAGCTTTATCGACCTGATTGTGCCAGCTCACCGTCGCCCGGTCGAAGACTTTTTCGCCGCCGCCGGTCGCTCGGAAAAAGACGAACTGACAGTCGAGGTCGATCTGGTCACCAGAAAAAGCGAAGAAATTCCCTTTGAAATCAAGCTGAAGAAGGTCAGTTTCGAAAACGAATTCTACTTTATTGCGGTTGCCCGCGATATTTCGTTTCGCCGTAAATCAGAAGAAAAGCTCATCGAAGCCCAGAAAATGGATTCGATCGGCAATCTGGCTGCGGGTATCGCCCATGATTTTAACAACATGCTCTGCGGCATTATGGGTTTTTCAACGCTGATGCTGCGCAAAGAAAAAGACCCGGAAAACATTCTGTTTCTGCAGAACATCATCACCTGCGGCAAAAAAGCCGGTGATCTTACCTCGAAGCTGCTCGCTTTCGGGAGACGGGGCAAAAAAGTCGTTGAACCGGTTTCTCTGAACGAAATCGTTACCAACGTTGTGGCTCTGATACGGGGAAGCATCGACAAGGCCGACGAAATACTGGTCAGAACTCTTCTCTTTTCAGAATTGTGGCAGATTGAGGCCGATCCGGCCCAGATTACTCAGGTGGCGATGAATCTTTGCGTCAACGCACGCGAGGCGATCAGTGGCCGCGGCACCATTACGGTTGCAACCAGAAATCTGCAGCGCCAGGATCTCAACATGGCTCAATACCCTGAACTTGCCGGTGAGAGATTTGTCGAACTCGTTGTTTCTGATACCGGGCACGGCATCGATGAAAAGCTCAAGACCAGAATTTTTGAACCATTTTTTACGACCAAGCAGGATGGAGAAAAAAAAGGCACCGGGCTTGGTCTGGCGATGGTTTATGGCATCGTGCGCAGCCATCGGGGCGCAATCGATCTGCAGTCTGAACCCGGCAAGGGTGCCACCTTTCGCATTATTTTCCCGGTGGCCGGTCAGGTCAGGGCCGAAGAAAAGCCTGAGCCGAAAGCGGTTCCCTGTTCAGGCGGCACAATTCTTGTTGTCGAAGACGAAAATTCGGTTCTGGTGATTCTCGACGAAATTCTGCGAAAACTTGGCTATCAGACTCTTCTGGCTGCCGATGGCCGGCGCGCGGTCGAAGTATTTAAAGAGAATTCGGCCGCTATCGACGGGGTAATCCTTGATATGCGCCTGCCGCTTCTGTCTGCTCGAGAAGTATTTCTTGAGATGCGAAGCATCAGGCCTGGCATTAAGGTGCTTCTGACAACCGGTTACGGCAACAACGTCGAGGCCCAGGAACTCGTCAGAATGGGCATAAATGGCATTCTGCTCAAACCATTCAATATGAAAGAGGTCGAGGCAATGGCTTACGATCTGGTAAAGAAGGCCTGACAGTTTAGCTCGGGTTTTCTACAGACCAAGCCATTTGACGGCAGCCTGAAATACCATGACCATGGCGATTGTGGCGACCAGAAAAGCCATTACGCCGGCAAAGGTTTTGAGAAAATCGATGAACGAGTCAATGCCGCGGTGCTCAACGGCGTAGAATTCAAAGTTCTCGTATGTGTTTCTGGCCCGGGCTATTTTTTCGGCCGGTATTTCAAAAAAACTGGCGCCGGTGATATCAGCAATTTTAGCTGCTGACGCGAGCATTTTGCAGCGGTCTTCGCTTTTTTCATCGTCGCTGAGAGCGAAAACTCTGCCCTGTTTATCGAGAGCGAGAATTCTGTAGGTCCACCATACGTGGCTTTTGTTACGGTTTTGTTGCCCGCTTACCGTTATCGCGGCAAGTTCGGAAAAGCTGCGGAACAGACTGACCCTTTTTATGAAGAAAAACTTGAAATGGTAAAAGAGGCGGCGGGTCGGCAGATCGAGAATGTAAAAGTTATCGGTGTGTTTTTTCAGGCTCCAGAAAAGCAGCGTGAATATGATACCGATGCTGAACATTGAAACCGAAAAACCGGTTCTTCCATCTTGAATCATTGCAATTATGCCGTTGAAGAGAACAAAACCCGCGCCGACCAGAAGCCAGAAAAACAGCTTTTCAAGCGGTGTCTGAATCTCAAGTTTTATCTGGGTGGGTTTTTCAGGCTCTTCACCAGACTGAATTTCTTTATCATTCATGGCCTTACCCGTCTCCTGACTTGTGTCTGAAAACCACAAAACTGTTCTGCCACCTGACGGCGGTTTCTGATATATTCATTCTATTAATCCGCTATTGCCGGTTTATTTGTCAACAGTTTTACAGGAAAGCAGAACCATATGGAAAACGGATCCGTTGCAGAAAAGAAAACCACCGGTAACCCCTGGCTCTTTGTGCCGTCGCTGTTCTTTCTCGAAGGCATACCTTATTTTATCGTCAGCACCATTTCGGTGACCATGTTCAAGCGCCTCGGCATTTCGAACGCCGAAATCGGCCTCTGGACAAGCCTGATCACCTGGCCCTGGATTCTCAAAATGCTCTGGGGCCCGCTGGTTGAATCGACCTCAACGAAACGTAAATGGATCGTCGGCACGCAGATCCTTGCTATTGTCGCCATGCTCTGCGTCTCGATGACGATTAACATGGAAAACTTTCTGACGCCGACGCTTGTGGTTCTGACGATTCTGGCGTTTCTTTCTGCCACCCATGATATTGCCGCCGACGGCTTTTACATTCTCGCTCTTTCGCCCGAAGACCAGGCCTATTTCGTCGGTATCCGCGGCACGGCGTATCGACTTGCCAACGTTTTCTGCAACGGCGGCCTGATTTATCTGGCGGGAACCTTTGAATCGGCGCCGGGCGCCCTGATCCCGATCGCGTGGCGCAACGTGCTGATCGTCGCGGCACTGGTCTACCTGTTTTTTATCGTTGTGGGTTATCTGGCAATGCCGAAGCCGCGCAAAGACGCTGATAAGCAGGAGTCGTTTCCATTTAAAGAAGCTTTTACCGAATACTTTTCGCAGGCGAAGCTGCCGATCGTGCTTGGTTTCATTCTACTCTACCGCTTTGGCGAATCGATGGTCAGCAAAATGTCGAATCCATTTCTCATCGATACGGTCGAAAAGGGCGGGCTGGGTATGACCACTTCTGAAGTCGGCTTTGTGACCGGCGTTGTCGGGGTCGTGGCACTGACGCTGGGCGGCATTATCGGCGGCATGGTCATTTCGAAATACGGCATCAAGAAGTCATTGTGGCCGATGGTGCTGGCGATGAACGTGCCGAATCTGCTCTATATCTGGGCTGCAACCGTGCAGCCGGCCAAAATCTGGGTCACTCTGATCGTCGGCTGCGACCAGTTTGGTTACGGCTTTGGCTTTGCGGCCTACATGGTTTATCTGATGTTCATCACCCAGGATTCGAAATACCCGACTGCGCATTACGCAATTTCGACCGGTCTTATGGCGCTTGGCGCAATGACTGCTGGTATTACCAGCGGTTATGTGCAGCAGAGCACCGGCTATGTCGGTTTCTTTATCGCAACCCTGGTGCTGGCAACCCCGGGAATCCTGCTTCTGCCGTTTCTGCCGCTCGAAAAAGAAGACCTGCACATCGCCCCGGTCGATATTGACTGAAACTGGCCTGATTGCTGGCAGAGTTTTGTTTTTCGGGAGAGTAGTTTTTATTTGCCGGTCTGCTGTTTGAGCTGGCGGATTTCGGTTTCGAGTTTTTCTTTTGCGGCGGTCATTTTGCGCAGGTCATCCTTGAGCTTGTCTATGAGCGCCTGCGACTGCAGGGTGCTGCTTTCGATCATCATTTTTTCCTGCTGCAGTCTTTCGACTTCGTCTTTCAGGCGGGTGTTTTCTGCTTTTAGATCAGGTTCTGAACCGGAGCCGGAAGCAGAGACTGATTCTTCGTTTTTCTGATCTTCAGAGGGCAATGGTTCTTTTCTTGCCTGCCAGGCGGTGGTGCTTTTCTTTTCTTCTTTTGGAGGGGCAGGAGCGTCGAGTTTTACGTTGATGATACTCGTCCAGCCGGTGCGGCCATCTTTCAGCTGTATCTTCAGCCACTTTTCGCCCTGGCGTTCGAGAACGGTGAATTCTTCGCCGGCTGTCGAAGAAAAGAGAAGTTTCGCTTTGCTGTCGGGCTTTTCTCTGACGTTACCTTCAGAATCAAGAAATCTGCCGGTCTGGGCGGCGTTAAGACCTGCGGTAAACATTAAAGCGGCAAAGGCCAGCGCCATGCAAGGTTTTCTCATTCGATTCTCCTTATTCTCTTATTATGCCTTTTTCAGGCCTTGATATCGATTTTCGGGGCTGTTTTTCTGTTGCCGTCTTCAGATTCTTCGCTTTTTTCGGTCTGCAGCTCGACGCGCGCCTGTGCCTGGGCCCTGTTGGCTGCTGCGGCGACGGAGCGGTCCTGGGATGACGGGTTTTTGGGGGCGAGCGCCGCCCGTTTCACCACTTCCATTTTTTCGATGGTGGCCTGCGGGTCATCAGGAACCTCTGAAGTATCTATCTGCACTTCACCGCCAACAGCGTAGCGCTTGCCGTCAGGCCCGGTCTTGTATTCAAAGCTGGCACCGCCCTGAACATATTGCCCACCGGCGGCGACGTGTGCGGCTTCGTGGGCGCGCACCTCGCGATCGGTGCGTTTAAGTTCGTTGATGACTGCCAGTTCTTCGGGGTCGTGTTCCTTTGCCGGGTTGCCGGATGTTGCTTTCGTGTCTTTTTTCTGGTCTTTGCCGGCACTGTCGTCTGGAATTCTGCCGGAGGAATTTTCTTTGCCGGCGGTTTCTGGTTTTTGTATGCCTGCGGCATCCGATGGTTCTGGCATTGCTGACGGGCTGAGAATTTGTGCGGCAGCATTTTCGGGTAAAGCCCTGCTTTCAGACGGATTTTTGTTCGTCTGATATGAATTTTTCGGCAGCTCGTTTCTGGTAATTTTCACTGTTTTTACCCGTGCAGCAGATACATTGAGCAGCTGAAGCATCAGCGCCCATCATTGTCCTGTACAATTTTAACATACTTTTTCATCTCTCAGAAAGTCCCCACCCGGTTTTGCCGGTAGCGAAAGACCCGCGCTGTGCGCGGGTCTGAAGGCACCTGATTTTTTTGTCGGGAAGGAACTCTGTCAGGAGCTGTTATCACTGCTGACAGTTAATTGTAAAAGCTTACTGACCGGCTTTCTGGGTTTTCGGGGTCAGATTCTTCATGGTTTCTTCATAAATTTTCTGAAAGCGGGTGTTGAACTTTTCAACGCCGGTTTTGAAAACGGCTTTCATTTCATCGTTGCCTTTGATGGTGTTGTTATAGATTTCGTGCATGATTTCGGCATTGCGGTTCATGTGTTCGAAGAACATTTCCATGTTCTTTCTGGTGTGGCCGCTCTGCTGTTCGAGGGTAGCGTTCCAGAACTTGTTCATAACCGAAAAATTTTCGTTCATGAGCTGAGCGTATTCGTTTGAGAATTCCATCCATTTGTTAGTGTTGTTAGTCATTTTAAAACTCCTGTTGAAGTATTGATTTCGATTTTTCCGCATCGCTGCGTTGCAAAATTAATATAACAAAATTGCTGCAACGCGTCAAGAAAAAGTTTTTATTTTTGGAGCAGTGCAGAAAATTCTTTTCTGACGGGGGTTTTGGCAAATTTTTACCGGTCAATCATGTGGATTGAAGTTAAAATTTTAATTGTGCCGGTGCGCAGAATTTCTTTGTCTTTTTTGAGGCGGCAGGCTCACTATTTTCGCGCGTTTATGTCGCGGATACAGATGGGGATCTAAACTCTCATCAATAAGATTCCCGCGCCTGCGCCCTTCGGAGGCACAAGCGCGGGAATTACAGACAAGCTGCGTTGATTTTGCAAGACTGCCGGATGCAAACAGAAGCAGCCATACCCGAGTTGCAGATTCATTGCCGGCGTGTCGGTCGGGCTTTGGCTATACAGAATTCAACAGTGGTTGGTTGCGCAGGTTTTTCCGGTTCGTCTTTGTTCTTCGAGGGCGATAGCCGCCGGGAAAAGTATGGTGTTTTCTTTGTGAATGTGGCGGTGCAGGTCGTGTTCAAGATTCTGCAGTTGAGCAAAGAGGGTCTGCATACTTCTGCATGCCCATTCCGGCGCCTGATAGTTATCGGTGAGGCGGCGTAGATTCTGCAGCAGCTCACTGGCATCGTCGTGTTCTACAAGCATCTGTCTGATCGGGTTGCCGACCGAACCGCAATGAAAAGCGGGTACGGAATTGCTGCCCTCAAGCTCTCGAATCATCGGAAAAAGGATCTGTTCTTCTTTGGCCAGATGATTCATCAGTTCGGCCTGCAATGAAGAAACTCCCTGTAAAACCTGGTGCAGGCGCTGGTCTTTGGCTCCATGCGTTTCTGCGACGCGCCCGGCCAGGCTTATCAACTCAGGAAGTTCGCGATAGAGATAAGCATGATGTGTTTGCTCGATATGGTTGGCCAGCTCGGTCAGTGTCATTTTCAGGAGTTCTGTCTGTACCTGATCTTCTGTTGCCGGCGAATTTTCGATTTCGCTGAGAATGACTGCGGGGTCAAGGCCTTTTTCCCGGCAGGCTTCGGCAAGAGGCCTGGCGCCATGGCAGCAATAATCGATGTGGTAACGTTCAAAAAGTTTCCAGAGAGAGGGGTTGATGGCCACAATTTCGCCGACCGATTGATTCAGGTTAAACATAAACGCTCCTTTTTTAGTATCATTTAATTTGAATGATACTAAAAAAGAATCAAATTGCAAGCTTTTTTTGCGTCGATGTCGGAAACCTTTTCAACAGGGCTTATTTAAACGTTTCTTTGAGAAAATCGCTGGTCAGACCGAGTCGTGTCACGCCTTCAAGCCAGATATGAACCGCTTCTTCGGAGCTGCGGCTGCGCAGCTCTTCGGCCGGTGTGATGCGTTCATCGTCACCAGGGTAGTGGTTCAACAGAAAATTGCGGATTTTTCCGACGACGAAAGTATTCTGTTCGATAAAACCGCCATGGGCGGCATTTTTAACTTTAAGCAGCCGGCAGTCGGGTATACCTTCATACATGACCTCGGCATACTCCGGCGGGCAGATAAAATCGGTTTCGCCGACAACCACAAGCGTCGGTGCTTTGATCTGGCCAAGGCGGCTGATGACGTTGAAGCCTGAAAAGTGGGTGATATTGTAATCTTTCATAAAATCCAGTCTGGGCTGGAAAATGCGCTCGCTGGCCCAGGCTTTGGTCCAGGGTGAACTGTCAGCGGCTGAACTTATGCCCTTCTGGTCAAGCATTTCGATGCCCTGCACCACCAGGATGGAGACCGGCAGCGTACTGTAGGCGGCCCGGCTGGCCATTTCCCTGGCCGGGGCGAGAATGGCGTCGAGAATGGCTGACTGGCCATTCTGCGCGATCTGCAGTGCCATCGTCGCCATGGCGATCTGGCCTCTCAGAGAATAGGTATATGGCAGGCAGAGTGTGAGAAAGTCATTTGAGGTCAGATTGTAACCGTAGGCGTTGGATACTTCGCCGTTGTCGAACTTTTCGATGCAGGTGTTCATGTTCTCTTCGACTCCGGGAAGCACCTCTTCGAGTGCGGTCAGGCCGTTCGACATATTGATGTGCATGTTGGTGAAATAGGCGTTGCTCGGGGTCGAATCATGGATTATCAGCTTCGAAACATTTGCCGGATACATGATGGCGTAGGTCAGTGCCACCGCGCCGCCGTAAGATTCACCGAGCACCGCGATCTGCTTCTTTTTGATGACGTTTTTGCGCAGTTCTTCGATGTCGCGGCAGATATCGGGGGTGCCGTAAGTGCGATAATTGCGGGTGCTGAGGTTGGTGTAGCTGAGACCGGCTGAATTGCCGGTGCCGCGCTGGTCGAAGTAGTAAATGTCGAAATGCGTGCGCAGGGCCGAGAACCAGTCGCGGTTATAACCGGTGCCATTGGGCTGATGAAAGCTGTCGTGCGGCATGCCGGGGCCGCCATTGATCATGACGATCGCTTCTGGCGCGACACCGGTGGCTTTGAGTTTTTCCCAGTAGATGCTGATTTTCTGAGTGCCGGCATACGAATAATTCTCGGGGACAGTAATTGTACCCCACTCATAGTCGCGCGGGTGCGGAATGGCACCGGGGCAGGCACCGGCGACGAGAAGCAGCAGACCCAGAAGCAGCTTTTTCATGTTTTCGCCTCTTTTTTAACTGTATCTTCAAAGTTATTCAGGAATCTGTGCTTTTTCAACCGAAAAATTCAACCGGCTGATTGTTGCGGTGCAGAATCGACCAATGCTGTAAATGCGCTTTTACTCAGTATACGCCACTTTTATTTTAATGCGATTGCGTTGACTTTTGCTGTGTGTGATGTGCAGAAAAACGCGGCGAGCCGTTTCAACCCGGCGCGGGAATCGTGCTCAATAAACCATTATGCTGTCTGATGATAAAAGTGCCTGCTGGATGCCGCGACCCGGGTTTTGCATCTGCCGGGAATAAAAATCGGGGGCCTGTGTCGATGACACAGGCCCCCGCACTGGAGTTGATTGGAACTTTGTTTATCGAAACTCTTACTGACCGGCGTTCTGGGTCTTCGGAGCGATATTCTTCATTGTTTCTTCATAAATTTTCTGAAAGCGGGTGTTGAATTTTTCGATGTTGGTTTTGTAGATGGCTTTCAGTTCGTCGTTGCCCTGGATGGTGTTGTTGTAGATTTCGTGCATGACTTCTACGTTGCGGTTCATGTGGTCAAAGAACAGTTCCATGTTCTTTCTGGTGTAGCCGGTGGTCTGTTCCATGGTGGCGTTCCAGAATTTGTTCATGACCTGAAAATTTTCGTTCATGAGCTGAGCGTATTCGTTTGAGAATTCCATCCATTTGTTGGTGTTGTTAGTCATTTTAGAAACTCCTGTTTGAAGTATTGATTTCGAACTTTTGGTTTGATTGATCGCTGCGTTATGAATTTATATTAACAATTTTGCTGCAACGTGTCAATAAAATTTTTAAAAATATTTTTCACGAGAGTTTGGTCGGCTTTTGATCGGTGTTTTCTGATGCTGGCCTGCAAAATAAAGATGATGGTTTTTGCTCGCGTGCTTGTATTTGTTGCAGTATTTGAGAGGGTTTGGCTGAAAAGGGCTTCGGTCTGAAATGCTGACTCGCAGCATTCAGTCGGCCGCTTCTGCTTCGGCAGGGAGCGGCTTAAGAAAACCTTCGAGCGCCCTTTCCAGTTCCTGTGCCGTGAAGTCAGCAGTCAAGACCTGATTCCAGCCATCGGGCTCAAGTCTGAGAAAGACTGTTTTGCCGGAAATGTACAGAGCGTATTGCCTTTTGCGAAAATTGTCTTTTGACTCAAGCCAGAGCACCTGATCATAGCCGGTTGTGAAACAGTTATACCAGAAGTGCTGCCAGAGAATGGTGGCAGGGTTCAAGGCGGGCCGGGCCTTGTTTTCAACCATTGTTCTTGCGGTCATCACCCCGAGATAATTGAGGGGTTCGTCGGCCAGTGTGCCATGATAGAACCTTCCGACGTAGGATAAATCTACTCTGTCAAGCTGAACCGTGCTGATGTTCCAGAGAATGGTAATGGTCGAGATAATAACAATGAAAACGGCAAAAATACTGAGTGGCGCTTTCCACATAAATTCTGATCCCCC
>JAKQKW010000321.1 GCA_029560455.1 Candidatus Rifleibacteriota bacterium
AGCTTTTCGATGCCGATCGACCTCGACCAGCGGTAATTGATGCCGGCACTGCAGAACGGACACTGGACCCGACGCAGATAGCTGCGGGGCGCACCGCCATAGACCTTGTCGTTGTCTGAGGTCATGCCGCCACAGGTCGCGTGATACAGAGTCGCGATCGGTTCTCCGTCAGAAATCATCACGATGCCTCTGGTGCCTGCGACCGCCGGGTCGATCGTGTCGCGTTCGGCACTGACCCCCGAATAGACCTGGCAATGGGTCGAATCGCAGACATCGGCACCCTCGGCGTTGTGCTTACCACGACTGGCATAGGCATAGGTACGGGCAATGACCGTCTGCGCCTTGATCGACTCAGCAGGTGAGCGAGAACCGATCTCGCTGCCGACGACGCCACGCAGATAGTCTTCGATGCCGACATGGTTAACGACCAGAGCCCCGTTGGCAGAGAAACTGATTTGCAGAACCCCACGATAAAGCTTGCCGTTTAACTCGACTATTGCCTTTGCCCCCTGCAGAAGCAGAGTTTCGCCATTGTGAGCAACCCGGCGTTTCTTTTTGCCCTCAGTTGATGTTGCCCAGTCGAACTTTTCATTGCGCCGCAGAGTTTTGATGCGCCGACTGCCCTTGATGATCTGCCCGCCTTCCGGGAATCTGACCGTCACTTTCTTGTGCAGTCCGCCAAGCTTTACGCGCAGAATTGGCTCTGTCGCCGCCCGCCGGTTCTGGTTGCGGTCATTGTTCGTGCGAGCATCAACCGCAATTGGCAGTAATATGAGACACGTGACCAGCAGCAGTAACAGCCGGAATCCATTGATCCGGCCAGCTGTTTCAATTATTCTTTTAAAGAAAAGATTCAAGTTCAGACTCCTGCTCTGGTCTTTTCATCATTTTTAACGCCAGAAGCCAGCAGTGGATTTAGAAACTTTTTATCGTTACTGAACCGCTCCTGTTCGCTGAAGATGCAGCCGCAATATTTCTGCCGGTAGAGTTCGTTCTGTCTGGCAATTTCATGACTGCTTCTGAAGCCGGGGCGAAAATCAGTGTAATGAAACTTTACTCCCGCTTCGCGGGCTGTCTGCTCGCCGGTGCTTATCAGAAGCTCATGGTTCTGATAAGGGCTGATAAGAAGCGTGGTTGTGAAAGCTTCGAACGACAGTCTGGCGGCTGCCCGAGCTGCAGCAGTCAGGCGCATACGGTAACAGATGGCGCAGCGACCGGGCCCGTAATCTGAGCCGATTTCGCGGAGAAATTTCTCAAGCCCGTAGCTGGCGTCACCGCTGATTACTTCAAGACCGAACAGCCCGGCCATTTTAATGAAAGAGGTCAGGCGGCTGTGATGCTCGACAAATGGGTGAATGTTGGGGTTTTCCCAGAATACTGCTGTGTTCCCCTTGCCGGCTACCGGTTCAAGCAGCGGGTAAGACCCGGCCAGACACGGACCGCAGCAGGTGTGAAGCAGTATTGCCATTTTCAGCCAACGCCTTTCTTTGCGGTAGTAATGCCAGAAAGCGTCCAGTTGCGGGCTTTCTGCACGGTGACTTCGACAAAGCTGCCGATCAGGTCGCGGCTGCCGGCAAAATCGATCGAGCGGCCGGTGCGCGTTTTCCCGACCAGATGACCTTCATTACGGGCAGCTTCTGATTCGACAAGCACTTCGAACGTCTGCCCGACGAGTTTCAGGCTCTCTTCAAGCCCGATGCCGTTCTGCACTTCGATGAGTTTTGCAAGTCTGGCTTTGCGGATCTCTTCATCGATCTGCCCGGGCATGGTGGCGGCGGCAGTGCCTTCGCGCGGTGAATAGTAATACATGAAGGCAGTTTCGTAGCGCACCTGTTTGATCAGATCGAGGGTGTCATTGAATTCGGCCTCGGTTTCGCCCGGGAACCCACAGATAATATCGGTACTGAGGCTGACGCCCGGTATGTTTTCGCGCACCTGCGAGATCAGTTCAAGATAGTGTTCTCTTGTATAACCGCGCTTCATTTCAGTGAGAATGCGGTTCGAACCGGCCTGAACCGGCAGGTGATACTGTTCGCAGACTTTTTTCAGCTGCGCCATGCGCTTAACCGTTTCGAGGCTGAAATCGCGCGGGTGTGAGGTCATGAAACGCACCCAGTTGATGCCGTCGATTTTTTCGATGCGCTCGAGAAGGGTTGCAAAGCCCTCTTTGATGCCGAGATCTTTGCCGTAGGCGTTGACGTTCTGACCGAGCAGCGTGATCTCTTTGACACCACGGCCGGCCAGTTCGGTTATGAAGGCGGTCAGCTCGTCGAGCGGCCGACTGACTTCCGGGCCTCTGACGTATGGAACGATGCAGTAAGAACAGAAGTTGGTGCAGCCCCTGATAATGTTGACCATCGCCGAAAACGGGCGGTGCAGCACGATACCGTCAGCCGATTCGCCATCAAAAGCCCCGCGCGGCGCGAAATTGCCGGTGGTTTTTTCGCTGGCAGCCCGCTGCAGCAGCAGTGGCAGGTCTTCGATGTCGTTTGGCCCGAAAACCAGGTCTACGAGCGGCAGAGCTTCGAGCAGTTCTCCCTGCATATTCTGCGCCATGCAGCCGGCAACGCCGATTATCAGGTCTGAATTGCGCTTTTTGGTGTTGATCAGCGACTGAATGCGGCCGATCAGCCGCTGTTCAGCGTGCTGGCGAACGCAGCAGGTATTGAAAAGAATCAGGTCAGCTTCTGATTCATCTTCGGTTTCATTATAGCCAAGACGGTTCAGCAGGCCGCGAATGCGCTGGGCATCGGCCTGGTTCATCTGGCAGCCAAAAGTTGTGAGCATGAATTTGCGCTGTGTATTGATCATAGACAATCATTTTACCACAGCAGCATGCTCGCTGCCCACACCGTCACAAAAATTCAGCGGCGATTTTAATCTGGGGTCGGACCAACAGAAATGCCGATAAACAGACTGAAAACTCTTAAAAAAGACGGCTTTTTCGCTCTTAAAACAGCTTTTTTGCCATGAAAAATGGCGTTCCAGGGAATTATTCGGACTGCATTATTCGTAACGCTGCCAGTCAGGTTTGCCTTCGTAAACATCGATGTAGTAGTCGTGTCGCTGCAGTTTTCCGGCAGCTTCTTCGTCGAGAATGATAATGGCATTCTGATGGAACTGCAGCACTGAGGCCGGGCACGAAGCCGAAACCGGCCCTTCTACAGTGGCAGCAACCGCATCGGCCTTGTCTTTGCCAAAAGCGAGCATCATGCAGGTCCTTGCTTCCATGATTGTACCGAGTCCCATAGTCATGACATGCTTCGGCACCCGTTCTTCACTTCCAAAAAATCTGGCATTGGCTTTGATCGTGACTTTTGAAAGGGTTTTTATGCGGGTTCTTGAACTGAGTGATGATCCCGGTTCGTTGAAGGCAAGGTGCCCGTCATGCCCGATGCCGAGAACCTGCAGGTCAATGCCGCCGGCGCGCTTGATCGCCGCTTCATAGGCCTCGCAACTGGCAACGATATCTTTGGCGCGGCCGTCAGGTATCTGCGAGGCGCCCTCTGCCAGATCAATTCTTTTCAGCAGATTGGTGTGCATTTCATTATAGAAGGAGCATGGGTCGGCCGGGTCGAGCCCGATGTATTCATCGAGGTTGAAGGTTTTTACGTGCCTGAAAGAGAGGCCTTCTTCTTTATGCATGCGTACAAGTTCATTATAGAGTCCGAGAGGCGTCGAGCCTGTTGCCAGGCCAAGAACTGCCGCAGGGTTGCGATTGATAAGGCCGGCAATGATTTTTGCCGCGAGTATGCCTGCAGATTCTCTGTCTTTTTTGATGATTACTTCCATAAAGAACCTTTCTGCGTTTCGTAATTTTTCAGCATGCTACCACGCCCGCCCGCCCCGTTCAAATTTTCCCGCGACTATACAGGGCAAACGCTTGCTTAATTGTTTCTACATGCCGCAACAGGCTGTTGGACAGAAAAAAGTTTCTGTTTTCCCCGCTTAATTACACGGCAATTGTGAAGAAAGCGCTGCTATTCCACGGGACAAATTTTCATAGACTTCATTTTGGCTGTCAGTTACGACCTGCGGTTAGTGTCTGGTTTGCTCGAACCAGTGCATTAGGAGTATGTAGGCTTCGCCTCTGGTCAGGTGTTTGTTATTAGCCGCAGTTGTATTGGCTTCGGTTGTTATAAGGCCTCCTTCGCCAGTTTTGTCCTCAGTTCTCACCTTGGCATGCGCGGCCTTATCTTTTGCTGCTGTTTGCATGAATTCCTTTTCGACAATCGCAAGGATTTTATCTGCTCTGGCTGAACTTATGATTTCGGCGTCGTCGAAAAGCTTATAAATTCTGGCGCGGTCGTCGTTTCTCAGGTTCGGCAGAAGTGCGGCCAGGCGGTTGGCAAAGGCTTTGCTGCTGATTTTTTCGTCGAGGCCGTAGTTGTTGCGGTAGCCGCCCGAGGCCAGGCCGCGTTTGCGCATGAAACGCAGGCCTTCATAAGCGGGGTGTCTGGTTATCTCCGGCCTTTTTGCCGGGTTTGGCCAGATCTGAACGCCCTGCCGCATCAGCCGCTGTTGAATCTGAGAGATGGCATTTTTTTCTGTGGCGGCCCTTTCGACGGTCAGGCTTGATTCTATACATTGTGCCGCAGTAACCCCGGCGGCCTGCCCGGCAGCAATGCCGACCGGAACCGTTCTGGCGCTGCTCTGGGCCTGAGAGTCAAAGCCAGCGCTGCGGCCAACGACCAGCAGATTGGTGAATCCTTCCGGAACCAGGCAGCGCAGTGGCAGAGCATACTGCTCAGGTATGCCGACGACATCGCCATAATGATCGCTGCTCTGCGCCTGAATGTCGAGTGGGTATGATCCGAACCCGATCCGATCGTGAAAGTCTCGATTTTCGAGAACATCATCTACAGTAAGCTTATAAAG
>JAKQKW010000325.1 GCA_029560455.1 Candidatus Rifleibacteriota bacterium
TGCTGCGGGTCGGTGCACATCATTGAATGAAAGGCATCAAAAATCTTCTCACATTTTGTGCAACGATAATTATAGGTTGGCATTAACCTTTCCTCCTGTGATGATTAACAACGGTTAGCACTCTTTGGTTTCGAGTGCTAATAATTTATCACAAGCCCGCAGCTTGTTCAAGAAAATTATCAAATTCACAAAGCAGCCCGGCATGGTCGTCAACGAAGCCATAGCATCCGCAGACAGCTTCATTAAGGCGGGAAAAAACTTCGGCATAGTCTGGCGAGCCAGGCGGCAGTTTCTGCAGCTTTCCGGCACAGTCGGCAACCAGAGCAAACAGCCGCTTGTTGAACGGCGGCAGAGGTATCTGCCTGACCTGCGTCACTGTTATGTGAAAACTGTGAAACCGGCCGCTGAACCAGGCATTGACCGGAACACTGTTCAACAACCCCAGAAGAAAAATTTCCGGGTAATCGGCAGACTCTGAAACAATGAATGAAAGTGAGTTTTTAGGGTAATGATTCTCTGTGTCATAAGCCATGACCAGACGCGTCTTCAGTTTCTCATTTCGGATATTTTGATACAGCAGCTTGGGACCGGCCCAGATTTTTTCGTCGCCGGCGTAGGCCAGATGCGGCCCAAAATCGATAAACAGCCCTTCCCAGTTTATTTTAAAAGGGGCCAATTCACGGCCTTTGAGAACCGGGCGATAATGCTCAGCCTGTCTTGAATCGCTGACAAACCTGGAAACCTGGTCAGTGCGCTTCAGCGATTCCTGAATGCCGACGCCAATTTTTGCGATATCACCCAGACAGACGCCCGAAGCCTGCATTTTTTCGAAAGCCTTCTTGAGACTTGAAGAAACCAGAGACTGCCGCAGCCCGTTGCCAGATAAAAAAGAATCAGACCGGGCCTCGTAAGTTTCAGACCAGCCGGAAACTTCTGAATAGCCAGAGTTCACCACAACTGAATATGGCAAAAGCGGTTCTTTGCCTTTTTCAACAAAGGTCACCACCGGTAACACTCCAGGTGCCGCCGTAAAAAATCTTGCCGGCAGAAGGTTAAGAGCGGTCACCATGTTTTTTTCAAACAACAACTGCCTGATTTTCTGGCATTGATGATTTACCAGCCAGGTATGTGAGGTAAGCACTATCATCTGACCATCTTCAGAAAGAGCTCTAAGTCCGCCCTCAAGAAAAAAAGTATAAAGATCTTTCTCCCCCTCACCAGTCTCATAAAGTTCACTCAGGCGGTTTTTATAATCTTCACTCAGATTGACGCGGTATGGCGGGTTGCCAATTATCAGATCGAACCTGTTCTCAGGGGGCTGCATGAGAAAGTCGCGCTGCTCAAGAACCGGCCAGCCACAGCCGGGAAAAGCGCAGATCAGGCGGGTCAGGCAGATAAACAATGCCTGCTGATCAATATCGTAGCCATGCAGATTGGCGAGAACTGGCGTCATCCCCGCGGCAGCCGGTATCTTATGAGAATGGCCTGGATTCCCGCCTACGCGGGAATGACGGATTGATTCGCGGGAATGACGGATTGATTCGCGGGAATGACGTAGATAAAAGCGTGGTTGGCTCAACATTTCGGCCACGGCCATCAAAAAACTGCCGTCACCGCAGGCAGGGTCGAGGATCAGAGTATTTTTGCCCAAGGGGCGCGACTGCCCGGCCATTGCTGCCAGACGGGCAGCGAGAGATTCGGGCGTATAAAACTGGCCGGTACTGCGCTTGCGCTGCTTTTCGCGCTTTTCCAGATCAGGGACTTCACCTTCACCGGCCTGCTTAAGAATAATTTC
>JAKQKW010000208.1 GCA_029560455.1 Candidatus Rifleibacteriota bacterium
GGGGCTGTAGCTCAGTTGGGAGAGCGCGACATTCGCATTGTCGAGGCCGACGGTTCGATTCCGTTCAGCTCCAGACGGGCCGGTTAAAGCCGGTGTATACACAAAACCCGCCTTGTTGGCGGGTTTTGTGTTATTCGGCATTTGACTCCGGGTGATTATTTTTCATTTTGAGATTCAAGTTCGGGGGGCAGGGGTTCGGCTTCAGCCTGTTTGAATTCCCAGTTGTCGATGCCGGTGAGTGTGAACCAGGCCCGGTTATAGGCAAAGGTGACATGTGTCTGCTGCGCCTAACAAAGAGTCGTGCAGAGGGTTAAAAACATTAGGTTTAGCAGTGTGCCGGTCAGTTTCATGTTTAGCATGATAAACCCTGACCTTAATGGGTGACCAGAGATTTTTATGACGCAGCAGAAATCTCTTCAGTTTTTGTTTTCTTTGTTCCGGCGCATTTCCGGGTCGTCTTCGAATTTTTGGGGTATTTTCAGACTTTCCAGGTCATGCAGAGCAAGATACATGGCCAGCATACCGAGAGCGCCCGAAGGCAGACCGATTGTGCCAAGGCCGTAATCCTCTATGTCCATAACCGCAAAGGCAAAAAAGACAAAGAACAGAACGAACGAAACTGCTCCCCAGATACTTTTCTTTTCTTCACGGGTAAATACCATTTTTCCCATGGTTAAAAATCTCTGCAGAAAAGCCATCGGTATCAGCATCGCAAAACCGGCGATTATCGTTGCCTGAAAAACGTGCTCAGTGAGCCATTCCATGCCTTTTGAAAAGCCAATTACCAGGGCAAAAAGAAAACAGAAC
This sequence comes from Candidatus Rifleibacteriota bacterium, assembly GCA_029560455.1. The sequence continues at coordinate 808 of JAKQKW010000208.1, forward strand.
GCGATTGCGATTTCTTTGATCGATTCGAGCAAGCCTGCCCTCCTTTTACCTGATCTCGGTGTGCTGCCGCCGGCAGCCAGCTTTTGATTTCTGGGGGAGATGATCCGTAACAATTTATCAGGTCTGGCACATCCGGGCGATAAAAAATTATTCAAAATCGCAGACGATGATGCGCCTGATAAAAGGCAAAGAGGCAAGTCGAAAAAGCACCTGCCGGTATTCGGGCTGATGGGTTGAGCCGATACACAGACATTCACCAGACTGTGCACCGATTCTGCCACTTGAACCTGGCATGAACTGCACGGTTTTATCGATCGCCGCAACCTGGCTTTGGGCATCTTCGGTATCGGGAATGCTGAATTCGTAAGCCACTGCCACTTTACCGTCTGCCGGGCCGCGCAGCCCTGCGGCATCGATCTGGCTGAGATCTATCTCTACCTTTTTCCAGATATCAGAAGCGTCAGTGACGCTGTGACCGAAATGCCAGAAAATCGGGAGCAGGCACAGGGCAAGAATCAGCATAATTTTTTTCATTTGCCCATTTTACCAGCGAAACCATTTTAGAGACAGCTGTTGATAACCGCAGAATGAAACAGGCTGCAACAGCGTTCAGCAGCGTTCATCACGGTCGAAAAATGATTGAATTGAAACATCGGCGTTATCAGCACGGGATTTATTGTAGAATGGGTGAACAGTAAAACCGGGAGGATTGATCTGTGAGAACTCTGAAAAAAATGCTGCGCTTTCTGCTTCCTTTGGTGCTGATGCTGGCTTCTGTTGCTGTGGCTCTTGCCGCTTCATCACAGATCGTGTCAGACACCGGGCTTTATTATTGCCCTTCCGGCAAAGCGGTTCAGTTTGTCATTAAGCTTACGCTGCCCCGTGAGGGCGACTACTGGGCTTTGTATCATTCACAATCGGTAGTTTTGAACAATCGGGCAGATGGTGAGTGGCTTTCTTCGTATATAAACTCTGTGTGGGAAAAAGACCGTCTTATCTATAATGTTTACGTATGGGGTAAGGCTGAAGGCAGTGCGGCAGTGCTTGCAAATCGACTGGCGCTTCAGATCGGCACCGCCACCCATCAGATAGTTCCGTCGCATTATGAGGAGAGTCTGATTGCAAGAATCGTCTGTGCGGCCGCCGAAACCGGGCGGAATATATTGCGAGTGCCGGCATATCGGAAGTGGGCAAAATTTTCGGAAAAAGCAATGAATGAATTGCAGCCTCTTTTCAATTATCTCGACAGCTCTGAGCGTCGCGATGGCTTCAGCCGCCGCGGGAGTCGAAGCGTCGACCTTTACAGCGTTTTCGCCGGTATCAGCGCCATTCGCGAGACGCTGCAGAGCGATGTGAACATCAGAGATGACCTGAATAAGATGGATTCCCGCTGTCGCGCCAGTCAGTATACTGTTCGGCAGGCGGTTAAAGCATTTAACCATGACACCGATAAGGCTATGAAAGAGCTTGATATGGGCACTCTGCTCGAAAAAAAATACCTCAAAGAAAGGGTTCTGTGCCATTCAGGGCACCAATACTACGGCAAGGATCTTACCGGGTCTGGAGACATCAGGTGCCCTTTGCATGGTAATCTGGATAATCCGCAGCCCGACCCGGGTTATGAAGCCGAACTTCGAAACTCGCTTCGAGTCGAAAATTTTGCCGGGCCGAACGCGCCATCTCACCCCTGGGAAACCATGATCAAAGAGCCTTCTCTGCAGTTGCCGAAAGTTTATGACATGATTCCCGGCGACTGCGCTTTCATTCATTTTCCTTCCTATTCTGTTTTTCGCAAGTCATTTGATTTTTTCGACGAGTGGGCAAACGCAATCGGCAGCATGGCCGGTACCGATTCGGGCGGTTCGAACTTCAATCTCGAAAAGAGCATTAAAGACCAGCTGCTGCTGAAAACCGACATGTTGACCAGATTGTTTGCTGACCTGGCGATGAGCGACATCGTTTTTGTCTGCGAAGATCCCTTTGTATTTGAAGGCACCGCCTTTGCCGTCATGCTCAAAATCAGCAACGAAGTGATGCTGCGCGAAAAACTCGCGGTGACTGCTGCCGAATTCTGCGCCGAAAACCCTTCGATCAAAAAGGGGACTGAATCGATCTCTGGCCTCGAAGTGCAGACTTATACCTCTGAAGATTTTCGCTTTCGTTCATACCGGCTGAAAATTGCCGACCAGATGATTATCTGCAATTCACCGGTTCTGATGAAAAAACTGATCGAAACCGCTGATAAAAAGGTGCCGGCCCTGACCGCACAAAAAGACCTGCATTATTTCTACGAGCACATGCACACTGCTTTCCCCGCCACAGAGCGGGTATTCAGTTTTCTTTCCGATGCGTTTATCAGAAAATTGATTGGTCCGGCTTTCAAGATCGCCGCGAAGCGTCGCCTTGAATGCATATACAGCTCTTTGCTGCAGGCCCATGAAATTATGCTGAACGGCCAGCTCAGCCCTGACCATGTCTGTTCAGACGGCGGGGTTTACAGTTTTGTAGACGGCGAGGTCAGATGCTCAGTGCATCGGGCTTTTGGTCGCATGATGCCTCTTTCAGAGCATCTGCCGGTTGAGGCAACTCAGTCTGAGGCCGCTGGTTACGAAAGGTTTGTCGGTCAGTACAATCAGTATTTCATGCAGTTTTTTGATCCGATCGGCTTTGTTTTTGCTGCTGAACCAGATTTTAGAGCCCGACTCATGATCATGCCGCTCGTTGAGAATGGTATTTATACTGATCTGCAGAAAAATCTGCGGCAGGAACCGATGAAGTCGGGGCCGCAGCTCAAAAATGGCATTCTTAGAATTGGCGCCAATCTTAAAGCAGAGATGTTGCCATTACCTGATTCCTGGCGGGGTGACGCAATTTACGAGCGCCGCCGCGAAATTGTCGGAAAATGTCTGACTGGCTGTGTCTGGGCCCATCTGGCAGATCACCGGCTCCTTTTCCACTGGGATTCAAACCTTCTGGCTCGCGGCATTCTTGGAGCTTTCGCTGATAGCCGTCCCGGTGAATTTTCTTTTCTGACCCCGACGATTCTGAGCTTCTTCACACCGGTTATGTTCTCTTTCGAGCTGACTGACCGCGACCATTATCAGACGATCATCAATGCTGTCAAACGTGAAATCGAACACGGCCCCACCTCCACCGGATTCGTGAACCCGAATTTCAGCCTCGAAAGGCTCGAAGAAAACGGTGTCAACATGCATGTGTTTTCGCTCGAACTTTTTGCAATCAAGAAGACCTATTATCTGGCTGAGAAAGACGGCTTTTTTCTCCTGACCAGCCGCAAAGATCTGCTTTTTGACCTCACAGAAGCCGAAGAGTCTGAAAAAGCAACCCCTAACGGCAATTTCAACCTTTTCTTCTGCCCGCAGCGCGTGCAGCAGATGCGGTCTGATCTGCTCGAATCGCGAGCCAGGTCGCAGCGCAAAGCCTGCTGCGAAAATCTTAAAAACCTCAGTCTGATAAACGCCTTCAAGCCAGAAGAGGTGTTGAAATACTACCAGCTCATTTATTCGGCGCTGCCTCTGTGCCCTGCCGGTGGGCAGTATTCGACCAGCATGCCTGCAGCCTGCTCGGTACACGGCAGCCTTGTCGATGGCGCCCTGAAAACCGTTCCGGAGTTCTTTGAAGGTAGTTCATGTGTTTCTGTACAGACCTTCATCAGCCCAGAGGGCCTGCAGACCGAACTGCTTTTCAAAGACGAATAAATTACCGGATAATTATGCACGTAATGATTTTGCAAATGGCTTACAAAGGGTACAAAAATACTGTAAAAAATTTTTTCATCGGGTCTTCCGGAAAATAAATTGAGGAGTATAATTCGAATATGACACTTAAGAACCTCAAAACCGGTGTTTTGTTATTGGGTTTCGCTGTGGCTTCCGGGGCGATGCAAGTTTCGGCACAGGAAGGATTCAATGAATACAGTGCCCGAGAAAAGATGCTCCGTGAAACACTGCAGCTGCTTGACCGCGTCGAAAATGCTGCGCCGACGTCGCATGCCGACCTGGTAAAGATTCGTGAGCGGGTTCTGGCCATTCATAAAACTGCCGAGCCTGCAGCTGTTCAGAGCGCCGATGAAAACCCCGAGATAATGTTCTCGCGTCAGGCCGCCCGACGCAACAAGAGAGCGAAAAATCGTGCCAGCCGCGAAAGCTTTTATAATTCCGTCAGGGGTCTGCGCAACGGTCAACTTCGCAGCAGCCTGCAGGCAGAAATTTCGACAAACAAATTCTTCGACTACGGCGATGCCAGACGTCTGGTAATGCTTGATATCGATAATCACGACGGACACATTGAGTGCGTCTACACCGGCAAAATTATTCCCGGTGATGAGATGCCAAAAGCGACGGTCATGAACATTGAACATACCTGGCCGCAGTCAAAAGGCGCCACTGGCATTGCCAAAGCTGATATGCACCACCTGTTTCCGACCGACCCGGTCGCCAACTCGACGCGCAGCAGTTTGCCGTTCGGCGAAGTCGAAAAAATCAAATGGGAAGACGGCGGCAGCAAGTGCGACCAGAAGCGCTTTGAAGTAAGGCCCAAGTATCGTGGCAATTCAGCCCGCGCCATCTTTTATTTTTCCGTCAGATATGGTAAAAGTATCGGAGCAGACGAAGAAAATACCCTAAGGGCATGGCATAAAGAAGACCCGGTAGACGCTGAAGAAAAGCAGCGTAATGATAAAGTTGAATCAATTCAGGGTAATCGTAATCCTTTCATCGATCACCCCGAATATGTCGAACAGATTGCTGATTTCTAGATCCTAACCAACCTTTTGGGGCGGCTTAACCAGCCGCCTTTTTTTTTTCGGTCGCTTTTTTTCATGTTCGTGATATATTTTGAACTTTAGCATGAATAACATGGAGGTTATTATGGGCAGAATCATTCGCAATCTGGTTATCATTGCATTTTTAACGGGCCTGCTGCAGCCTGGCAGTCTGTTGGCAGGCGGCTATGTGTACAATAAGGTGCAGGTCGGCGCGCCGTTCATTCACTTCGATATCGAAGATATCTACCACCAGCGCTGGGTCAGCACTTATCTGCGCGGCAAGCCGATCATCATTCTGACCGGGCATCGCTATCAGCGCTACGAGATTCTCAAATGGGCAGAAACCTTTCGCCAGGAATACGGTCTGCCGGGCCATGTGCATCTGCTTTGGGCCGTTAACCTGCGCAAATACCCCTGGTCGACAAGCCGGGCAACCGTTATCAGACAGTGGCGCGACTTCAACCCGTCCGTGCCGGTTCTCATGGACTGGGATGGCATCATCGGCCGTGGCCTGCGAATCAATTACAATGTTCCGAATATCATTGTCATCGACGCTTTCGGCAGACTGGCCATGCATGAAATGCACACCTACAACCCCGAAGTTTATGCTGCCATTTCTGCCAGAATCCGCAGCCTGCTTTCGGTTAACCCCGGCTACACAACCGGGCCTGGCATGGTTCCGGGCGGGCTTCCGACCGAACCGGTGCCGATGGGGCAGATTGTTCCGAACCCGAGCGGCCGAAAAGGCGATTCTAACTGATCTGATCCCGATTTAAAAAGACCCAGGCCCGGCAAACTTGCCGGGCCTGGTCTTTTTAAAGGCGTTTCCCAGGTGGTCAGGCCTGGGCGATGATGACGATTTCTGATGGCCTCAGTGTGTAATTAAGGCTGCGCGGTACCGCGTTGAGGGGCGTGTCGAGACTGGCATCTACAAGCTGGCCACCGCCGGCGACAGCGCAAACGTCAGGAATATAAACATTCTGGCTGTTCTGTCGATCTTTGTTGAGAATGACAAAAACGGTTTTCATACCGGGTTGTGAGCGCTTGAAGCAGAAAACATTCGGCCAGTTGGCCTGGTCGACTATTTCAAGGCCGGGTTCGACGTTGAGAACTTCAAATTTTTTCTTGAGTTCGGCGACGCGTTTCAGATAATCGCTCAGGTCGGTTTCAGGTTCTTCCCACCAGGTGGGGTCGGTTTTAACGACATTAAGCTGTTTGTGAAAGCCGTATTCAAAACCCATGGTGATCATGTAGCCTTTACTGAACAGCGCCGAAAAAAGAATCTGGCGTTTAACTGCCGCAAGATCGCCGTTGAGTTCGCTGATCAATCTAGGTGTGTCGTGCGATTCCGGAAAGGCGATGCTGCTCGCCACCGGCGAAGTTTTGTAATACTGTTCCATACCCCAGGGGGCGTTGAAATCCCAGTATTTTACTGAGTTGAAAAGGTAGTCGAAGCCCAGCTTCGCCAGTTCCTGCACCTGCTTGAAGTCGCAGCCGAGTGATTCAGCGAGAAACAGGCAGCCAGGCCGGGTTGAACGAGCCTTTTCGATCAGAAAGGTCCATAGCTCGCCGGGCACCTGGTAGGCCATGTCGCACCTGAAGCCGTCGACACCAAGTTCAAGGTGATGCGCCATCATTTTCCACCAGAAATTCCAGAGGTTCTGGCGGTCTTTCGAATTTTCATTGTCAACTTCGGCCAGATCGCCCCATACCACCCATTTGCCGTCGTGCATGGCGCCAGGGTTGAGAATTTTGCCGGCTTCGTCATGGCGGTACCAGTCAGGGTGTTCCTGAATCAGCGGGCAGTCGATGGCGGTGTGATTGATCACCAGATCCATGACAAAATAAAGGCCGCGGTCGTGACAGGCTTTGATAAAATCGCGCAGTTGCTCGGTTGGCGCCTTGGCTGAGCCGTTATCGATAAAAATCGGGTTGAATTTGTAATAATCTTTCGGCGAATAGAGGCTGCCGCTGAAACCCGGGTAATGAAAGGGGTTTACCCAGATCGTGTTGAAGCCCATTTCTTTGATACGATCGAGATGCTCAGCCCATTTGCTCATACTGCCAACCAGGCGGGGGTAGAGATTATACAGGCGAATTCCTTCTCTGCCGAGCAGCGGGTGTGTCATTTACGTTCCTCCTCAACTTTTTTGTGCAGTTCTTCGAGTGCCCCAACCATTTTGCTGATTTCTTTTCTGTTGATGGTCTTATAAAAATCAAGTTCGCCATTGGCAGTCTTGAGTTTTAGCAGAATAAACGTTTCTTCGCCACTCTTTTCTTCGGAAGTGCGTATCCCGAGCCAGTCGGCCTTTCTGAGCCGGTGCTCCACCGCCGGTTCGCGCAGGTTTTGAAAAAAAGCGAAGCCATCAGAGGTTACCCGGGCGTGCATGCTTTGAAAGGTCAGATTCTTGCCCATGAACATGAAAAGAATGAAAAAGCCGACGACGAAAAGCAGCTCCGGCCATTGTTGCATTTTTATGCCATTATAGACGAAAAACAGTGCTGGCACTACAATGGCGGCGAGCATTAGAAAAACCCCGACGCCCATTTCCAGAAGCGGGTAGTAGGTGAACCCCGGTAGCCTGTCTTCGGTTATGACCCAGCGAATCATTCAGTTGCCCTGCTTTCTGACGGGAGCGACGATTTTCCAGTTGCCCTCGCCGGTGATTATCTGCATCTGCATGCCGGTCAGTTCTTCGTAGTGCGCAACCGATTTTGCCGGCATCACGAGGAGCGTGTCTGAATCGAGTTTGCTTTTAAGAGTCTCGATATCGTTCAATACTAATTCGGCGGCCCGTTCTTTGTCAAACTGCGTGATCCGGGCAATATTGAATGTACGCACCGGGCGACCCGTGTAAAAATACCAGCCCTCGATCATTTCGTCGAAAAGAATGAGCTTCTGAGCCTGGGGAAGCGTGCCAATCCGCTTGAGCAACATCCACTGACTGGTCAGGTAGCGATGTTCGCGGTATGGCTCGTTGCCTTTGATACCGTGCAGAATGAAAAACATGAAGCCGGGCACCAGCATCGCCAGAACCAGAAGCATGCCGGGTCGGCTTTTTTTGATAATGAAGGCCAGTAGAACCAGCGACGCGAACAGCCAGAAGATGCCGGCAAAAATCGCTGTCTGCGAGATGATTCTGAACTGCGCAAAATTGTTGTAACCCCAGACCGACATCGCCATGCCGGCCAGTGAAGCAAAGGCAGAGATGCCGATGCAGTGTCGGGCGGCAGTTTCACTGTCTTCGGGCTTTTGCGAGAAGAATATCTGTCTGACCGCTTCGCCCGTGAGCAACGCTACCGGTACAAGCAGCGGCAGGGCATAACCGGCCAGCTTCGAGCGGCTGAGGGAGAAGATGACAAGTGGCGCACCGAGCCAGAGCAGCATATAGACAGCGGCCGGGTCGGTTTTGAATTCTTTGATCTTCTGTTTCAGCGAGACGAGAAAAAAACTGACCCATGGAAAAACACCGGCAGGCAGCAGAACCAGAAAATAATAAAAAGGCGCTGTACGCCTGTGGGTACTGCTTGCCACCCGGCTGACCGTTTCGTCGATGAGAAAATACGACAGCAGGCCTGAGTTCTGAAAGGCCATTACCAGATACCAGCCCATGCCGAATACCACAAAGATGCTCCAGCCGATCGGGTCAGAAAAAAGCTTTTTCATTGTCGGCTTCTGGCCGGTCAACAGGGCCGCCGGAATAAGGCCGGCCAGTGGCAGCAGGGCAGGGGGGCCCTTGATCATGAAGGCTATCGCTGCAGTCAGCCAGAAGGCATACTGCCAGCGCCGGCACTGGTGCGCCAGCCAGCTGAAAAAGAAAAACACCATAAAGGTTTCGGCCGCCGCCAGAAACGGGTCGGTCGTCAACCCTCTGAACTGGGCCTGATAAAACAGCGAGCTGATAATGATGAGGGCGGAAGTCAGACCGGCCAGGCGGCCAAAAAACATCTGGCCGATGAGAAAGGTGCCGACAGCGGTGAGACCAGCCACTGGCGCCAGAAAAAAGCGGGCGCCGAACTCATTGCTGCCGAAAATTTGTTGCCCCATGGCACTCAGCCAGTAGGTCACCGGTGGCTTGGTAAGATGTTTGAGGCCGTTTTGCCTGGGTGTGAGCCAGTCGCCTGAATCGACCATCTGTCGGGCAACCGATGCATAGCGCGCTTCTGAAGTTTCAAACAGGCCGGCTGTGCCAAGGTGCAGAAGAACCGGCAGAGTGCCGGCAATAAAAACCAGTAATGGCAAAAGAAGCGGCAGAAATGGTTTCAGACCTTTCCAGTGGTCAATCTTCGCCATCATACTCGCCCGGTTCGTTTGAAATTGCCAGCCCGCGCTTTTCGCGGTCGATCAATACCAGATTGCGTATGTAGATTACGAAACCCATCGACTGACCGAGAATGAAAACCGGGTCCTGGCGCTTGATTGCATAGGCCAGCAGCAGAAAAGAGCCGCCAATGCTGAAATACCAGAAAGAAATCGGGATAATGCTTTTTTTATGTTTTTCTGACGCCACCCACTGCACGAGAAAGCGCATCGAGAAAAGCAGCTGGCCAAGCAGGCCAACTATCAGCCAGAGATCAAAGCTGCTCATCGATGTGATACCTCAGTTTGCGCCATTTCATCCAGCGGATTGCGAGCAGATCGAGAAAAGATCTTAAAATCCGGTTCCAGACGTTGTATTTTGAGACCCCTTTGGCACGCGGGTGGTGGCTGACTTCAACCTCGGCTACCCGGCCGCCGTTCATTTTTACCAGAGTCGGCAGAAAGCGGTGCATACCCTCATACAGTTCAATCGGCTGTATGATTGCAGCTCTGAAGGCCTTCAGCGAGCAGCCGGTGTCTTTTATCGTTTCGCTGCTGATGACGTTGCGAATCCAGTTGGCGATCTTCGAAGAAGCGCGCCTGATAAAGTTGTCGTTGCGCTTCTTGCGCCAGCCGACCGCCGCATCGTAGCCATTTTCGAGTTCTTTGAGCAGCAGCGGAATATCGGCCGGGTCGTTCTGCAGGTCGGCGTCAAGGGTAATGATTATCTGCCCTCTGGCTGCCTTGATGCCGGCGGCCATTGCAGCGGTCTGGCCGTTGTTCTGCGAAAATTTAAGACCGCGAAGCGCCGGGCAGCGTTTTTTCAGTTCGGCAATACGTTCAAAACTGCCGTCAGAAGAACCATCGTCGACGAGAATGAGTTCCCAGCTCCGGCCAAGCTGATTCATGGTGAATTCAACCCGACTGACCAGTTCATCAACGCTCTCGGCTTCATTAAACACCGGAATCGCAACTGAGTAAACGATTTCACTCATAACAGCACCCTTATTTTTTTTGAGAGTCTAACACAAAACCCGCACGCAAAAAACCTGATCTTGAAAAGTTTTGTGAGCCGGCGCTATAATTCTTCAGCCTGATTCGAACAATTAATTTGTCGCTGTATTTGAGATCTTTGAGAATTGCCTGCATTTTTGCGCCTGCGCCGCTAATGGCAAAGCCGTAATTTCAGCTGTTCGCAAAACAAATCAAAATAATTGTGTAAAAAACAGAAAGAATTAAATTTCAGGAAAAAATATATATGAAAAGCATCAGCTTCGGAAAATATGAAGTGGGCATTCTTGCAGGAGTTCTGGCATTTTTGTTTCTAATCCTGGCATTCAGGCAGTACCGTCGCAAATCCCTTTCGGACAGCACAATGACTTCACGCATCAAAAGCATTCGTGACAAAATGCCGGAAGGAATTGTCGAAATAAAGGGCAGGGTTGTCTGCGAAAGACCCCTGACTTCAAGGCTATCAGGTATAGAATGTGTCTATTACAATTATCATCTGCGCGATTACACAGCTGAGGGCTCTGTCTATAAAAACAGACAGGAAAGAGGCTTCTCTTCAGGTGCTTCGCTGGCGAGTGCAACTTCCGGGGCCGGCGAAATGTGGGCTGATTTTGAAGTTCAGGATTCAACCGGTAAGATAAAAGTTCTCGGTCGCGGCGCCGAAGTCTGTGCCAGAAAAACCTGGGACGGTTTTTACCGCGGTCCGCAGGGGGAAGTTTCTGAGTTGCTCAACAAAACCCTGAAGACTGAACGCAAGCTCGATCGAAGTTGCAAAAGCGATCTTGGCGAAGCCTTCATGACCTTTATGCCACGACAGAATACCGGTTCGGCTCTTCTCGCAACCAAAGTTTCCGAAGAAATCATTCCGGTCGGCTGCCAGATATACGTTCTTGGCAAGGTTACAGAAATTCGCGGTGAACGTATTATCATGCGCGACGACGCCGGCGGGACTTTTCTTGTTTCAACTCTTTCAGAGGATGAGCTGGTCGGAAAAATATCGCGCTGGATGTGGGCCTGGTTCATGCTTGGCTTTCTCAGTCTGATGGTTGCCGCAGCTCTGCTTTTTCCGTTTCTGAAAAAGTAAAAACCCCCGCGCGCGGCGGGGGCTGTGGTTCTTCTAATTCAGTTATATTTCTTAAAGTTCCTGGTGGGCTTTAAGGAATTTTTCTTGTTTGTCGAGCATTTTGCTGAGTGAGAGACCGACTTCTTCTTCATGGCCGTCCATGTTGATGAATTCATTGGCGGTTGCACGCGCCTTTGCCATTTCGTCGGCGGTTTTGATTTCGCTGACCATTTTGGTGATTTTGTTTACGGCTTCGATGATGCAGTTTTCGGCTTCAACCGGGCTGATAACTGAGCCGCCCATGTGGTTTGATTCCTGCAGAACCGCTTCCAGTGAAGACCAGGTCCACATCTGCTGGCGAAGTTCGGCGACATCGAGAGCGAAGGCTGAAGAGGCAATGGCGAGAAGGAAAACGACTGCAAAAACTACCAGTTTTTTTGTTCTGAACACTTTTTTTCTCCGTAGAAAATTTTGTTGCCCGCATTAGAGCAATTTGTGTACCAGTTTTGAAAATCGCACCAGACAACAATTCTGGCTCGCGTTTGTGAAAAAAGTGACAAAAAACAGGCGGCCGATTGCCAGAAATTTAAACAATGAACGCTATCGGTCATTTGAAACCGAAAAGGTGGTTTTGTCTTCGACTGTCTGATAAACTGGATTCTTAAGATAAATCCTCATTCAGGGACCTTTTTAAGTGTCAGATGCTGCGCAGCGCCGAAAACTTTTTTTTCCATATTTTCTTATAATTGCGCTAATTTCGATTTCGGCCGGTATTCTCGGATCAGGCTGGCTCATACTGCAGAACCGCAGGCAGCAGAGACTCGATACTCTTCGCGAAGACGAGGCGCGCCGCATTCTCGGAATCATGGTCAGCGGCTCAAAACTCGAACCATATCTAACCCGAATCGGTTCAGCCCTTAAGACACGTCTTCTAAAACTCTTTGCCAAACCTGAATCGGCACGCGCCAACCCGCACCTTGAGCTCGTTGATTCATCATTTCCCGCGCATGAGCTTTGGGCTTTCCAGTTTCAGAAGACCAGCCAGGAACCGCAGGCTGTGCCATTTCTTTATCCTTCAGGCGGCTCAGGTGGCCGGCGCGGTATGGCAAGAATTCTTAACGCCCTCACGGGCAATGCTGCGTCGACGGCTGATGACAAGCTCGCTGATTTCATGTTTGGTCCCGGGCAGACCATACATCTTCTTTCGCTGCGCCGTGGCATGGTATCCCGGATAATCTATCGAAACCAGCACCATCTATTACTGTGGGATACGGTAGAGGCCGATGGCAGGCCGACTGGCGGCTTTTTCCTGCTGGTGCCCGACTCGCATGCCCTGACCAGATACGCAATGACCCGTTCGGCCAGATTGGCAAATGCCGGTCGGTTTCATTTGCCCGACTCGGCGGTTCGTGATTGTACTGCCGGTTATCTGCGCATTTTTTCATCTGAAACCGGCTCGATTTTTCCGGCAAAAATGCTCAAGACGCCAGAACTGGCAGATTTTTTAAGAAACAACAACCGGCTGCGCCGCCTTTCCGATCTTGAAAGCAAGCCCTTGCCATGGGCTGAAAAATACGGAAATCTTGAGCTGTACACTCGCGCCATTCCATATTCAAACCATCTGGCCTTTGTTTTTCTGCCCGCCGCCTCGCCAGATTTTTATCGGCTGACCGAAAAAATCAGGGCTTTCGCTTTGCTTCTTCTGCTGCTGCTTATCGCAGGGTTTTCCGGCGCCATTCCCGTGCCGACACTGAAGCTGAAGACGCGTTTCTCGCTTCTTTTCCTTTCGCTTGCATCTATACCGTTTTCGCTCGTTTTTGTCGCCGGCAGTCTCTATCTTGAAGAATTCAGGGTATCCCTTATCAGAGAAACCCGCCAGCAGCTCCATCGTGCCCTGTCGGCATTTGACCAGGGAGTCGAAGAAACCTATCTGCGTTATCGCGGCGAATTTCAGAAATTTCGCACCAATCCAATGGTTCAGGCAGCGGTTATCGACAATCGGCAGATTTCTGAAGAACATCTTAAGAATATTAAAGACGTTCTTGCAGGCTTCTCGCCGCAATTGCCGTGGGGGGCACTGATGTTGCTCAATCCTGATGGAAAAGGCGTCGAGGTGTTTCGCAGTGCTTTCCACAAGGCTGCTCTTACCGGTTACTCGACCTTCAATAGGGTCGGAATGCTTGACGCAATGCGTAAAGGCAATTCTCTGCCCGAACTTGAAAACGCTTCTTCTTCTTACGTCAGTGATCGCGATGTGGCAGTAAAAAAGGCGTTCGAAACCCTTGTAAGATTGCCGATCTGCCATGGTTTTGTCAATAAAATGGTCGGAAAGCCTGCTCAAGTTGCTTTTGGCAGCTTTTCTATTGTCAGAATCTTTGATTATTTTCCGTCTGCGGCAGATCCGCAACTGGCGGTCAGTGTCACCTGGCTTGAGGACGAACTCGACTGGCATTTTTGCTCGGTCACTCTTGATAAACTGCGACGGGAATACCCGGGGAGCCGGTTTGCCTTTTTCCGCGAGCGGCCTGAAGGGCTGCAAACCATTGCACAAAGCCATTCTGGACATAACCTTTCTGCGCAGGCCTTTTCTGCATCGCTGGGAAACGCCTTTTCATTTCGTCACAAAGAGACGGAACAGATAATGGAAGTTGCCTTTTCATCAGTAAGAAGACCTGGAATCATTCTTGCCGGCGAGATGGCAACCGGGTTTATCGAAAAACGCGTAAAAGGCATGGCCCGTGACTTTTTTCTCGTTTTTCTGGCAGGCATTGCAACCATTGTTTTCTTTCGCAGGCTGCTGACAGAGCGGCTGATCAAACCTTTTCTGCTGCTTCAGAAATCTCTCACTCTTGCCAGATCCGGCCGTCTCGAAAAACTGCCCGGATTGAAGAGGCGTGACGAAATTGCTGCAATTTTTCTTTCGTTCAATGAGATGCTGGATGGTCTGCAGGCCAGGCAGCGATTATTGTCGCTCGTGTCTGGCAATGCCCTGCACATCGCCAGGGAGACTTCGCAAAGTTCCAATGAGTCAAGTCATCGCGCCTCTGCGGCGATTATTCTCGTTTCTGATATCCGTGATTTTACGACCCTTTGCGAAAAACACCCGCCAGATATTATTACCAGACTTCTTAACCTGCATTTTGACCGGATGAGCCAGATAATCTATTCGCATGGTGGTGAAATAAGCAGGTTTGTGGGAGATGCCATCGAAGCCTCGTTTCCCTTTGACGAACTGGAACGAGGCCTTTCATGCCGTCGGGCTGTCGCAGCTGGTCTGGTTATGCTGCATACAATGAAGATGATCAATGAAGAGAGGCAGCGCCAGGGGCTGTTCACCTATCGGATCGGTATTGGTCTTGCATCGGGCGTTTCACACTTCGTTCAGGTGGGCGGGAATACCCGCCGCACTGAAATTCTGCAGTTGAACAAAGCATTGAAAAAAGCTGCAGAGCTTGAGAGTCTGAGTCGTGACTTCAGTTCCTGCCCGATGGTGATTGAAAAGAAATTAGGGAAGATACTTGAAGAATGCGGCGAATTCAGCGATTGCCTTCAGAACCGTCGCTTTGAGGAACGGGCCGTTTATGTCTTTGCAACTGTTCCACCTCAGAACAGCTTTCTCAATAATGAAAATGTGCAGAAGCAGACTTCTGATACCGGTGATAAAGAAGCAGAGTGTGCTGGCCCGGCTGGTGTCGCACAGCTGGCGTCATTCAACCGCGAGGCTGAATCTGTAAGGGCTTCATCGATCAGCTTTTTACCCGGTTTTTTACTGTTGCTGATTCCATTTCTGATAATTCTGGCCGGTGTTTTTCTGGGTTTTGGCAGAAATCGTGAAGAGCTGGTCAGAAAGACCCACGACCGGATTCATCGTAACCTTGAAATTGTTAAAAACCCTCTTAATAAAAAAGAACTGGTTGAAGGTCATATTCGCCAGACACTGCATGAGCTGATGAGTCGACAAGGTTTTCCGCTTGCCGACGATGGTGCGGCAGATACTGCCGGCTGGCAGACCGCCCTTGGCGCTGAACTGAGAAAGGTTGGCCTGATTCCGGAAGAGATTGTTCTGGCACCTGGCCCACACTACCGCTCCAATTCTGAAGACCGTGTTCCGGAAGTGAGATTTGCGCTGCTGAGTCTCAGAGAAAAGCTTCGCGAAACCTTGAATGAATGTCTTAGCTGTTACAGTCAGCAGTTTGACAGATTTCTCCTGCCAGAACCTGGTCGACTGAGCTATCTTGGCGATTACATGAGCGGTCTTCTGCTTGTTAGAGATACCCGGGCGCGATTTGAAAGCGTGAACATTGCTTCAGAAAGCTTTTGGCTTTACTGGCAGCCGCTTCTTGAACAGTCTGCTTTGAAGACATCTGAGGTTCAGCCTGCATGGAAGTTCGGCAGAAAGTCCGCAGATGAGTATGCGGCAGATATTGCAGGCGGCATCATTATTCTTTGCCGCCCCCCGGAAAAGGTGGAAATGCTTCGCCCCCCGCCCCTAGACAAGGAAACGGTTATAGTTCAGATCGATGTAAAAGATAACAGGATAATTGATGCGGTCGGCAACACCGGGTTACTTGCAGAGTTCTCAGCCGTCCTGGCATCTGCAGCAGAGCAGCTGATTTCGGCCGTTCATCAGACAACGGTCGACAGACAACGAACTGCGGTTGCGGGCCTTGTCAGTAAAGGTGAAAAGCCGGTTATGCATTTTGCTGCTGCGCCGGTGCCGCCTCTCAGCAATTCAGGGCAGATAATGGCAACTGGTGTCGCAGCTTTTTTTGCTTTTTCCGTGCTGTCTGTCTCTCTGATGTGGTATCGCTCATCCCGGGAAGATTGGCTTGCGACAACCGTCAGGGGCCAGATTCTTGGGAGTTTCACCGGAATGCTGCTGTTGCCGCTGGCTGGACTTTTCACGGTCCTTGTTATGCTTGCCGGCGACTGGCAGACAAACCTGGTTAACGAAAATGTTGAAAGGTTCGGGCATCAGGTTGATCAGATAGAGCAGCAGATAAGGTTTCATCATTCATTCAGTCCGCAGCGGGCTCGAAAAATGCTTGCAGCCTGCGGGCTGTATCGGGCTTTGAAAAATCCGGAAAAGCGGTCGCTGCAGAAGGTGCTGAACCTGGCTTATACCGGCATCATGCGTAACAGCCAGGCTCTGGGCGTGAACTCTCTTATGGTAGATGCTGCCGGCGGGCAGAGCGAATTTCTCGCGATTGACGGCAGCCTGTCGCCTGTTGAAGATCCGATGAAAAGGGCCTTTTCGTTTCATGCCCGCCGGGTTCTCGACCGCCTTGACCCGGGCCGGGCAGATCGTTCTTCGATCCTTTCCGGCGCTGAAAAAAAAGAGGCCGGCCTGGTCGACGAAATCACAACCCAGATGATTTTTGAAATTCTTGATTCCACATTTGGTTCCGAAGCTTCGCTCGAAATTCTGTTCGGCCAGAATAAAGAAGTTGAGCTTTTCAGCAGCGTTTCCAATGATGTTCTGTTTCAGGATTTTTTCCCTGACCCGCAAAAACCTCTCGGAACGGTATTTACAGTTTTTTCGCATCTGCACAGCAATATATTTGCGGTTGCACGCATTCTGGCGGCCCGGCACGCGGTGCCCAATGACGGTTTTTCGATTTTTTCTGCCAGCCGGCTGAATCCGGGCATGCCGCTGCTGCCGGAAACAGGTGAAAGAATGCCTTTTATCAGAGAAGCGGCGGTTGCCTCTATTTTAACCGGTCCTTTTGCCGGCAGTTTTGCTTTTGCCGGCGAAGACTATTACGTTGCCGCACAGCCCAGCATAACGTTTCCCCAGTTCGTTTTTACCGGTGTTGCTTCGAAAAAGGCTCTTTTTAAACAGGTGCACAATCGTCTGCTTTATTTTGCCGCGGCAATCTCACTTTTTCTCCTTTTTATGCTGTGGCTTTCGCTATATACGGCCCGGGATATAACAGTTCCGCTCGAGAGCCTTCTGGTCGGAATCTCGCGGCTGAAAGCCGGTGATTTCAGATGCCGTTTATCGTTTGATCGGGCTGATGAACTTGAAGAGATCGCTGAAAAGTTTAATGGCATGGTTCAGCAGCTTGGCGAAAAGGATATTCTCGTTCGCATGGTTTCAGAAAGCGCTGCAGAAATGGCACATTCAGCTGAGGCCGAATCAGGTGCACGTCTTGGGGTAAGAAGGAAGGCTGCAGTCGTTTATCTCGGTATAAATGACTTTGATCAGCAGTTGAATCGTTGTGATCCATTGCAGCTGCAGGCTTCTTTGAGAAGCTGGGTTGAACTTGCAGGTTCAGTTGTGGCAGAGAATGGCGGGGAAATCGACAAGATTCTCGAGGGAAAAGTGCTGGCGGTATTTTTTGCCGCACCAGACTCTGATAAAGCATCTGAAAACAGGTCAGAACACATTGTCAGGGCCTTTAATGCCGCAATATCAGTTTGCAGGCTTGCTGCAGAGGCAAAAATCGTGACTTCATGCGGAATTCACGCCGGCGAAGTCATCTCAGGGCTTATGGGTAATCGGGAAAGAAGAGATTTTACGATTATTGGTGATACGGTGAATATGTCGGCCAGATGCTTTGCGATTGCTGAAAAGCTCGGAGAGAACGGCTGTATCGTCGCTTCAAAGGGCACTGCAGCTGGTGCTGCAAAAGATCTGCGGCGCTTCGAACTCGGAAGCATCCCGGTAAAAGGCAAAGAGCGCCCGGTAAGACTTGTCAGGGTTTACTGAGAGCGAAAAAAATAACCCCCGGCCTTGATTTTGCCGGGGGTTACTGCTGAATCAGATTTTAAAACAGCGTCAGGCGGTCATGGCCTTGCGTACCTGGTCCATGCCGTTCATGCGGTAAGCGCCTTTGTAGAATTCATATTTGTGGGGCGGCAGAATGCTCATTTCGGCAGTGTCGCCCATCTGGGTCACAAGAATGTTGCCCTGACTGTCGGTGCCGCGGTAGATCATTGAATGCCCGTAGCGGTTGTGACCGTAGTCGAGCAGAATCATGTCGCCGGGTCTGATGTCGGGGGGCGGCGGCGGTTTTACGCCGGGGTTGATCGAGGTGGTGTATTTTTCTGACCAGAGACCGCTCGTCGAGGTGCGGCCCGAAGTGATCGGGTATTTGACGCCGGCTTTGGCGAAGGCATCTTTCTGAACCATCTGCACCAGACCGCTGCAGTCGATGCCGCCGATCTTCTGGAAACGGTCGTAAGCTTCTTTTGAGCGCCATTTCCAGGTGTTGATGTCGACATATTTTTCGTAGTATTCGCCAGAATTCAGGCCGAGGTCGTTACCTGCGGCTTTTTTCTTTCTGTAGGTTTTGATGTCGTCGAAGCCACCGAACTTGAAAACAATCGGTTCGTCGACATAAGGCTGCGCAATTTCATCGAGCTTTTTAGTGAAAACGATGTCTTCGAAAGGCTTTTCAAGCTGGGCAAGAATTTTTGCGGCTGAATCGTGCTGACCCATTTTATCGAGGCACATGGCCTGCATATATGCGGCTTCAAGCGGGTTACCGCTTGCCTCACGTGCCAGTTTGTATGCGTCGGCGTATTCACCGTTCTTGAAGGCCTTGTTGGCGCGGTTCAGCTTCCAGTACCAGGGAAAACGGCCGAAATCGAGCAGATCACTGCCAAGGTGTTTTTCCCAGCGCGCAAACTGTTTTGCATTCGCTGCTGCCAGTTTGTTCATGCCCTGAGCCGGAACGGTTGCCGTGGCACCGCCGGCTTTGCTGACCAGGTCGGCTCTGACCCAGCCGGTAAGGCCATTTCCGAAGTCAATCTGCAGCCAGCCATTCTTTTCGGCAATTTTCGTGCCGGTTGTGCCCCGTGGCAGGGTTTTAAGAACCCCGTTGCCGGTGCCGGGACCGCTGCGTACGTTGACCCATGAACCGTTTATGGCGTATTTTTCAACTGCAGCAACGCTTTCGGTCGGGGTTACCGTGCCGACTTCGAACGGATTATTCTGTGCATAAACCCCGCAAGGGGCAGAACTGAGCCCAACCATCAACAGAAAGCCAAACATCAGGTTTTTTCTGCGCATACGAAGCTCCAGTTTGAGATTTGCTTTAAATTTTAACCGAAAAATCGCCAACCGTCCAGAATCAATCAGACGATTATACAGTCAGGGCTTCAGGTGCTCGTCGAGCATTGCCCAGGGAATCAGGGCCGGCTTTTCATGAACGTCGATGGTCAGATTCTGGTCCCGCAGCGAGTAGGTTGCCTTGAAGCCGAAACCCGATACTGTTCCGTTATTGATATCGCCATCAAGTTGCAGACCTTTTGTCTGAAACTTGTTGCGAAATTTTTCCAGCATCTCATCGGGGTTGCCATCGATCTGATACGAATAAGTTTTTAATGGAGTCATGCTATTGTCCTTTATTGAAATATAGTGTCTGGATTGAAGTTTATTTTCCTGTCCATGAGCTGGCTCTGGCCGGTTAAAGGGCCAGATTCAAAACCCGTTGTCGGATTTGAAAACCTTGAAGCCTTCTGGGGCGCTGCCGGCAAAGCCATAAAGATTGCCATCGCTGCAGAGCTTCCAGCTGGCTGGCAGAAACGAAGTTTCGAAGAGTGGCAGGGAAATGGTTTTGTCCGGGTTGGCTGCCTCGGCAAGCCTGATGAATTTGAGCAGGGCTGGCTGCGAAGCGGTGACCAGCATGATGACCGGTTTGTCGGCGCTGATGCCGGCGGTTTTGATAAAGACGATCGTTTCGCCGGCTTCATAAAGCCCGAGCATTTCCGGTTCCTGCAGTTCGTCGGCAATCTCGGCGGCGATAATGCTGCGCGAATCCTTTTCGAGATTATACTGTACCCCGAAAATGCGTTTTCCGTCGGTGACCGGCTCAAGCGCAACCGCGGGGTGCATGACGACCTTGTCGTTTTTATACATGATCAGGCCAACGCCCTGTTCTTCGATCAGAAAATGACTGTCAGAAACAACTTTCAGGCGTCCCGGGTTTTTCATGTCAATCTTGATATGCTTTTCTACCTTGCCGTTTTCGGGGTTAACGACAGCAACGCCGTCTGGCTCGCGGGTCAGTATGTATAGTTTTTTGTTAAAACAGGAAAGATCGCCAAGCCGGCCGAAATTGAGCATGATATACGCCCAGTTTTTGTCTTTAAAGCTTTTAAGCTGACTGTTAACCGAGTCAGAAAACCAGATCGTGCCGTTTGCGTCAATGTCGTAGCCGCCAATGCACTGATAAGGCGCAGTCGGCATCACCCCGGGCGCCGGAAAAGTTATGCCGAGCTGATTGACCTCTTTGCCCCAGCTGCCCTGGCAGATCAGCGTGGTATTTTCTGCCATCGCCGGCAGCATTGTCACAAACATCAGAAGTATGACTGTCAGAATGCATCTGTATTTCATGAATACTCCTCGAAAATTACCTGTGTACCCGACCAGGCTGGTCTTGTAACTATCGCAATGCCAGATATTCTAACCTATTTTTACCTGCCGCTGTGACAATATTTTTTACAATCCGCAAGGTTGACTTGGCCTGTTTCGAAAGGTAGTATCAAGTCATATTACATCATGTTCAAGTATCTGCGAGTATCGGTAACCGACCGCTGTAACTATCGCTGCGTTTATTGCATGCCCGAAGATGGCATCTGCAAGGAAACGCACGATACTATCATGCGCTACGAAGAAATGCTGCCGGTGATCAGAGCCGCCGTCGAAACAGGCGTCGAACAGGTAAGAGTCACCGGTGGCGAGCCACTGGTGCGCGCCGGTATCGTTGACTTCGTTGGCGAGCTCGCAAAGATCAGCGGTCTGAAAGACCTGACTCTGACAACTAATGGCGCTCTGCTTGACCGTTTTGCCGAACCTCTTAAAAAAGCCGGTCTAAAAAGGGTTAACATCAGCGTCGATTCGCTGGATCCTGAAAATTTTATCCGTATCACCCGAAATGGCAATTTATCTGACGTTCTGCGTGGTATCGACGCTGCAGTTACTGCCGGACTTGGCCCGGTCAAGATCAACACCGTTCTGATTCCGAAGATTAACGATCACGAAATTCTCGCCTTTGCTGATTTTGCAGTCAAAAAGGGGCTTTCAGTGCGCTTTATCGAGCGCATGCCCTTCAATGCTGACCCGGCCGGCGAACCGACTGCATTTATTTCAGAGGAGACTGTGCTTGCAGCCATCAAGGCCAGATATCAGCTCGAACCATACGAAGAACCATCTTTCGGCCCGGCGCATAATTATCGCATCGTCGGCACCGAAGGTCGTGTCGGCTTCATCAGCTCGCGCACCGCACCGTTCTGCCACCTCTGCCAGAGGCTGCGGCTGACTTCAGGCGGCTATCTGCTGCCTTGTCTTGATTCTCAATATGGTGTAAATATCAGAGGTATGAATTCAGAAGAGGTTAAGGCGGTTATTGCCCGGCTTTTTTCAGAAAAGGCTTCGTGGCGCAAAAACCGTGCATGCTTCGCGGCAACGTTCGATAATTCCCTGTCTAAAATTGGCGGATAAAAAGGAGCTGGCTATGGCAAAAGCGAAAAATCTCAGTCTCGGAATCGATCTCGGCGGCACCAAGGTTGCCGTTGGTCTGTGTCATGGCGATGAGATTCTGAAGAAGGCGATTTTTCCGACCCAGGCTTCTGCAGGCTTTGACGGGGTCATTTCGGTAATTCTCGGGGCCGTTGAAAAGGTGCTTGAAGGGCATAGCATCAAGGAAATCAACGGCGCCGGCATCGGTTCGGCCGGCCAGATCAATGGTGCCACCGGCGAAGTCATTTATTCGCCCAATCTCGGCTGGAAAAACGCACCGCTTGGCGGGTCGATCAGCAAGGCGCTCGGCGTGCCGGTCAGGGTGCTCAACGATGTGCGTGCTGCGACAGTGGCTGAACATAAGTTTGGCAACGGCAAGGGCCTCGAAAATTTCGGCAATATTTTTGTCGGCACCGGCGTTGGTTCGGGCTGGGTAATCAATGGTCAGCTGATGAACGGCACTACCAATTCGGCCGGCGAAATCGGCCACATCTGCATGGACCCGGAAGGCCCGCTTTGCGGCTGCGGCAATCGCGGTTGTCTCGAAGCCTACTGCTCGGGCACCGGCATGGAAAACTATGTCAAGGCTGAATTGAAAAGGGGCCGCAAAAGCCTGCTTGGCGAACTGGCCGAACATAAGCTTGAAAACGTGCGTGGCCCGCTGATCGGCAAAGCGGCTGAACAGGGTGATGAACTGGCGCTCGAAGCGATTCATCGCGTCGGCACTTATCTCGGTATCGCGCTCGCCAATGTGCATACCCTGATGAACCCAGAAGTGGTGCTGCTCGGCGGCGGCATGATGGCGCTCAAAAAGTTTTTCATGCCGACTCTTGAAGAAACGATGCAGAAGCATATTCTGCCGGTCGCTGCCGGCGCTGAACGGCCACTGGTAAGAGAAGCCCGCTTCGAAAACGACGCGGTTCTGCTCGGAGGCGCCGCAATTTTCGCATGAAGCCTCTGTATCCGGCCCGATTCAGGTCTGCCGACG
>JAKQKW010000209.1 GCA_029560455.1 Candidatus Rifleibacteriota bacterium
CGGGATATTCGAGCAGGGCTGGAGTATCGATGAGAATGATTTCGACGCGGCGTTTAAGATTGGTCAGCAGGTCGATCATTTCGGGCGAGCCAAGAACTTCGGCGGGCGATTTTGGTGAAATGCCGGCGCTGATAAGGGTGAGGTTGTTTACCTCGGTCTGCTGAACGGTTTCGCGGATACTGCTGTTGCCGTTGAGAAGGTCAGCGAGACCACGGTTGTTGTCGAGGTCGAACATGCGATGCAGAACCGGGTTGCGGAAGTTAGCGTCGATCATCATTACCGAGTAGCCTGTCTGTGCAAGAAGAATGGCGGTATTGGTCAGCAGTGTGGTTCTGCCGGTGCCGGTTCTGGCTGAGCCGACGAGTACGATACGGGCCTGCGACTCCGACATGCTTATCTGCAGGTTGGAAACCAGGTTTTTGAAGGGTTTGAGGCTTGGTGAGGTCGGATCGTTTAGGGCGATCAGGCGCTCGTCGTAGCGCATGACTTCGATTTCTTCTTCCTGAGGCGAGGGCAGGGCAAGGGGTTCGCGGGCCAGCGAGGGTGCTTCGAGAATTATTTCGGCAGGTTCGGCGGTCAGTTGCAGGTGATTTGAGGGGGCGACGGCGCCGGCGAGAATGTTGCCGGAAACGCTTACGAGTTCTGCCTTCATCGGTGCCGGTGAATAAAGCAGGAAAATAGCCATCAGCACACCGGAGGCAACGGCGAGAGCATCTCTCTGCAGCGAGGTGAATCCTACGGTCGTCGGCGGTCGGGCATCTTTTTTGAGAACATTGATGCGGCCGGCAGTTGTTTTGCGGGCGATTTTAGATTCTTCGAGTTCGAGAATGGTTTTTCGGTGAAGTTCTTCGAGCGTTGCTATGCGCATGGCAATATTGTCAGGGTGGTTGTCGCCGGCGGGCTGAACTGCAGCCTGTGCTTCGCCTGAATCGTTCAAACGGGCTTTCAACTCTTCAAGCTTTTCGCGATCGCGGGCGATATCAGCGTTCAGGGCGGCATAATCCGGATTGCTGCGTTTTTTCTGAACTCTGGTGCGGGATTTGCCAATATTGCTTTCGAGATTGGCAATGCGATTTTTGCAGGCAATGACCTTGGGATGCTTTTCTTTGTAACTTTTGAAGAGTTCGACCAGGTTGTTTCTTTCGCTGCGCAGTTCATCGCGGAGTTTCTGATACATTGGCGATTCTTCTTCTTCATAGTAGAAGACCTGTTCCGGGGTTGTCTGCAGCCTTCTGTTGCTGGCGTCGATTTTTTCTTCGAGCTGGCTGATGGCATTTTCGATGTTAACAGTCTGGGTGTCGGTCTCAACTGATTGCTGAATGCTGGCTTTTACAAGTTCCTGGCGAAGTTCGCCAAGGCTTTTTTCGAGGTGTTCGAGCTTGTTCTGCAGATTTTTTACCGAGAATTCCTGAGCTTCGGAATTGTAGCCAAGGAAGTGTTCAGAAAGAACCTGAATGACGGCATTGCCGAGTTCTTTCAACTGAACGGGGTTTTCGTGTCTGACAGCCATGGTTACGAGCCCGGCACCGGCATCTTTAAAGGTGATGGCGTCTTCACGGCGTATTTCGGCTTCGTCGAGACCGCTTTTTGCGGCGATTTCCTCAACCACCCGGCGCTGCGACAGGACGCCCTGCATAGTGGCTGCAACGCTTATTTCACCGGCGTTTTCGGTGGTCATGACGCGCAGCAGTGATTCGCTCTGATAGATGGTGGGTACGTAGCGGTTGAGCAGAAACGCGGACAGCACGGCAAGCCCGATAATAATGGTTGCCCAGCCGGCATTTTTCCTGAGACTTCTGAAGATGCCTTCAATCAGGCTTTCCTGGACCATTAAAACTGCCTCCTGCATTTATCTGATGAGCAAATATATTTATCTCTCAAACAATCGGCAGACTGGGCCCGACAATTTAGCGATAAAAAACCGGAAACGGAGAAGTTCCGTTTCCGGTCTGGTTGAGCCGGGATCTGGCTTACTTTTTCGTGAAGGCGTTGATTGTTGCTGCGACGAATTCAATCTGTTCGCGGCTGAGTTCGGGGTAAACCGGCAGGGCGAGGGTGGTGTCGGCGGCCCTTTCTGATTCGGGGAAGTCTCCCTGTTTGTAGCCAAGGCTGGCGAAGCACTTCTGCTGGTGCAGAGAGAGCGGGTAATAGACCGAGCAGCCGATCTCTTTTTCGCCAAGGTGGGCTTTAAGGGCGTCGCGGTTTTTAACCCTGATGACATACTGATTGTAGATGTGGAAGCAGTCGGGTTTTTCGATCGGGGTGACGACCTCGGGGTTGTTTTTGAAGAGTTCGTTGTAAAGGGCGGCATTGCGGCGGCGGCCTTCGGTCCAGGCTGCCAGATGTGGCAGTTTGACCGAGACAACGGCGGCCTGAAGGGCGTCGATGCGGGCATTGAGGCCGACTTCCTGGTGGTGATACTGAACCTGGCCGCCGTGAACGCGTAAGCCCTTGAGGCGTTCGTGCAGCTGCGGGTTGTTGGTCGAAACGAGCCCGCCGTCACCGAAACAACCAAGGTTCTTGCTCGGGAAAAAGCTGAAACAACCGATGTCACCGTAAGTGCCGGCGTCTTTGCCCTTGTATTTTGAGCCGATTGCCTGGGCGGCGTCTTCGATGACCTTGAGGTTGTGTTTTTTCGCGATTGCCAGCAGGGGTTCCATGTCGACGCACTGGCCGAACAGATGCACTGGCATGATGGCTTTCGTTTTCGGGGTTATGACCTTTTCGATCTGGTCGACGCGCATCAGAAAAGTGGCAGGGTCGATATCGACAAATCTGGCAACGGCGCCAACTCTGGCAATTGAACCGGCGGTGGCGAAAAAGGTGTAGGGAGTAGTGATCACTTCGTCGCCGCGGCCGATATCGAGGGCCATGAGGGCGAGCAGCAGGGCGTCAGTGCCGGATGAGCAGCCCAATGTGTGCTTTGTGCCGATGTATTCAGCCATTTCTTTTTCGAGTCTGTCGACTTTCGGGCCAAGGATGAATCCCTGATTCTCAATGATTTCCATGATTTCAGGAATGACTTTGTCTTTGATCTGAGCGTACTGGGGCTTGAGATCCAGGAGAGGGACTTTCATTTACGCCTCCGGCTTGAAGAAAAGATAGTGAAAAAATACACTTGCACATTACAACAACAGGTAAAAATCAGTCAATAAGTTTTCGCACGGTGTTATACCGACAAATAAGTGGTTAAAGCTTTGGCGAAATGATATAATCAGCCATCATGAAATTCGTAGATGAAGTTACAATACAGGTCTCTTCCGGCAGCGGCGGCAATGGCATTGTCGCGTTCAGGCGCGAAAAATTCGTGCCCATGGGTGGCCCGGCCGGTGGTGACGGCGGCCGCGGTGGCGATCTGATTTTTGAAGCCACCGATGACCTGACGACTCTCTATGAACTGAATTTTACCCGTATTTATAAAGCCGAAGATGGTGGGCATGGCCAGCAGAAGAATATGGCCGGGGCAAATGGCAGCGATCTTACTGTCAAGGTGCCGGTCGGCACTCTTATTTACGATCTCGAAAGCGGCCAGTTGCTCGTCGATCTCGATCACAAGGGGCAGCGCGAAATAATTGCCCGTGGCGGTCGTGGCGGCTGGGGCAATGCGCGTTTTGCCACTGCGGTGCGCCGCACCCCGAGAATCGCCGAAAAGGGCGAACCCGGAAAAACCCTGCGTCTGCGTCTTGAGCTGAAGCTTCTGGCCGATGTTGGTCTGGTTGGGCTGCCAAACGCCGGCAAATCGACTTTTCTGCGGGCCGTCAGCAATGCCCGCCCGAAGGTGGCGGATTACCCGTTTACGACTCTGACGCCGAGTCTTGGTATCGTCAAGCCCGAGGGGCTGCCGTCATTCTGTATGGCTGATATACCGGGGCTGATTGAAGGCGCCCATCAGGGAACCGGCCTCGGAACCCAGTTTCTCAGGCATATTGAGCGCACCCGTATTCTGCTGCATCTCGTTGATGTCAGTCAGCTCGACATGGAAGACATTACCCGTAACTATGACGTGATCATGGCCGAGCTGCGTGAATTTTCCGAAGAACTTGCTGCCAAGCCGGTTGTGGTCGCGGCCAACAAAATGGACCTGCCAGATTCGCGAGAGCTGTTTCCAGAATTCAGAGATGCTCTTGAAGCGCGCGGAGTCAAGGTCTTTTCGGTTTCAGGCGCAACCCGTGAAGGGGTCGAAGACCTGCTTAAATACCTCAGCACCGCCCTGAAAGATCTCAAGACTCCCGAGCTGACAGCTGCCAACGAAGAAGAAATGCTTTATGAATACATAGAGCCCTTTGCAATCGAAGAAGAAGGCGACGGTCGCTGGCTGGTCACCGGCCCTGAAATTGAGCGGATCGTTGCGATGACCGACTTTGCCTCGGATGAGGCGGTCGCGGTATTCAGGCAGAAACTGCATAAGCTTGGTTTTATCGATGAATTGAGCCGGCTCGATGCCGGTGAAGACGATATTTTTTCGATTGGCGACATGGAATTTGCCTACCGGGAGTTTTTTGATTGAGAACAGGCATTTTTGGCGGCAGCTTTGATCCGGTACATCAGCAGCACCTGCAGCTGGCGCTGGCAGCATTGATTGAATGCTGTCTCGACGAAGTGTGGTTTGTGCCTGTGTTTCAGGCCGTTCACAAGCAGCGGGTCGGAATGCTCGACTATCATCATCGAAGGCATCTGTTGCAGCTGGCTCTAAAAGACAGTTCGAACATGCATGTCTGCGATGTCGAAATGGAACTGGGTGGCCCGTCTTACACCTTCAGGACGCTCGAAGTCTTGAAAGAACGCCATCCGGAGCGGCAGTTTTTTCTCATCATCGGCGGCGACTCTCTGGCAGAACTGCCGACCTGGAAAAACGTCGAGCAGCTGGTAGAGATGACGGAATTTATCGTGGTCGAAAGACCTGGCTGTGAGCGCCGGTCGCCGGTGCAGGATGCGGTGGTTCACTGGGCGCCCTCTCAGCTGTCGAAAATTTCTTCGACGCAGATACGTGATCGTCTGAGCAATCATGATTTCAATCTTCCAGAGCTTGATATGCGGGTGCTTCTTGAAATCATGCTGAACAATCACTACGACTGTCTCGGGCCTGATTATTACCGTTGGCTGAAACTGGTCGAGAAGCAGCAGAAGCGATCACCCGAAGGTCTGCAGGAACACATGCGGAGTGTGACCGGCCTGGCGGTCAAATATGCGATTGAACTGGGTGTCGATCCAAGACCGACACTTATTGCCGGTATGGCTCACGATCTGTTCAGAGACGCACCGGATGCCGAAATTATCAGTCTGGTCGGCAGCACCGATTTTCTGCTTACTGACCTCGAAAAAGAGACACCGATGCTGGCGCATGGCCCGGCTGCGGCGGCATGGTTGCGCAAGGTTGCACCTGAGATCGATTCGGCGGTCATTTCTGCGGTCAAGAACCATACTTTTCCGATGGTTGATTCGCCGCTGATGACAAAAATTCTGGCGGTGGCCGATACTCTTGACCCGGTTCGCCAGGTTCCAGAGAGAGATGCCCTGCGCGACGCCGGTATCTCTTTTGCTGAACGTTATCAGGGTGTTCTCGAAATCAAGAAAACATCCCACATGTAGGGCTGCAGAAAGCTGCCGGCAACTTTTTTTGTTGTGGAGTTTGCCTGCCGGCTCTGGTATGATATGCAGTCATGAGCCAGAACACCAGATACAGTACCCGTCAGACATGTGACGGCTTTCCGGGCCTGACCCGGCGCAGAAACGGCGGTCTTCTCTTCGAAATCGCCTTTCTGACAGTCATTCTGGTCTTTTTTGCCGGGATCATGCAGAAATGGTTTTTTGGCGTGGCTGCGGCTCCACTCGGCGCCAACTGGACGGAAGGCACAATAGAAACCGGTGGTGAAGCTCATATTGGCAATATCAATGTTCTGGTTCTTGGTGTTGACTCTGTTGACGGCACGCATCGTGCCGATACCATCTTTGTGCTCGGTATCAACCCGGCAAAAAAACGCATCAGCATGCTCTCGATACCCAGAGACACCAGGGTTCTTATCAATGGCCGGGCCCGCAAGATCAACGAAATTCTGCCCCGCTACGGCGTTGATGTGTTGAGTACCCTGATTGAAGACCTGTTGCGTATCCAGATCAGTCGCTATGTTGAAGTCAGCTTTCAGAGCTTTGTCAATGTTATCGATATTCTCGGGGGCATTGAGATCGACATCGAGAAGGCCATGAACTATGACGACAACTGGGGCAAGGTGCACATTCATTTCAACGCCGGGAAAAACCATCTCGACGGCCGGCAGGCTCTCAACTATGTGCGCTTCAGAGCCGATGCCGCTGCCGACCTTGGCAGAATCAAGCGCCAGCAGAAGTTCATCAAGATTCTGCTTGAAAAAGTGATGACCCCGGGCATTGTCGTTAAGTTGCCACAGATCGTCAGCCAGGTTTTCAAGCATATTCAGACCGACTTTTCATTGGCCGAGATTATTGCGCTGATCAAGGCTTTTGAAGGAATGAAGGTTGAATTCAGAAACAATTCTCTGCCGGGCGAAGCCAGATATGTCGATAAAATCAGCTTTTTCATGCCATATCAGGATGAAGCGGCAGCGATCGGCAGTGCTCAGTTCTCTGATCTTGCAGCGATAGAACTGGTGGCCAGCTTTTCTTCGACCCAGCAGACCTCTGCCGGCGAGGCTGGTGTTGCATCGAGCGTGCCCGCGGTCGGATCAGAGGCTGTTGTCACGGAGCCGGTGACGGCCTCTTTTTCTGCAGATATTTCTGCATCAGTATCAGTCAATCTCCCTGCTACAACAACGGAAAATCTCAATGAAAACTGAACTTTTTGATTTTTTTCTGCCACCTGAGTTGATCGCACAGGTTCCGGCAGAGAAGCGCTCAGGCTCGCGTCTTCTTGTATATAACCGGTCGTCAGGCAGTCTTGAACATCGTCAGTTCTCAGATATTGTCGAGTATTTCAGGCCCGGTGATCTTCTTATATTGAACAGCTCGAAGGTGATACCGGCGCGTATTTTTACCCTGCCGACGTCAACCTGCAATGGCGGCGCTGAGGTGCTTTTTATTAAGTCGCTGACCAACAGCAGTTTTGAAGCAATGGTGCGGCCCGGAAAAAAATTCAAGCCCGGCCGCAGGCACCTGCTGCCAGGGAACTGCGAGATTGAGGTCGAAAGTGTGCTTGAATCAGGGTTACGAGTGCTTCGCACTCTTGACGGGCGTGACCCGGTGGCGGTATTTCGCGAATTCGGCCAGATGCCGTTGCCGCCGTATATTACCTCGCGCGAAAGTTCGCCAGACCGATATCAGACTGTTTATTCAAAGGTTGAAGGCTCGGTGGCCGCTCCTACGGCTGGTCTGCACTTCGATGACCATGTTTTTGCAGCACTTCGGCAGAAGGGTGTCAAAATAGCCGAAGTGATTCTGCATGTCGGCCTTGGCACTTTCAAGCCGATCGAAGCCGAAAGCATAGACGAACACCTGATGCACGAAGAGACTTTTTATATTTCCGAAGAAACCGCCGGGCTGTTTCGCGCAGCAAAAGAGACCGGCAGTCGTGTCTGGGCCTGTGGCACAACCAGTGTGCGCACGCTTGAATCGGCAGTTGATGAGCATGGTTATCTGCGTACCGGCTGGCAGTCGACCGCATGTTTTATAAAACCTGGTTACACTTTCAGGGCGATTGACTGCTTTATCACCAATTTTCATCTGCCGCGCTCGACCCTGATCGTTCTGGTCGCGGCATTCGCCGGTCGTGAAAACGTAATGAAACTTTATGAAGAGGCGATTCGGCAAAGATACAGGTTTTACAGCTTTGGCGATTCGATGGTAATGCTATGACCGATAAATTCACATTTTCTCTCGATTACAGCTCAGAAGAATGCTGGGGCAGAGCCGGCCGCATTCAGACCCGCAGAGGTGAGATTCCGACACCGGTTTTCATGCCGGTCGGCACCGCCGGTACGGTAAAAACTCTTTCACCTGAAGAAGTCAGAACCGCAGGCGCCAGTATCATTCTCGGCAATACCTATCATCTCATGCTGCGGCCCGGTACTGGCGTGCTCGATCATTTTGGCGGCCTGCACCGGATGATGGCCTGGGATCGCCCTATGCTCACTGATTCAGGTGGTTTTCAGGTTTTTTCGTTGAAAAAGCTTAACAAAATCAACGACGAAGGGGTCGAATTTGCTTCACATATCGACGGGGCCCGCTACTGGCTGACTCCAGAAGAATCGATGCGAATTCAGCGTTCGATTGGGGCTGAAATAATGATGGTATTCGATGAATGCTGCCCGTACCCGGCCGACGAAAAGACAGCCCGGGCTGCAATGGAGCGCTCAGTCGCATGGGCGAAACGCTGCCGGGTCGATCACCCGCATCTGCGCAACGGTCAGGCGCTTTTTGGCATTGTGCAGGGGTCGATGTATCTGCCGCTGCGTCTTGAATCGATCAAAAGAACTGAAGAGATCGGTTTTGAAGGTCTGGCGGTCGGTGGTCTGTCGGTGGGTGAGCCCAAACCACTGATGCTCGAAATTCTTGACGGCATGATGCCGCACATGCCAAAGAATCTGCCGCGCTACCTCATGGGCGTCGGAACCCCTGAAGACCTTTTTTATGGCGTTGAACGCGGTATCGACATGTTCGACTGCGTGCATCCGACAAGAATCGCCAGGCACGCGACCGTCTTTACGACTGAAGGCCGCATCAGCATGATGAACGCGCGCTGGCAGCTTTCCGATGCCCCGATCGATGCCAACTGCAGCTGCTACGCCTGCCGAAACTTTTCGCGTGGTTATCTGCGACATCTGTTCAAGGCAAAAGAAATTCTTGGTCTGCGCATGGCGAGTTTGCATAATGTGACATTTATGATTAATCTTATGAATAACATTCGTCAGTCTCTGATCGAAAAGCGTTTTATTGCGTTTCGCGATCAGTTTCTTGGCAGATACCTCGACAAGGAGAATAAATAATGGGCGTGGAAAAACAGTTGATGGACGCCGGGATAGCCGCCTTCAGGCAGGGCGATGTCGACAAGGCAGAGGATATTTTTCGCAGCTTTCTCAAGGATTACCCGAACAGCGGGCTGGCAGACAACGCCTGCTATAATCTTGCCAAAATCGCTCTCAGCAAGGGAAATCAGAAAAAGGCTCTCAGCTGGTACGAGTATCTGCTCGAAAATTACCCTGATACCGACGCTGCCTATTTTGGCAAGGATGAATACGTAGAGTTGAGTCGTACGATGGGCAAAGGGCCGGTTGAAATTGCCGACGAATGCTATTTTAAAGGCAAGGCGCTGCTCGATAAGGGTAAGCTGGCTGAAGCCGAAGCTGAATTCAACCGTCTGATTTCACAGTATCCCGACTGCGAATACGTCGACAACGCCCATTATCAGCTTGCGGTTATCTGCAAGAAACGTGGCGACCGTGAAGGCGTGAAACGGCACGTTGACATTATTCTGACGCAGTTCGCCGACACTGATGCGGCACTTTATGCCCGCGGGTTGCTGGTTTAAGACTTACAGTCGGTAAATGCAAAAAGGGTCTGGCCGGAGTGGCCAGACCCTTTTTGTTGAGATTTTTACACTTATTTGAGAGTCAGAGTCAGGGTGTAGGCTGAGGAACTTTCTTCCTGAATCTTGAAGTTCGCTGACTCAGCGGTATAGTAACCTTCATTCATGTTTACCGCAACGACATTGAGATCGTAACCGGTGATCAGCCCTGAGAAGTAGGCTTCGGCACGGTAATTCACGCTGACAACGTCAACATAAGGTACGATATCTTTGCCGCCCTGCCTGATGTAGACACGCGCTGTCTGGCCGGGTATAAAGCTGCCAGGCTTGGTGCTTTCGGGAGGAGTGCTGACTACGACAACTCTGAGGTCTCTTCTGATCGGCTCGATGTTGGCAAAATCGCAATCAATGGCGGCGATGGTGCCGCCGGGCAGATTGCTCGGCAGGCTGACAGCAGAACTGATGGTCACGACATCATAGCCTCTGATTTTACATTTTACTGAAACTGTGCCGGCAGTTACCGGAATATCGTTGAGAGTGTAGGCGATAGAACC
>JAKQKW010000370.1 GCA_029560455.1 Candidatus Rifleibacteriota bacterium
TCAGAAAATACCAGGTCGTTGCGCATGACACTCAGTTGCGAACGACGTCTCAGGCTCGACGTGCCGACCACCGCCCCGGGTGGTAGTTCAGAAAAGCTGCGATATTTTTGTGAAAGAAAGCAGTCGCGGGCATCTTCAACACAGCCGACGGCGACCAGGCAGAGACCCTCAGAGATTGCGTGCGGCACGTCTTTGAGGCTGTGAACGGCTATGTCGATACGATGTTCGAGAAGTGCCTGTTCTATTTCTTTGATGAACAGACCCTGGCCGCCGACTTTGAACAAAGGCAGGCCGGTAACCTGGTCGCCAAGAGTTTTTATGACGACCTCTTCAAATTCGATGTCAGGGCAGGTGTTTCTGGCAATCCCGATTACATGGCGGGTCTGATGCAGTGCCAGTTTGCTGCCTCTGGTTCCGTAACGTATTTTCATGCTGATTCACGCTTTCTCTGATTTTCCGGAAGACTTCGCAGCGGTGATTCAGGCAGGCAGTCGGTCGAGAGGCCGAGTATTTCGCACATCATCCGCAGTTGTTCAAGATCGGCCGAACCCTGATTTTTCAGGGCGACGATCTGGCCGTGCAGCCATTTGGCCATCAGTGACCTGCTGCATTGATCGAATGCCTGTTTGAGTTCTTCGCTCAATTCCGGGTGCTGGGCGGCAAATTTTTCGACTTCGGCCATACGCAGCGCTTCAGTCTGCTCACGCAGTTTTCTGATCAGTGGCACTACGGTAAAGGCCTGAGATGAAATCTGAAACTGCGAAGATTCATAGTGAACGATCGCTTTAGCCTTTTCGGCTTCTACCTTTCGCTGCGAAAGGTTTTCGTTGACCACGTTCTGAAGGTCGTCGACATCATAAAGAAAAATATTGCCGATGTTCTGGCAGTCTGGCTCAAAATCTCTTGGCACCGCAATGTCAATGATAAACAGCGGGCGTTCGCTGCGGGCGGCCATGACTTTTTCCATGCGTTCGCGGTTGATGATGGCAGTCGGCGCCGCTGTAGAAGAAATGACGATGTCGCAGGCATGCAGCAGCTCATCGAGTTGCTCGAAGGGCCTTGCCTGACCATCGAATTTTTCGGCCAGTTCGTCAGCGCTGCTGAGAGTCCGGTTGATAAAAAACATGCTTTTAACGCCATTCTCGCGCAGATGTACGGCAACCAGGCTTGCCATTTCGCCGGCGCCGATGATCAGGGCTTTCGATGTCCTGAGGGGTCCGAAGATACTTCTGGCCAGGTCGACGGCCGCAGATGCAATCGAAACCCGGTTCTCTGAAATGGCGGTTTCGCTGCGCACCTTTTTACCGACTTCAAGAGCTTTCTGGAAAAGACGATGCAGCTGCTTGCCGACATAGCCTTCGCTGGTAGAGTGTTTGTATGATTCCTTGATCTGATGCAGAATCTGATTTTCGCCCAGAATCATTGAATCGAGGCCCGCCGCGACAGAAAAAAGGTGTCTGACTGCGTCTTCGTCATTATGTTCATAAAAATAGCCCGCCAGATTTTCGAAGTTGATCTGGTTAGCGGCCAGAAGTGCCGAAAAGCTTTTTCTCGCTTCGCCCGGAATACCGGAATAGTAGACTTCGACGCGGTTGCAGGTATAAACCGGCACCGCTTCAAGGTTACAGGCATCAACATCTGGAATTCTGACCTCGCAGATGCGAGCGAGCTTTTCGCGGATAGAAACCGGCGCTGACTTGTGGTTAAGACCAAATACGATCAGAGACATGCGGTTATCTCCTCGCGTATTTTTTCGATGCCTTCGCGGGCAATGCGGTCAAGAACGGCGTCGCAGACCCATCTGGCCATAAAGTCGGCTTTTTCGACCTCAGACAGCCCCGAAGTTTTTACCCGCGATCTGATTTCTGCGAGAACTGCGGTCAGTTCAAGCAGTTCGGGTCGAATCAGGCGGTCGATTCTATTCTGCAGATATTTTGAAGCCGCAGGTACCCCGCCAGAGACTGTTGAACAGATGATGTCGCCTTTTGCAATAATGCTGCCACCAATAAAGTCACCATCATTGAAGCTGTCGCAGCGGCTGAACAGCATTCGCTTTTCGCGGCAGGCTGCGGCAAGGGCGTCATTGACTGTCGTATTGCTGCTGGCGATGATTGTAAAAATAAATTGCGGCTGCAGGTCGTCGATTGTTGCGCCCCGGCAGGTTAAAGTCGCTTCTGGCAGCTCTTTGAATTCGGTAAGAATGTCAGGTGCAACCACCGTCAGTCTGGCGCCGGCTTCTGAAAACTGCCTGGCCCGGCGCAGTGCCACTTTTCCACCGCCGATAATAAGAACTTCACGGCCTGTCACATCGAAAAACAGGGGCATATACTTCATTTTACTGCCTCCTGAGTCTGCTGCAACATCGGCTGCCAGTGCTCCTGATTATCGGGCAGTGTGATCAGGCCAAGCGAAAGAAAAAAGCCGATAACCGCCATCGTAGCCAGACGCGTGCCGGTGATTTTAAGCGGTTTGCGCGCAATAATGATAAAAGTGTAAAAAGCCAGGACCACAATTGCAAACATATGTTTAAAACTGGGGTTGAAACTGACGAAATACGAATAATTACCGTAGAAACCTGCTGCCAGACCGGCGGTGAAGAAGGTGACCCCGGCGCCGATCAGTTTGCAGGTCAGATCGTCGAGCCGGCTGAGTGGAGGGAAAAAGAAGACCGCCCGCAGCCGGTTCTTTTTTTTCAACCTTCTTACCACGTAAAAGTAGGTGGCCGATGAAATGGCGGCGATGAGAAAGAAACATTCGCCAAGAATCGACAGCAGCAGATGCACCGCGAACCAGCGCTGGGCAAAGTGCCCACCGGCCAGGGTTCCGTCGGCAAATGTCGAACAGAACAGCAATACAATGCTTCCGGGCAGGCTGAAGATACTGAAAAAGGTCTCTTTCAGCCCGTGTTCGATGATTGCGGTCGTTATGCCCAGGCTCAATGCTCCGGCAATGAAAAGGGTCTCGTAATGCAGATGCAGTTCACTGCTGGTATAGTTGTGAAAGGCGAGAATCGCATTGCACGTCAGACCCAGTGCCAGCGAGAAAGTCGAATGATGCCGAAATGACTGTCCGGCAACCTTTTCTCTGACGCGAAAGAAGGTCGCCAGTGCGTATCCGGCCAGTGTTGCGAGCAAAAGAACCTGCATCTTGCCAACGATACTAGCACATCACCCGCCAAAGTACAACGCCACAAAAAGTAAAAGCCGCTGGCGGGTTGTTCCAAGGTAAACGCAAACTTAATTAACTCTAAAGGCTGCTTTCGGCAGGTCGGGCGATT
>JAKQKW010000392.1 GCA_029560455.1 Candidatus Rifleibacteriota bacterium
CTGTGTTGCCGCTTTCGGCAAATTTCTGGCGGTTGGCACCGACAAGGGCGTCAGCATCTATGACGGCGACAGCTGTGCCTGGCAACCGCTACCACTGCCCGAGGAAATTGCCTCGCTGAGCGTCGTCGATATTGCCGCCGACGAAGGTGGCGGACTCTGGCTGGCAACCAATAGAGGGCTTATAAACGTTCAGGGCAAAAGAACCTATGTTTATGGCCCAGAAAGCAATCTGCCGACCGTCGACGTCAATAGAATCCAGATACAGGAAAACCGTATCTATGCCGGTTGTTTTGGTGGCTACATTGTCAGCGCCTTTATTCCGCAGGGCGGTATGGCAAAATTTTCGCCGGTAAACTACCAGGCCGACCCCGATTCTGACGCTCTTAAAATAAGATCGGTAGGGGTTTCAGCCATGGCCATGCAGAGTAACTTTCAGGGCTGGATTTCGACGATGGGCAACGGCCTGATTGAAGTTTCCGGCAGCAATGAATTCACTGCCACCAATTGCGCCAATCAGCCAGAAGGCTGGATTAACGATTTCTATGTCTTTCACGAAGGGAAAAGTCGCGAAAAACGCTTTTTAGCGGTAACCCCAGAATATCTCAGTCTGATAAAAAATGGGCAGGCGCTGCGCGAAATCAGACTGCCAAAACCTGACCAGTGGCTGAACTGCGTGGTGACAGTCAAGGAAAACCCTGATTTTTTCGACTGGGTGCCGCTGCCTGAAATGCAGGGTGATGAAGAATTTCTGGCTGATTTTATCGGACGCCGGGCCGTATGGGTTGGCACCAGATCGAGCGGCCTCTGGCGTTTCTACAAAGGCACCTGGCGCCAGTATATGGCCGAAAACAGCGTTCTGCCATCAAACTGCATCAACCGTCTGTATGTTTACAAGAAACTTCTGCTGGTCTGCACAGATGCCGGTCTGGTCATTGTACATCTCACGCCCGATCGTTTTGATGAGCTTCAGGAAGCCGGAGTCGGTACCAGATACAATAAAACCTACTTTCCGTTTGAGACTGACATGGTCTATTTTCAGGTAGTGAAAAACTCGAGCTACTGGATATCGCACCAGTATGGCCTGACCCGCTGGAAAACCGACAATAAAAATGCCGGCAGCCATATAAAGCAGAGTAACAGGGGCTTTGAAAATCTCAGCACCAGAGTGGAACCGGTTCCGGAATTTGAAAAAACCGAAGAAGCTGGCGAAGGCGAAGAGGCAGAAACACCCGAAAACGCAGAGGAACTGGCGAAAGCCTTTTCCGAAGAAGAGCAGCAGACTCAGGAGCTTGAATCAGGCAGATACTGGGAGCACTACACCAACCGGTCAGATTTTGCGACCGCCACCAATTCGTTTCCGATTCCGTATCAGGAAATCACCAGCATGGCGGCTGATACTTCGACCGATTATCTCTGGCTGATTTTCGCCGGCCGGAACCTGGCGCGCATGCGTATGGCGCGCCGCATTGCGAAGGTCGATGGCAAAAAGGTCAGCGTTGAAAGACCAGACTGGCAGATGTTGCACAAATTCGTTCCCTGGGCTGATGGCGAAAGGCTCAATGTCGTCTGGTTCAGCGGCGGCAAAGTCTACATCGGCAGCAGCCAGGGTTTTTACATTCTCGAAAACCCCGACAGCGAAGATATGAATGGCGACCCGTTCAGGTGGCAGCATTACGGTGTATTTGAGGGCCTAAGCATACCGGAAGTGCGCGGTTTTGCCTGGTGGCACGCGCAGAAGGGCAAGGTGCTGGCAATTATGCACAACCAGGGCATCAGCACCTGGGATGGCAAAGATTTCACGAGAATTGAGACCGGTGGCAACAACACCTGCATCAAAAGCGGCTCGGACGGCAATCTCTGGATTGGCACCACCAAAGGTCTAAACCGTATCGATCCGACCGGTGAGATGTTTTTATACACCACTGTTAATGCGCATTTTATGTCTGACGTAATAACAGCGATCGGCGTCGTTCCGGGCGAGAATAATTCTATTGGCGTGTGGGTGGCCTGTGATGGCTTCGTTAAATACGGCGAAAAAGGGCAAAGTCTCGATGGCAGCGATAAAATGCCTCATATTGTCAGGCGCAAAGACGGTATAACAGTAACTTACGATGATTATTCAACCTCTGACATAAGGTTCCAATCGACTTCTCTGCATTACTACGACGGTCTGACCTGGGAAAAGTGGCGGGTGGCAGGCATCAGAGACCTGTTCATTGACCGCAACTACATCTGGGCCACGACTAACGTCAGGGTGCGCCGTATGCGCATCAACCACAGCGATTACTGACAGGGATTGAAAATACCGATTCAGACGAACAGACTTTTCAGCAGTTCATTTTATTTTCGGGCATAGATAAACACTCGCTGTTGAGAACTGCCAAAGGCAGATTCGTTTTTAAGACCAGGCACGTGAGAAAAACGCAACCCGACTGATAGACCGGGCCGACGAACCGGTTCACTTTTTTAATTGCGATGTGCAGAAAAAGCCGATGTCGGCAAGGCTGTTGAGCAGAAATGCAAGCAACGTCGATGCCGTCTGCATTTCTCGATGTTTAAAAATTCAGATAAAAAAATGGAATAAACCGGCGGCGGATGGATTATAGATATTGCAATGACTAAAAAACCTTACAATCTGCCGCAGATGTTTGCCGAAATGCAGCGCCGCTACCAGGGGCTGGTATATTCGGTAATCTACGGCATCAGTCTCGATGCGGTCGAGAGCTGGGATCTGACTCAGGAAGTTTTCGTAAAAGCTTACGAATGCCCTGATTTCTGGAGCGAAGGATTTCAGCAGAAAGCCTGGCTGGTAACTGTTGCCCGCAACGAAGCGCTTAAATACAGACGAAGTTTAAAAAGCCGCCTGCGTTATCTGGCAAGGTTCTGCGGCTTCGAAGGGGCGAGCGATGCCCGGGAGCTTGAAAACCGCCTCGTCCGGGCCGAAGATGTCGAGCGCCTGCGCAACCTGCTAAGCCAGCTTGACGATGATGAG
This sequence comes from Candidatus Rifleibacteriota bacterium, assembly GCA_029560455.1. The sequence goes on from JAKQKW010000392.1 coordinate 2,993, forward strand.
CGTCAGATAATAACTTTACGTTTCAGTGCCGAAATGAGCTATCAGCAGATAGCCGATGAAATGCAGCTTAAAATCGGCACGGTGATGTCGCGCCTGGCACGCGTTAAAGAACGTCTCGGCCTTGAATTCGAGGAGAACGAACCATGAAACCCACGCAAATAAAAAATGCCTTTGCCAGCATAGCTGAAGAAGCCGGCAAAGATGAAAAGCTCAATCAGGCGATTGCCGGCCGGGTCAGCGCCGAGAAGTTTGAACTGCCCCTCACAGAACTGAAGGCACTTTCCCTGCAATTTGTGGTGGTAATTTTACTGGCTGCAGCCGTCTACTTTGCTGCCAGCCTGGTTCAGATAGAGATCACAGGCAATTTTACCGACTGTGACGCCTCGGCAGAGCTTGAAAAAAGAGGATTTCTGCCTAATCAGGAGATTGCCTTCACCCCGACTCTCATTACTTTGTGGTTGATCCGCGGCATCACGCGCGGTTTTATATTACTTGCGGTGCTGACCTTCATTCTGACTGCAGCAGCAATGCCGGTGCGCCGCCCTGAAGAAAAAACAGGAGGTTCGCCATGCGTAGC
>JAKQKW010000394.1 GCA_029560455.1 Candidatus Rifleibacteriota bacterium
GATGCTTTTCTGATTTCGATTTTTGCCTGCTCGATGTTTTCCTGCAGAGCGTTCTGAGCAAGAGCCAGACGAGAATCAGCTTCTTTGATGCGACCTTTTCGCATACCGCCATCGCTCAGGGTAAAGTTCGCGACGATACCGGCGCGCCAGTAGCCTTTGCGTTCGTAGTTTCCCATCGATGATTTCGATGACGGGTCCTGAACCCCGGTCTGACCGAAAACACTTACCACCGGCTGGTTTTCGCTGCGGGCCGAGGCGATAGCTTCGCGGGCAATTTTAACTTCAAGCCTTTTCATGCGCAGGTCTTCGCGCAGCTCAATGGCTTCTGAAGCGTCTTTAACCGGATCGATGCTTGCCCGGATCATTTTCAGGCGTTCACCGGTAGTTACTTCGGTGTCTTCGGGCAGATCGAGAACACGCAGCAGATCGAGACAGGCGAGTTCACGCGTATTGGTCTGTTTGCGCAGGTCGCTGTGGGCCTGGGCCAGGCGCACTTCAGCTCTGAGAACCTCGAACTGTGAAACCTGCTTGTGTTGGAACCTTGCTTTGACAAGGTCATGGTGTGCCTGCGCCAGTTCGAGATTTTTTTCGCTGACCTTTTCGGCTTCGCCGGCAAAAAGCCAGGAGAGCCAGCGCAGAGTCGCTTCAAGCAGAATGCTCTGTCGGGTCAGCAGATCGCCGGAACCCGCAATCGAGCGGCCAAGTCGCGCTGAGTTCAGAGTTGATTGATCTTTGCCGCTGAGAAACAGCGGTTGGGTAACTTCGACATAGGCGGTCTGCGAATCTCTCTTGCCGAGATCGATCGTTTTGCCGCCAGAAGTGCTTTTGGCAACGTCGTCGACGCGGGTCTGCGAAAAATTGCCGGTCATGCGGGTTCCGAGCAGCGAGCGCGCCTGCAGAACCTGACCGTTGGCCTGGTCGATGCGCTGTGCGGCAGCAGCTACCTGGCGGTTGCGCAGCAGAGCGATCTTGAGAATATCGCCGATATGTATATCATGCAGCAGGATTCTGCCGTTTTCGTCGGTTTTGAGGACCGGCGGTTCTGAAAAATCTTTCCAGAGGTCGGCCGGGTCGAAATCCGGTATGATTTCGTCGGTCTCACTGGCGGTTGGTGATTTGATGTCGTCAGCCGCTGGTGCTGCCGCACTGCTGTCTAAGCTGGCGGTTTCAGAGGCAGAAACAGCTGCAGCGTCGACATTTTCTGCAGCCGAAATCTTACAGACTGCAGCCAGACAGAAAAGCAGCGTGAGCACGATTGTATGAAAAACAAGCGGGCTGACGTGCAAAAAAAACGACTCCGACTCTGACGCCGCCGCTATGCCGCGGGCTGCCTTTGATTTCGGCGAACTTACGAAAACTTTTTCCCTGTGCATATCTGACTCCTTGAATAGGAAAAGGTCATGGAAATAAAAACAGGCCACAAAATAAAACTGACTGATCGGTCATTTTAGACTGACTGGTCGGTCAGTTTTACAATATTATCCGTATGATTGTCAAGACGACAGATTGTAAAGACTCTCTTTACATTTCATTTCAGAAACTCACACTACAGGTTCCAGTCTGCCCGTTTACAGGCGAAACTTGTGTTTTTATGGGGCTCAGATTAGAATCTGGCAGGATCGAATTTTCTTCACACGGAGATAGAGATTGATAGAATACGCTTTTGAGCTTGAGGGTGGAAAAAGGGTCGGGTTCAAGGTTTTATTCAATCGTGTGCATGCTGATGACGACAAGCCGGGTGCTTACCCGCAATGGACACTGCTGAACTTCAAAAGATGCAGTAACTGCACGCTTTCGCCGGAGCATCACATGTATTGCCCGACAGCTGTCGACATCAAGAATGTTGTCGCAGAGTTTGCCGAGATTTCGTCGATAAAGGAAATGAATGTTGTGGTGCGCATGCAGGATCGCACCATCAGAAAACAGTGCGATGCACAGACTGGTCTCAACTCTCTGCTCGGCCTTCTTATGGCGACAAGTGCCTGCCCGATTCTGTCAAAACTGAATTCACTGGCCCGTTTTCATCTGCCATTCGCCTCTTTCAACGAAACGCTTTATCGCACGGTTGGCGACTATCTTATTAAACAATATCTGATTAAAAACGAGGGCGGCCAGCCGGACTTCGAGCTCAAGGGTCTTGAAAAGCTGTATCGCGACCTCGCCGAGCTGAATGGCTGCTTTCTTGAGCGTCTGAAGGAAGTGGCAAAGCACGACTCTTCGATTAATGTAATCGCGAACCTGTCGAGTCTTTCAATGATAGTTCAGTTCTCGATTCACGACCGGCTGAAAGACTTTCGCAGTTTTATCTGATCTCGCACTGAAGCAGAAATCGCGCACTTTCAACAGTGCGCGATTTCTTTTAAAGCTGGTTTGTGAGCTTTCTGCCTCAGGTCTTGATATTTTTGCGGCCAGCGAGAATGTTGAGAGATTCTTTAAAGCGGTTATAAACGGCGCGTGAACGCTGATTATAAAATGCTGCCGGCCGGGCAAGGCTGAGCTTGTCGGTGCGCTTACTGAGACTCAGAGCCATGTTATTCATGGCTTCGAGCAGCACACCCAGTTTTTCATAAAGCATCGTTTTGAGACGCTTTTCTGAGTTTTCACAGAGCTGGCTGGTACTTTCTGAGCGCTCGACCATAGCCATCAGCATCTTCGTCATGATTTCGGGTTGCCGGGTGAAAAATTCTTCGACCTGATGCAGCTGAACGACAATCGCGGTCAGATCGGTGGCGCATACCACATCGGCAGTACGACGCATATCAGGAACAGGAGCGTCGAGGTTAAGAAAAACAGCTATTTCACCAATGATACTGCCGGGAGTGTCGATTCTGATGTTCGGGTTGGCACCGTCGGTAATGACTTCAGCCGCGCCTTCGGTAATAATGAAAAGCTTGTCGCCGATAGTACCTTCTTTGCACAGCAGGGTGCCAGCCTTGAATGTCTGCATTTTAACGTCTTTGCTGACATGGCCGACGACACCGCAGGCAACAGATGAGTTATTGGTCAGACCAGCATCTGACTGTTTGAGTATCTCGCGCGAGAGTTCGAAAGCCTTATGAGTTCGTGCCCGAATCAAGTCTGCATCATTTACGACAGGAACAAGCGCATTGGCCACTTCGTTGACACCGGCCATATAATCTCTAGCTGTCGCTCTGATAAAAGAATCGAGCTCGACTTCTTCTTTGGCAATCGCCGCAAAATGGGCAAAAAACTGCTTCATGTAACGGGCAAATGAAACGCAGGCACGGACACCAATTTTGGGATCGGTGGTGATAACCTCTTTGAGAGAAGAATGGTCATCGGCCGGAACAGAAACAACCGAAGATTCATCGAGAGCAAAAACCGAAAATAACTGCGGCTTGCCGGTCAGGGCTTCAATTTCGCCGAAGAGT
>JAKQKW010000396.1 GCA_029560455.1 Candidatus Rifleibacteriota bacterium
CTGCCAGGAAAACGCCGCGCCAGTAAAATGGCGCGGTTGTTTTTTTATGCCGGGGGCATTGCCGGCTCAGTGTTGATGCTATATCATTAAGGCATGAAAAAAATAATTTTACTGGTTTCGCTGTTTTTCCTGCTGACTGCCTCAGTATCGGCCTGCAGCATGGCCATGCACGAATGGGAACTGATCTTTGATCAGCGTTTTCCATTACCCGGCCCGCTTGTTCCGGCGCAGGAATTCACGATTCTTGCGAACCGCTTTGTACCGTCAGAACTGGCGAAAATACTCTGGGTCAGCGATGCCGCGGTACCGACCGGAATTGTCGAAAGCTTCAAAAATACCAGCAGAAAATGGACAACAACACTGCCATGGATTCCAACAGACCAGGCAGGCCTGGAAAGCCACACTCTCGCATCGACAACGATAATCATCGAGCCGGTTCACTACAATCTACGTATTGTGCTTTTCAAAGACAAGCTTTCAAATTATCGCTGCCGACAGCTTCTGATAATGCAGGAAGGCCGCATCAAACTGGCAATGCCTCTGGCGCCCCGGCCTGTCGCCGAGCAGCATTTCACCAGAGCCTGGGTATCTTTCTATTTTCTCGACATGCCGGTTCCGGGCCGGATTCTTAGTATCGACGCCTTTCCGGTTGCCGATCATCTGGCCGAAATCTATATCGACACAAAACTGGTCGAAGATCTTCTGGTCAACAACCTCATCGCAAGGCGCCCCGACAACTATGTAACCCCCTACCCCGACGGTTTCCCGGAGCTTGAACAGTAATTTTTTCGATGCTCTTTAACGGAATTTAAGGGATTTTCCTGATAATCGGACGGCCACCAACGATTTCAGATTCAGGAAAAAAGGCTTTATATTTTTCATCAAAACTGCAGGACGCTGCGTCACTTTTGTATCCCCAGTCAGCCAAAGCCCCGGCTTCAGGATCTTCGGGCAAAGCCATCAGATATCTGGGAACAAGTTTCGTCTTCAGCTCGTCTGTTGGCGGAAAGCCACCCGTATCTGCCTTGAATTCCATGAGAGTTTTTTTCAGCAGATGCAGATTTGCCTGCATAATCGAATTTTTGCTCTGTCCTACGTAATCCTGATAGTATGGCACTGCCAGTCCGACCAGGGCGGCAATAATGCCAATAACCAGCAGCAGTTCGAGAAGGGTAAACCCCTTTTTTTTACCAGTCTGAATAGTTTGTATCATCGATTGCCTTCTTCCAGCCGTCAATTCCGGCTTCAGGGAATCTTATATCATACACACCGTTACCGGCCTGCAGAATTTCGCCTGCCTGAGTTGCAAGCCGCCAGGTTCCAGGTGAGTCACAATCGAGACGAATTTCCCAGAAAAAAACATCTCCCTTGTCTTTGAATGGGTTACCAAGCGATTCATTAGCGAGAAACGGGCCGGCATTTGCTCCTGGTTTGGCAGCATCTACCATTGGCACGGTCAGACTTGCAAGGGTTGGCGGATATGGACTTTTTATGTCATTTTTTCTCGCGTTGACGTAGGCGTCGATGGCACGCCTGATTTCAAAAAGCCTTTCGCGCAACTGCTTTTCGCGGGCCTTTACATAGACAATCTCGAGAGTCGGCATCGCAAAATAAGACAGGGCAAGAAGAATGGTGACCACCGTCACCAGTTCTATAAGGCTGAAGCCTCTTTTCATACAGGAACCCACAGGCTGATTACAGCTGATCGAGCATTGCTGCGAGCTTTTTGCTGCGCTCTTCTTCGCTTTTGCTTTTGCGCATAAATTCAGCCAGTCTAAGCATCAGATCGGCATAAAGGTTGTAAGAATCGCGACCAGGTTTAACTGTGGCTGGTTTAGTCGCCTGTACCTTTTTGGCATCAGGTTTAGCCACGGCGGGCTTTTTCGCAGTAGTTACAGCAACCGCTTCAGCAGCCAGCAGGTCAAATTCTTCGTTCATGCGTGGCGCAATGGCCCTGAAACCGCGCTTTTCGTTTAACAGCGCGGCAAATTCATCGGCCGCATCCGGTTCGCCGTGCACGACAAAAACCGTGCGGCGCACTTCTTCAACTGCCGCCAGCCAGTTCAACAGTCCGTTCTGATCGGCATGCCCGCTGTAACCGTATATCTGTTCGATTTTTGCATTGACCGTAACTTCTTCGCCGTGAATGCGCACGGTTTTGGCACCTTCGAGAATCAGGCGACCAAGAGTGCCCTCGGCCTGGTAGCCGACAAAAACCACTGTATTGGCCGGGTTCCAGAGGTTGTGCTTAAGATGATGTTTTATACGGCCGGCATCACACATGCCGCTTGCCGACATAATGACGATATCATTCTGCTGATTGAGGCCCTTCGATTCATCGACGCTGTTGGTAAAGCGAAAGTCAGGGTGATCAAAAAGACCGCCCATGCTGCGCATGACTTCGCGCGCATCTTCGTCGTAGCACTCGGGATATTTAACAAAAACCTGGGTAATTTCTTTGGCGAGTGGCGAATCGACAACTACTGGAATTCGCGAAATCTCACCACGCTGCTTGAGAATCAGAATGTCGTGCAGCATGTCCTGGGTGCGTTCAAGAGCGAAAGCCGGAATAATGATCTTGCCGCCGCGCTTTTCGGCTTCTTTGAAGACCTCTGCCAGTCTGGCAAGACGATCTTCCTTGCTCACCTTGTCGCGGTTACGGTTGCCGTAGGTCGACTCGACGACGAGAAAGTCGGCTGATTTAAAGCGGTCAGGGTCGTTGACAATCGGGTGATCGTCTTCGCCAAGATCGCCGGAAAAAACTATGGTGCGCTTCTCAGAGCCCTCTTCGAGAACTATTTCGATAAACGCCGAACCGAGCACATGGCCGGCATTATGATAGGTCACATGGCAGCCCTTCGCCGGTGAAAAGCTGTCGTAGCGCTTCAAACCCTTGAGCTGAGAAATGGCTTTTTCAGCGTCCATTTCATCGTAGATCGGCTGTATCTCTTCGAGGCCCTTGCGTTCATTGCGACGGTTTTTCTGCAGAACTTCTATTTCCTGGATTCTCGCCGAATCTGGCAACAGGTGCTTCAAGAGATCTACAGTCTGTTCGGTGGCGTAAATCGGCCCTTCGAACCCATGTTTAACCAGTTTCGGCAGCAGACCGGTGTGGTCGATGTGGGCATGCGTAACCAGAACGAAGTCGATCGAGGCCGGGTCGTATGCAAAGTCGCGATAGTTATTTTCCCTGAGGGTTTTATTGCCCTGAAACATGCCGCAGTCAACAAGAAAGCGACAGTTCGAGGTTTCGATCAGATAATTGGAACCGGTAACACAGCCGGCAGCGCCATGAAACGAAATTTTCATAGGGTTTCCTTTCAGACTGAGCTCAGGAAGTAATTTTTACAGAAGTACTGACCGGCAGTTTCTTGTTTTTGGCGTAGGCCAGAAGTTTATCCTGGCGTATCGTGTGCTGCGTCTCGAATTCTTCTCCCCGGTCGGTTTTGTATGAAACCTTTATCATTTTACCCCAGGAGTTATAAACTGTCGCCACTTCGGTAACCTTGCCACCATCAGGAGCTTCAAAAATTCTCGGCAGGAAGCAGATCAGGCCATAGCGGCCGGGTGCGATCAGATAGACGTGCTGCTGCAGTTTTGGCGGCAGACGCTTGTATTCGTCGGGGTAAAGCGGCAGATAGGTGGCAACGGTGCCAAAATCGCCCGGGTCGATCAGCCCGGCAAAAGGCCGTGAAAAGCTTTTCAGGCCCAGCGCACTGAGTATTTCATTGATATGTTCGCGTGCAACGGTTTTAACTGCCATAGGCGGCCATTCTATTCTTTAATCGCAACCAATTCAAGTTAATTTTTTGGCGGTCATCAATAGTCATCGTAGAAGCGGCGCACCCTTTTGTTGATCTGACAGGTAACTTCGTAGGTGATAGTATTGAGCTTTTCGGCCCATTCATAGGCAGAAATGTTCTGACAGCCGGAATCACCAATAAGAACGACTTCGTCGCCGGTCTTCACATCGGTTGTCGGGCCAAGATTGCACATGCTCTGGTCCATGCAGACCCGCCCAACTACAGGGTATGAGCGGCCATTGATCAACACCCGGCCGCTGTTCGAAAAAAGACGGTTGAAGCCATCGGCATACCCGGCCGGAAAAGTGGCGATCCATGAATCTTCGGGGGCGATCCAGGTGCGCCCATAACCGACCGAACCACCTTTGGGCACCTGCTTGATAAATGACACCCTTGTCTTGAAGCTCAAACCAGGCTTGAGAAGAATCGTCTGCGGCGTTTCATCAGACGGATAAAAGCCATAAATCATGATTCCGGGCCGCACCATGTCGCACCAGCTTTCGGGGTGTGCGAGCACTCCACCGCTGTTGGAACAATGAACCAGCGGAATCTTGTAATTCAGGCGCTTCTCGATATCGGCAACCGTTTTTTTGAAACGCTCGATCTGGCGCTGCGTAAAGGTCTTGCTGCCCTCATCGCTTACCGGCAGATGCGTCATCGCTCCGCCCAGCCTGAGGTTCGGGCTGTTCTTCACGATCTGTTCAGCCAGATGAAAAGCGTCGTCAACCGCCACGCCGATGCGGCCCATTCCGGTTTCGATTTTCAGATGAACTTCGCAGACTTTGCCGGCTGCCGCCGCAGTCTTCTGAAGTATGGCGATATTTTCGCGCTCGACTACCGCAATTGCCAGATCATGCTTTATTGCCTCTTCCATTTCTTCAGGAAAAGCCGGACTGAACTTGAGAATCGGCAGCCTGATGCCGGCAAGGCGAAGTTCGATACCCTCCGGCACAGTTGCCACACCAAGCCAGTCAACCCCGATATTTTCGGCCATGCGCGACACCTCAACCGCGCCGTGCCCGTAACCATCGGCTTTAACAGCAATAAGAACCTTTCGCTCCGGGCCAACGGCCTTGCGAATGTTTTCGATATTGCTGCGGATATTGTTTAAATGAACTCTGGCATGCGTCTGGTATAACATCGTCAATTACCTGCGATAACCACTTTCTGAACGTATTCTGAAGTTGACAGGGCCAGCAGAGCGCCGTAACCCGGGTAAAAAGCCACTTCGTCGCCGACTTTGATCTCGCGCGCCGCATCAGTCACATCGAGTATCAGATGGTCACTGGAGCCACCAAGAACTATAATGCCGTCTTCTACCGGGGTAATGCCGTCAACAACGACGTCCTGACGCCCGATATTGCAGATGACGCGCTTACGCAGACCGCGATCGACGAACTCCTGGCTGCCGCCAAAGGCATCCTGACCACGGTCGCCGATCGGCACCGATGGCTTGGTTTCGGCCTCAATAACTTCGGCCACGGCAATGAAAGTGTCCTGTCTGGTGCCCTGCCAGGGTGAACGGTCGATGACGTTGCGACCCAGAACAATGGCTTCGCCGACCCGATAAAGATTCACATCAGACGGCAGGCGGCCTTCTGCCATAATCGGCAGCCCAGAACTGTTGCCACCGCAGATCACCGGCAAAGCCAGACCGGTTGCCTGACGACAGGTCTTTACGGTGTCGACAAGCAGCTTCATGTTCTCAGGCGAGGGAATAACGCCGCCATAGCAGGCGAGGTTGCAGCCAAGACCGATCACTTCGAGCCCTTTGATCTGGGAAGCATCTTTGACCAGCTGCACAGCCTTATCAGGCCAGACGCCTTCGCGCAGGTCGCCGACATCGATCATGATGATGGCTTTGTGAACGCGGTTCTGCAAAACTGCAGCCGCACCAAGTGCCTGCATCGTTTTTAAACTCGAGTTGAGGCTAATATCCGCAGCTTCGACGACTTCGGCCGCCCGCGAAACCGGGGGCAGGCGCAGCAACATGAACGGGCCGGGCAAACCGGCTTCGCGCAGTTTCCAGAGATTTTCGATGCGGCTGTCGGCAAGCATGTCGGCGCCACCGGCCACCATGGCTGCAGCAACCGCAGGGTGCGCCGCGGTCACCTTGGTGACACAGGCGAGACTGACGCCAGCCTTATGGCACTGACCGGCAATTGCCTGAGTATTCTGGCGAATGCGGTCGGTGTAGACTTCAAGACGTGGGGTGCGATAACGGATGCTTTTCATGCTTTTGTAGTCAATCATTCTTTTCTATCCATTTTTTGAAGGTATTCCTGACCAGATCAGGGTAGTCGTGGCAGATGGTGCCGAGAGCCGAGAAAAGGTAGTTTGCATCGAGAAGAATGCGGGCAGAGGGCTTGGGCAGCAGATATTTACCGGGGCCGGTGCAGACAGAGCGAAGGATTTCTTCGCCGCCCTCGACACGGGTAAGGGCCCCGCCGGTGCCAACCACCCAGTTTACCGCCGAAAGGTCTTTACCTTTCACTATCTGCTTCTTGCCGGAAGGAGTATAAAGATCAGAAATAACGCCGGCATGGCGCCTGACGCCAGTTTCTACTGCCTTGCGGCAGAGCCAGCGGGTCATTTCGCGCTCTGAATCAGTGGCCGGCATTGCCTTGATCGCTTCGGCATGCTTTTTGCGCTCTTCTTCTTCGGCCATTTCTATAATGTTGGCGGCATTGACGTAAACGCCGAGGTCGCCCTCGACAGTGCGCTTGGCGTGCGGCTCCGGGTCGACAAGTTTGTCGGCAAATTCTCGACTGCCCTCGGTGACCGAGTGAACATCAGTGGTTGCGCCGCCAACATCGAGAACCAGCACATCGCCGGCCACTTCGGCAAACAGTTCGGCCCCTTTGAGAACCGCGCCCGGAGTCGGTATTATCTGCCGGTCGGTCAGGCTTTCGAGGCGTTCCATGCCCGGGGCATGAATGATGTGTTTTGAGAAGAGTTCCTGCATGCGCTTTCGCAAAGGGTCGACGTTCAAAACATCGACATCTGGAAAAACATTCGGCGCAATCATCAGTTCAGTGCCTGATTTATGGAAAATATTCTCGACCGCGCGTTTCAATGCGGCATTGCCGGCATAAACCACCGGCACGCCAAGATCGAGCGATGCAAGCTTGATGGCATTGCTGAGAACGATCTCTTTGGCGCCAAAATCGACGCCTCCGGCAAGAATAACCATATTTGGGTTGATCTCTTCGATTTCCTCGAGATCGAATTCGCTGAGTTCACCCGCAGTTACCATTTTTATAATGGCACCGGCACCAAGACTCGCCTCTTTCGCAGCCCTTGCTGTCATGTTGTAGGTCAGACCATGCACGGTTACCCGCAGGCCACCCGCTGCCGAACTGTTGGCGAACACTTCGGCAGCATCGGTATTGAAGCCGCTGCTTTCTTCGAGGTTCTCGATGGCAGCGAGCAGACCGATGCCGACATTGCCCTGCAGTACCGAAGTTGGCGCAAAGCCCTGAGCGACATGCATCAGAGCATGGTCAGGACTCTTTATAAAGCCGTTGGCTTTGGTGATCGTGCTTCCGACCTCGAGGGTCAGAAAATCAAGCTGCTTGCTCATGGCTGCGTGTTACCAGGCGAAGACACAGCACTGGCCGGGCTTTAGGCTGTAAACCAGTTTCTGATGCCTGACCTGGAAATACCTGTCTTTGCCATCAGCGACCAGATTTTCGAGCTGGTCGACGCTGCCGGCAAGACACCACTCAAGGCTGATTTCGCTGGCAAGCGAGTTTTCGAGATCGCGGTTGAAAAGCACCATCAGATGTTTGCCTTCACCGCGTCTGATAAAGGCGATCACGTCGGCATGGCCGGTCTGCACCATGCAGAAAGAATCGTTGCCGGCCTGATTTACAGCACCGGCGAAGTCGCGGCGCAGCTGCAGAACGCGGCTGATGAAACCGAACATCGGGTGCTTGCCATCCCATTTGTAGCCGCACTGATCGAAAAGGGCAAGTTTGGTGCCTTTGAGTTTTTCGAGATCGGCATTGGTAAAGTCGAGGCCGGTATTTACCGGAATCGTTTCGCCGAGTTCCTGACCAGAATGAATGAACGGAATCGAGCGCGGCAGCATGGTATTCACCAGAAACGCATATTTTGCATATTCTTCGCCACCAGGCCGGCCGGCGGCACGCGGAGTATTGTGATTTTCGACGGCCCCGAAGAATGAAAGCGGCACGCCCTTGTTGCCCACATGGTTCAGCAGGTCATACATGCCGTCGCGGCGATATTCAACCCACCAGGCATAGCCAACGACCGCGTTGTAACCGGCGTCGACGCTGTCCTGTTTGATTTCGAAATTTTCTGAAAGCA
>JAKQKW010000413.1 GCA_029560455.1 Candidatus Rifleibacteriota bacterium
GACCAGCTCGAAGGGCATATCAGGCTTTTCGCGCCTGACGACACGGCAAAATCTCCGACCGATCATGGTGGCCGCAGCTATGCTGATTACTGAAAGAAAAGGCCTGTCGCTGCTCGAACTGATAGTCTGCACGGTGATTATCGGGATTCTTTCGACAACTGCGGTTCCGATTGCAAAAAATGTCGTCAGACAACAGAAAGAAGAATTGCTGCGTGAACACCTTAAAGAAATGCGTCGAGCCATTGACCGTTATTACGAAAAAAAAGCGGCAAAAGAGCCCGGTCTCGATGATGCGGCTTATTTTCCGGCCAGTCTCGATGAACTCGTCGAAAACCGGCTGCTGCGCAAAATCCCTCTTGATCCATTCACCGAAAAGCCCGACTGGAAAACCCGATCGACCACCGATGCCCAGAATGCCGAAATCTCTGATATGCGCAACATTTTCGATGTTTTTTCAGCCTGCGACAAGCTCGATCTGAAGGGTCGCCCATACAGCAGCTGGTAAGAAACTGCTCTGCTCAAAAACCGTGCAGGTTGAACAAAAAAAGTTCAATTATTGGTTATAAAGTTTTAACAGATTTGTTGTTTCGATGATCTGGCGCCATTTCTCACCAATTTCAGCTCGACATGAGATTCAGCTTAATTTTTGTAATATAGATACAAAACAACGACCACCATGTTCTGAAAAGGCTCCAGTAGCGCATTTTAAAAACTGGCACGCTAATTGCTTTAAAGCCATCGGAATTTTATTCCGGAGGTCGAAATTATGAAAAAAGCAATTACATTTATTCTTTTGCTGGCAGTTTTCTTGTTCGTTACCATCAAAGCAGGTGCGCAAATGAATGATCTCGATATAATCAACTCGGAAACCAGAGAAATCACCGATGCCGACGGTACCGTCAGCGTCAGGATCGACTGGCTGCAACGACCGGGCGAAATGGCGATGACGATCACCTACAATGGCTTTCTCACCCAGGAAGGCCTGGCCAATTTTTACATCGAAGTCAACGGCGAACAGCGTGAGTTCATGACCATGAAACAGGAATTGAAGAACCGGGCGCAGCGGATCAAAATCATCTCTTTTCACCCGACCCGGCGCATCGACAATATCAACCGCCTGATGGAACTGCCCGAAAATACTGTTGTTGACCGCCTGCTGTTTCGCAACGCACCTTATTACAAACAGTTCGGCGAACTCAACGTCGCGCTGAAGTTTTTCATTCACGGCCGCTGGGATGGCGACAGCAACAATAACAACGAAAATTTCCGCTTCACCTTCACCAGCCCGATCACCGACATGCCCAAGTTTCACTTCTGATTTAAACTGGGGTCGGACCAGCCGACTTCCTTTTCAATTCAAGATTTAAGACAAAAAAAACGACATTTTCAGACCTTAGAGTGGCAATTTTCACCCCGAAATTGCCACTCTAAGATTTTTTACTCAGATGAAATTTTACAACTGCCACGATGATAGAAAAAATTAGGCGATGGGGAAATTTCGGGGTAGAATTTTATCGTGAGTTATTTCAAGGAGGAAAACTTATGCTGAAAAAAGGACTTTTGCTGTCAGCAATTCTGCTGGTTCTCGTCATGAGCGCCAGTGTGGCCGAAGCCCGCCGCGGTATTGTTGTACCAACCGCGTGGGGTTATGGTGTAGTCAACAGTGGCATATCCTACCCATGGCCTGCCTATGGTTACCTTGGCATGTACCCCGCGGTTCCGGTGCCATCGGCGCAGATCCCGGCACCAGCCTGGAACGGCTTCAACTGGTCTTATTATAATGGTGCCTATGGTTACCCAGGTTACGCTGCTGCAGGGTATCCGGCATATCAGAACGCCTATACGCCTATGAATACGGTCGCAGCGGTTGCCTGCAATCTGAATATCAGGTCAGAACCTTATGTTGCCGGAAAAAAGAAAAGAAATTCGAATGTAATCGGTTCTCTTAACACCGGTGAACAGGTTTACGTTCTTGGTCGCTACGGCAACTGGTTTTTCATTCAGTCTGCATACCATCCGGTTCGCCGCGGCTATGTCTACGGCAGCTATCTGCGCTTTTATCAGAACAACTGGCCAACCAGCCACTACACTGCCTTCTACCCGGCACAGTTTCACGCCAGATCCTGGTAACAGCAATTCTAAAATCATAGACTTCTACATAAAAATTGCGAGGCGAGAAGACGGGATTGCTTTTTCGTAAGCTTGTGAGCGAAGCGAATCGCTGGAGAAAAAGCAACCCGGCTGATAGGCCGAAGCTGCACCTTTAAATAGACAACCAGTTGAAACAATTGTCTATTGATAAGTATTCAAGAACTTACCGAGAATTGATTCTGGTGAGTATGTGTGAGTCTATAGCTCGCCAATCACAAGACGCAGGAACAGCAGGGCCATGCCGCAGCCCCAGACGACGGCAACCAGCATCCAGATGATGACGGTAACTTTGGCCCGGGTGGTTCTGGCATCGCCGGTTTCAGCGGTAAGAATCGAGCCGACGCTTGTATCTTCGTCGGCTTTTTCTTCTTCGTCGACAATTCCGGCGGCACGGCGTTCGGCTTCGGCCTTCTCTTTTGCAGCAGCAGCGGCTTTGATTTCGACGTCGTAAGCCTGCTGCGTTTCACTGATCAGTTCTTCGGGTGGTGAAATGTGGTTCAACGCAATCGCCAGCTTTTCGGCGAGGAGCTGTACAACACGCTGCTGTTCAACTCTGAGAGAAGTTCTCGAAGTCTGGGCAATTTTATAGACAGAAGCAAGCAATTCACGGTCTGGGTTGGCTGAGAGCACCACCCCAAGCTTTTCAATAATTTCAACCGATGTTTCTTTGGCGAGAGCATCGAGCAAAGGTTGTCTGACAATATTGAAGTCGACAAGCATCGCAGTCGAAACGGCAAGTGAGCGCTGCTTGGCATTGGCCGAACCGATCATGCTGGTCAGCAGGCTCTTGATTCGGTCACGGTCTATACCAACAAAGACACGAGTCGCGGTCATGCGTATCTTGCCGTTCTTTTCCTGCATGAATTGTGGCAGATACAGGCAGAGAAATTCTGCATCGAGAGTCGAAAGAGCTTTGATACAGGCACAGACGATATCGGGGTTATCGCTTTTGACGAGTTTCTTTATGCGTTCGGTATCCTGGCCGGCCTGGCCGAATTTACCAAACAGGTTGATAACAGCTGCCAGTTCCTTGCTCTGTGATGAGCTAAGCAATTCGAGCAGCCGGGGCTTGTTATCATTGAAAAATTTGGCATTCGCCCGGGCAAGCAGCTGAATTTTTTCCTGTTCCGAGAGACTGTCATAGTTGTCAAATTCAACCTCAGGCGCTTTGGGCGGCGGAGCTGCCGGTCGTTCAACCGGTTTTTCAGTAACCTTTTCAGCCGTCTTCTCGACAGGTGTTGCAACGGGCCCTTCGTCAGCTCTGACAGGTTTTTCGGCCGACGCTCTGGTAACCGGCGCAAGTTCAGCCGGCGGCGCCATATCGAAATCATCGAGACCGGGAAGAATCGCGTCGTCGCCATCTTCGCCGGAAATTTTGCAGGTTTCTTTCAACAGACTGAGTTCTTCGCGGCGAACTCTTTCTTTGAGCTGGTTAAGGTAATCCTGCACTGAACCTTCGATAAGTTTTTTATCTGAAAGGGCTCTGACGATACCGAGCAGAATGCCTTTAACAAGGCTCTGGTGCTGGCCATCGAGCGAACGGTTGACCCAGAAAATTCTAAACGGCAGCTCGGGGTGGGCATTATTTTTGAGAATCTGGCTGACACGCATGAGAACGGAAGGGCTGGTAACCTGAGTCAGAAGTCTGATCAGGTGCGGCTCAATTTCCGGGTATGGGAAAAACGCGGCATGGTGCAGAGCCAGAATGACATCTGACTCATTTTCAGAGAACATCAGCTTAACGAGATGTTTGAGTGCTTCGGCGCGGTTCCAGCGGTAGAAAGCCTGAATGGCCTGAGCCTTGATGACATTCTGCGGTGAATCGAGCAGTGGAATGATTATTCCCTGCAGGTTGACCGGGTCAAGCTTTTCAAGTGCAGCCAGGGCAGCGGTGATAACTGTTGGGTTCGGGTGGCGGGTAAGGTCGATCAGCGCCGGCGAGTCTTCAATACTGCCATGTTTTTTGAAAAACTGACAGAAATTGGGCAAAATCTCTTCAGGAAAGTTTTGCCAGCCGGCCTGACGAAAGTAATCAGCAGCCAGAAAAGCTTCGGCTGCCTCAATCGAAGTAACTCCGAGTGCCAGGTCATCGAGGCGGGTCTGATCCTGGAGGAGCTTTTCAAGACCGGAAAGGGCAACCTTGAACTGTGTACCCTTAAGCTTGAAAACCGCAAGTCGCAGTGATTTTTTCAGCTGAAACGAAAGAACCGGGTCTTTGACTTCGTCAAAGGCTTTTTTCAGCAGTTCAGCCTCGCTGCGTGCCGGAACCCGGCTGTCAATTTCTTCGAGACAACCGAGAACCATGGTACCATTGCCACTGGTCAGTGCCGAATACAGTTCGTGTGCGCCAAATTCAGAATTCGATATTGCCAAGCGTTGATCCCCATCTGGTGATTTAGAACATTTTAGCGCCAATCAGGCCAAAATAAAAGAGCAAACTAAAAATTCATCACGCCGCCAGCCCCAAGTACTGGGTCAGCGTCATTGAGATTATAAGCCGAAATTTCGATGCCATAGCGTTCTCCCGAGAATCGTAAACCTCCATGCAACCTGTATCTTACCGAGTCTTCACTCATCATCTCACGATAATGACCTATTTTCCATTCAGCGATGACTGAAAAACCTTGTCGCAATTTGTATTCAAGCCCAAGACTGCCGGTATAGATATCATTTCGGTCAACATCGCGCCGACTGCCGTCAGAAAAAACAATTTTCTGCTTGCCGGCAAAAGCCGCCGAAATATTGAGATAACCGGTCATGCTTTTTGTCAGAGAATCAGCAAAGGTGGCGTAAACGTTGCGCAGGCTTTCAATCTGCTCGATGTCGGCGAGCATGCTTTCGAATGTGTTCATCGGGGCATAATTGAAACCGTAACAGAAGTCTTTTTCGCCTTCTTTCGGTGTCACCTTGATGCCAATGCCTGTATGCCTGGCCGAACCCGAGAGTTCGCGTATAGACAAGCGGTCGTAACTGAGATAAACCAGTGACAGCTCAATTTCTTCGTCGTATTTCCAGCGACCCGAAAAAATCGTCTCGTCTTTTTCAAGATCGATCGGTCGTCCCTCAAAACTGGCACCACCCCTGGCCTGGTTCACCTTGCCGGCAAAACCGTAACCCTCCGGGCGTGAATCGGGAGTCGAAATGGTCAGCAAACCGCTTGCCCCGGAAAGGGTAACACCGCCCGCCTGCACACTCGCAGTCAGCAGGCCCGGGCAAAGAAAAACCAGCAGCAGGGCAGCGAGCCAGGAAAATTTTTCCCTGACGCTGTCTGAAACAAAGACCGTTTTCAGCGTATCTGCCATATTCAAAACGCCTAATCGACAGCTGCCACAGTTTTTTTAACGCCAGCTCTGCATATACAGAGAAATATCGATTTTTAGAATTATCATTGGTACACGCCTGTGATTCGCTGATATACACAGAAGAGACTCTCTCTGGAGGTTGTCGGTGAAATTAAATTTTGGCCTGAAACTGTTCGCACTGCTTTTTGCGACGGTTTTTATATTTTTGCATCTGGTCGGGTGTCGCGAGGGAAGCGGCAGTTCGTCGCTCGGTCTCGTTGTCGGCCCGACCCAGTCGGCGGTTGCTCCCACTGGTTATGCGTTCGAGGGTGTAATCAAAAACAGCGACCCGAACCAGAGCCTCGGCAATATTCCGGTCAGTCTTTTTAACTCAGCCGGACAGAAAGTTGCCGAAACACGCACAACCATCGAGGGCAAGTTTTACTTTTTTGGCCAGCTGCCTGATTTTTATCAGGTTAAAATTGATGAAAACGCCACAATTATTGATCCGGCAAGTTATTTTATGCGGCTGCTGCCAGATGGCAAGACCTCGCCGGAAAAACTTGAAGTCAACACAGCCGGTAAATCAGGCGTCGGCCAGGTGACTACTTATGCCATCAAGGGCGCCCTGCGTGATAAATCAACACCAGAAAAGGGCGCCGCCTTCGTTCTTGTTGAATTGTTTAAAAATGAACAGCTGCTGCAGATTCAGCAGGCCACAAAAGATGGTGAATTCTATTTTTCCGGCCTGGCGACCGGCACCTACAGGTTTACACTGGCGCGCGGTTCTGACCAGTATATGATTCGCGATGATGTTATTTTTGAGCTGCAGGCCGGCGGTGTCACTGTGCCACCGATCAGTATTCTGCTGCTTGAACCCAAAACCGAAGGGGCGCAGGGCAAGCAGATTACTGGCCAGCTGACTAATGAAAACAACAGTCTTTCGGTCGGCAATATCAGAGTTGTTCTGCGCCGTAGCGGAGTTTTTCTCGACGAAACCTATACCACCGCCGAAGGCCGCTTCTTCTTTTTCGATCGCACCCCGGACTTTTACGAAATTCAGGTTCTGCCAGCTGCTTACTTTGCCTCAGCCACTTCTTATATCCGCATGTTGCCCGACGGCACAACTTCACCGGCAGATATCAAGATTCCGCTGGTCCTGGTTCAGGATGATGCGGCCGAAATTCCGACTTTTCCGATTTCCGGCAAGGTCAAGAATGCCCGCAAACCAGATGAGGTCGTGCCATACATTCTTGTCGAACTGTTCAAAAACAATGTTCTGACGCAAATTCAGCAGACGACTGCCGTCGGCGATTTCAACTTCCTTGGCCTGGCAACCGGTTCCTATAAACTATCGCTTGGGCGTGGTTCAGAAATATTCATTGAAAAAGACGACGTGATCTTTGAAATGCTCGACAACGGCGTCGCCGCTCCGCCGGTCAGCCTGCTATTCATCGAGCCCAAGCAGATTGCCTCTTCCTCTTACCAGATTTCCGGCCTGGTTAAAGCCGCGAAGTCAAATCAACCACTGGCAAATATTCGCGTAGCTCTGACCCGCGAAGGAACAACACTCTCAGAAACAAGCACAACTACAGCCGAAGGCAAATTTTTCTTTTTCGACAGGTCACCGGGCTTCTATGAAATATCTATTGACTCATCTTCATTGTTTGATGCGGCAAAGTCATACATAAGAATTCTGCCGGATGGAACAATATCGCCTCAGGAACTTTTAATTACCCTGGAAGAAATTTTTGTTTCTGGAGAAACCCCAACCTATACCGTTGCCGGAGTCGTAAAGAATAAAGACAAGCCTGATGAACCCCTTCCTTATTTGCTTGTCGAGGTTATACAGAACGGAAATATAATACGAACCCAACAAACCACATCAACTGGAAATTTTTCGTTTGAAGGACTAGCGACAGGGTCCTACACTCTGGAATTAGGTAGTGATTCGGATTTCTTTGTTCCCAAAAGCAGAGACTTTAGCATTCTTTCGAATGGTGTCATAACGCCACCAGTCAACCTGATTTTTTTGGAAGAGATAAAAAAGGAAGTTATTGCTCAGATTGCTGGTTATGTAAGATTTGGTGAAAATGACGAACCCCTTTCAAATATCAAGGTCGAAATCTGGCAGGGAAAGATAGAGGGAAGTCGTCTAAAAGAGACCTTTACAACAGGCGAGGGTCGATTTCTTTTTGATGGATTGCAGCCAGGGTTATATTTTACCAGAGTTGGCGATGGGCAAAATACCTATATAGTTCGCCAGGATTACCTTATTCAAATAGATTCAGAAGGAAATATTTCACCAGAAATTCCGGTAATTAAGCTTTCTAAAGATCTTACTCAGGTAAAAACATTTACTGATCTTACCGGCCATATAAGAGATTCATTTACCGGTGCTCCTCTCGAATATGTAACCATCAAGCTGAAAGGTTATGGAAATGTTCTTACCGACAGATCAGGTTACTTCTTTTTCAAAGATGTGCCTGCAGGAATCTATGAGCTTGAAATTACAAAGCTGGCATTTAACTCGCTCACAGTGACAGTACAGGTAGTAAGAGCCCCTGACGGATCACTTGTAACTCTTCCGACGAACCTCGATTATGTTCTGATTTACAAGCAGGAAGAAAATATGGGGTCTATTGCCGGCAGAGTGAGCAACTCAGATA
>JAKQKW010000415.1 GCA_029560455.1 Candidatus Rifleibacteriota bacterium
ACCGAGAACGTCGTGCACGACAGCGCCGCCTCTTTTCTGTCGCTGGTATCGCTCAAAGGCACGGTGCGCCTAGCCAAGGGACTGAACAATGCCAAGATCGAATCGGCGATCTACGCTAAAGAAAGCCTGCTAGGCGGTGAAGAGGTCAATATTTTCGGTAATCTCGTCGTTGATTCTCTCAATCGCCAGAAAGGCGAAGACGGCCCGCTGATCATGCCCAAACGCGTGGTCATCAACTACGATTCTAATTTGAAGGCCGAGGTCGGCAGCAACGTCTGCTTTAACATCTCTGATTTGATTACGACCCAGCGCGACTTTTAACTCAGTTCTTCACGGCGCCTGCAGTGACGCCCGAAACGTAGGCACGCTGCGCCAGCATGAAGACGATCAACGAGGGAATCGCGGTGACGACACCGCCTGCCAGCAGCACACCCCAGCGCCCGAAATGCTTCGAGGTCATCGAAACCAGAGCCACCGGCAGCGTGAACATCGGCTCATCCTGCATGATCACCAGCGGGTATAAAAACTGGTCCCAGGTGTAGATGAAGCTGGTTACCGCCATGCTCGCAAGTATCGGTCGGCAGAGCGGTAACGCGATGTGAATGAACAAACCGGTATCGCTGCAGCCGTCGGTGCGCGCCGCATCGAAGACTTCGTCGGGCAGGTCGAGCATGAACTGCCTGATCGCAAAGATGCCGAAAGCATGCGCACATCCCGGAACGATCAGCCCGAGATAAGAGTTCAGCAGCCCCAGTGATTTTACAATGACGAACACCGGAATCATGATCACCTGACTCGGAATCATCATCGCGAGAATCAGCATCATGAACAGCCGGTCTCGCCCCGGAAACACCATTCTGGCAAAGGCAAACGCGGCCAGCGAATTGATCAGCAGCGACAAAAATGTGTAACCAAAAGAATGTATGAGGCTGTTGAGAGCAAAACGCGGCACATCGCCGATTTCAAACAGCTGCCTGAATGACTGCAGCGACCACTGCCCCGGCAGATACCGACCCAGACCGCTGTTCTGCGCCGCATCGGTCGCCGGCGCGATCGCCTCGGCCGACATGAAAATAAACGGTAGCATGCTGACCGCCAGCGTAAACACCAGAAAGGCGAAAAACAGCCCTTCCCGCAGCAGCCTGCTTCCGACCATTCCAGTATTTAATCGCTTGCTTTGCATCGTCGAAATCTTACCACATCCGGTTGCAGCATAAATGCCCGAGTTATTCATAAAGTAACGCCCTGGCCGAATCAGTCGATCGGTCAGGGCGTTGTAACGGGCGTTAAACTGTTGTTACCAGCGGGTGTTGGGGTTTTTCGGCGGGGCTTTTTCTTTGGGTTCGGGGGCCGGCATGCTGCCGAGTGCCTTGATGAATTCGCCGAAGGTTTTTTCGATTGTCAGCTTCGGGTCGTTGACTTCAACTGCGGCATGCACGAACAGGCCTTTGCTGTCGGCGCGGGTGTAGAATATTTTGCCTTCGACCCTGTTGTTCTGAACCTGAGCGAAAACGCCCTGTGGCTCGACGCTTTCGCTGAGATAATTTTCAAGCCAGGCGGCAACCGGGTTCGGGCCGCGACCGAGTTTTTCCATTCTCGCCTGGCGGCGTTCGTTTCTCTTTGCCATTTCGCCTTTGAGATATTCTGCGCCACCGACCATCAGGCCGGCGTAAGCCTTGTCATCGAAGTTTTTCACGAGCTCATCGAAGTCTTTGCTGATCTCTTTGCCGCCTCTGGCTTCGAGGTAAACATTCAGGGCCGCGACGGTACCAAAGGCAACCTTGCCCGAATCGATAAAGCACAGGCCGGCCTTGCCGTCAGGGGATTTTATAACGCTGTATTCACCGAGCTTTTCTTCATTGATTTCTTTGCCAATCTTTTCTTTGATGAAGCCCATGATTTTGTCTTTGTTGAATGAGCCCGAAAGAACGATCACAGCATTGTCTTCTCTCTTGGTGGCGCCCTTCTTAACCATGGCCTGAATTTTTGCAATGTCTTTCAGCGGGTTGAAAGAGGTCGCAGCGATGAATTCATTGATTTTCTGCTTCGCCATTTCCGGAAGCGGGGCAGAAGTCAGCAGATCGCCAAGCGGCAGACCGGCATGGTTGTTGACAAAAGCGACGATATTGGCGCCGGCCGGAATCGGCTCAAGTTCGAGCGCCAGGCCCGGGAAAACCGA
Organism: Candidatus Rifleibacteriota bacterium; assembly: GCA_029560455.1. Next base: position 2,180 of record JAKQKW010000415.1, read on the forward strand.
AACGAGGGCAAAAAGAACGCAGGCGAGCATAATTTTTCTGGTCATGGTTCCTCCTCAAAATACAACTGTTAATTCACCATAACCTTTAATACAGCAAAAACACAAGAAGGTTCAAAACTGGTAGCTTCTTTTTTGCCTGTCAAAAGGGGTTGTAAGTTCTCAGCTGAGTTTGCGGCGTATTGACTGCTGCCAGAGGTTGAAAAGCAGAAAGAAGGCGAACAGCACCACGATCACCGATGAGGCATAGCCCAGCTGGAAGGAGCCAAAAGCGCGATTATACGAAAACAGCAGCAGTGACATGGTTGCATCCTTCGGACCGCCGCCGGTCAGCACGTATGGTTCGAGAAAAAACTGAATATTGGCGACTATCGAGCCAACCACGAGCGCGAAAAGCGTGCGTCTGAGCCCGGGCAGGGTGACGTGGCGCAGTTCGTGCCAGTAACTGCCACCGTCGATACGAACCGCTTCATAGAGGTCGCGGTTGATCAGTTCAAGACCGGCGAGCAGAATTATCATGCTGAGCCCGTAACTGCGCCAGATCGAGAAAACAATCAGGGCCGGCAATGCCAGATCGGCATCATTGAGCCAGTTGATCGGGCCGAACCCCAGCCAGTTGACCAGATCGTTCAACGGGCTCTGCTGACAGTAGAGCCAGCGCCAGGTAACCGCCGACGCCACCGTGGTAACGACCGATGGCAGAAAGAACCCCATCGCCAGCAGGTTGCGTTTCCAGCCCGAGAAGCGGCTGACTACAAGTGCCAGCGTCAGCGCGATCAGAAGATTGGCCGGCACCCCTACACAGAGGTATACCAGCGTGTTTCTGACGCTTTTCCAGAAAATCTGGTCTTGATACAGCTGATGAAAATTACTCAACGCAACGAACTTCGCCCGCGCCGGGTCGGTGATGCTCGCGGCCCCCAGATCGGTGAGGCTGGCGGCAAAAGCGACGCAAAGAGGTAATAATCTGAAAATCAGCAGAATCAGCAGAGCCGGGCCAAGAAACCAGGCCGCTTTGCGCAGCGATGTCGCTGCAACGGCCTGCCGAATCGTTTGTAAAGAGTTCGATTTGAAACCGTTGATAACATAGATCGAGACGAGCAGCAACGGAAACACCGACAGGGCCAGCCAGTAAAAATTGCCGGTCACCGGTGCCTGCGACGCTTCTTTTTCTCTGACAATTGCAGCCATTGTGTCGTTCATAAGCTTTACGAAGGCCTTTGCATCATCGTTGCTTTCTAGAAAAGCGTCATACTGACGATAAAATCTGTCCCAGAAAATGCTCCATTCCTTTTCCGGCGGTGGCAGGCGGGTATCTTCAAGCTGCTGCCGGAAAACCTGCAGAACACGGTCTTCAGCCAGTTCTGGCCTTGCCATTGCTTGCCGGCTGGCCGG
>JAKQKW010000427.1 GCA_029560455.1 Candidatus Rifleibacteriota bacterium
CCCGACTCTCATTACTTTGTGGTTGATCCGCGGCATCACGCGCGGTTTTATATTACTTGCGGTGCTGACCTTCATTCTGACTGCAGCAGCAATGCCGGTGCGCCGCCCTGAAGAAAAAACAGGAGGTTCGCCATGCGTAGCCTGATTGAAAAATTCTATGCCGGAAGCCCTATGCGCAGAATCATTACCGTTGTTACCTGGCTGCTGATAATTTCGGCGGCTATGACTGCCTACAGCTTTATCAATCTCGCCTCCCACCTCACGGCGTTTAACGAATCCAACGTCTCCCATAAAACAACGGGGCTTGAGAATATTCCTGCCAGTCGCGGATATACATTTATAGATGCGCCCTTACAGGAAGCACTGAACGGCTGGAAAGCACTCGCCGGGTTCAGCAAGACTGTTATGACCAAATCTGTCAAAACTCAGCAGAACCGCCTCGGCGACAATGTTGCCGAACACGATCAGGAGATTATCGTTGCCATACGCAGCCTTGGGTCATTGAACTGGAAATATCTGCTCGCTTTTGCCAATCCTCAGATCGATCCGCTACCCGGCGAGCTGGCCGAAAACTTCAGAACACTTCGCGACGTTGCCCGCCTTATCGCCCTGTATCATCGACGCTTCAAGCTGCTGTATCCTGAAGAAAACAGTTCATTTATCTTTGCAGCCCAGGTAAAGCTGGCAAGAATCAACGACCTGATCAGCCCCTTTCTGATCGGTAAAATGATTACTATCGCAATGGACGGGATCTCAATGAAGCAGCTTACCAGCCTGCTGAACAGAGAGCTGCTCAATGATGCTGAAGCCGGAGATTACATGGAACTGCTGAAAGATTCAATCGCTTTCGATAAGCCGATGAAAACAGCGATGGAATACGAGTTTATTTTCTTCAAGCATGTTTACGGGCTTTTCTACACAAGAACTCCGCTGGCAATGTGGATTCTAGAAAAATTTTATGGTGACCCTTTTGAGCAGTATGAAAAAATCAACCGCGAAATGTTCGACAACCCTGATTATAAGCTCGAACTGGATTTTGTCTCACATAATCCTCTTCTCGTGCTGGCTTTCCCAAACTTCCGAAGGGCCAATATGCTTGCCAAAGAAAGGGCCGCCCAGAAGTCGATCATGGCAGCAACTCTTGCATCCCGCCTTGGCAAAGATTCTGGAATAGTCGATCCATTCAGTGGACAGGCGTTGAAAACCATGCAGAAAGAAAATAAAACCGTTTTCTACAGCACAGGGCCGAACAGGCTCGATGAGAACGGCGCAGGCGACGACATCCTGCTGCCCGAAATCACTCCTGATCTTGACCTCTGATTCATAACTCTGCTTTTCAATTTCAGGTTCTGCCCGACAGAAAAGGCTGCCCTTCTACAGGCAGCCTTTTCTCTTTCTATAAAGCCGTTCTATGGGCACACATCGTGACGCCCGCAACACTCAAATGGCCGGCCAAGCTCTGTTGAAATGCGAAACGCCCGGTTTAACCATTAGATTTTCTGGTAGCGATAGATTGGAATATTCAGGAAAAGTTGGTAGCAGCCGTTTCGGGGTCGGTGCCGGCAATGACGGCGAGAAATACCGGGCCGTAGCGGTCGCGCTTGTGGTCGCCGATGCCTTTGATTTCTCGCAGAGAGTCGAGGTCAGCGGGTTTAAGCACCGCCATCGAGGTAAGCACCGAGTCGGCGAAAACCATATATGGCGGAATACTGAGTTTGCGGGCAAGCAGCAGGCGCAGGCGGCGCAGATTCTCGAAAAGCGTCGCTTCAGGCCCGGTAGCGGAATCGGCGGGCGCGGCTTTGCGGCTTTTCTTTGCCGGCAGCCTGACGATCGGGCTGCCGAGTCTTACCGGCTCGGTTCCTTTACAGACGCCAAGCCCCGACTGTGTAACCTGCAGCAGCGGGTATTCACCGTCAGTTACGAGCAGATGGCCCTGCACGATCAGCTGGTCGATCCAGGCGCGAATCACCTTTTCAGGCGTGCCTTTCATCAGGCCGAACACCTTGAGCTGATCGTGGCCATTGCCGGCAATGCGGTCATCTTCGGCGCCCTGAAGAACTTTGGTGACGTAGCCGGCGCCGAAGCGCCCTTCGGTGCGATATACGGCACTGATAATCTTCTGAGCGACCAGCAGCGCTTCCTCGGCAGGCACTGCCTGGGTTTCGCCGAGGCAGACATCGCAGGCGCCGCAACCGGGTTCTTCGGGGTCGGGTTTGATAAAATTTTCGGGCGGATATGGCTTGCCGAAATGTTCAGACAAAAGCTTGTGCCGACAGACAGGCGAAATGGCGAAGCGGCCTATTTCGTTGAGCTGGCGCTCGATAACGCGGCGGCGGGCTGGCGAAATACCCTCTTCTCTGAATGACAGGGCTTTATGCGTCACCAGATCACCGGCCGAAAAGAGCAGAACACATTCGGCCGGCTCGCCGTCACGGCCGGCGCGGCCTGATTCCTGCTGGTAGTGCTCGATCGACTTCGGAGTGTTCGCGTGAATAACGTAGCGCACGTTCGACCGGTCGATACCCATGCCGAAAGCGATGGTGGCGACGATGACGTCGAGGCGCTCATGCACGAAATCGTCCTGGGCTTTGGCACGCAGGCTGGCGCTCAACCCGGCATGGTAAGGCGCGCAGGTAATACCGGAGCGTGAAAGGCTTTTAACCAGGCGTTCGACTTCTTTTCGAGTCTGGGCGTAGACGATACCGCCTTCACCCTTGTGGCGGCGGATAAAATCAAGCACCTGCCCGCCCTGGTCGTAACGCGGGTAAGAGCGGTATGTAAGGTTCGGCCGGTCGGGGTGACCGATCAGGCAGGTCGGGCTGCGCAGGCCGAGCTGGGCACGAATGTCTTCCTGAACGTGCGGCGTGGCGGTGGCAGTGAGCGCGATGCGTGGTATGCCGGCAAATTCGGCAAAAAGCGGCCCCAGCTGGCGGTATTCGGGTCTGAATTCATGGCCCCAGTGCGAAACGCAGTGTGCCTCGTCGACCGCGAACAGGCCGAGGCGAGGCTTTACCAGATCCAGCACGCCGCCGGCCACCAATCTTTCGGGGCTGACATAAAGCAGATCGAGACTGCCGTCATGTAACTGCGCAAAAACACGCCGGCGGTCTTTTTCGGGACTTTGTGAATGCAGCGCCCCGGCACGCAGGCCGGTTTCGTTGGCGGCCGAAACCTGGTCGTCCATCAGCGCTATCAATGGCGAAACCACGAGTACCAGGCCGATACCACATGCGGCCGGAAGCTGGTAGCAAAGGCTTTTGCCACCGCCGGTCGGCATAACTACAAGCGCATCACGGCCATTCAGAACCGCTTCGACCGCTTCGCGCTGCAAAGGCCTGAAGACTTTATAACCCCAGAATTTTTCGAGGGCCTGCTGTGGCTTGAGTTTTTCCATGCAGTATTTATAGCAGTTTCAGCAACGCACGGCAAGCCGAGCGGCGCAGTGTTCTGATCAGGCTCTTTCTGTCTGGCCTGTACCGCCAGCTGTCTTCACAGCCATTACCGCCCGGTCGCAATTCCTGTGACTAACAGCAGGAAAAAGGAGAAATGACACACTGGTTGAAGGCTCATAAACCATTATTGCGACACTGAATCTGGTTCCCGAAAAACCTTTCATTCTGGCTCACATGGCACAATGCCGCTCTGGCGAATGAAGCTGATCAGCATAAAAAAACCGGCCGGGCGCAGATGTTTCGCTCCCAGCCGGCGGCAGTAAAAGTTTTTTTTCAGTGATGCAGATGGTTGAACTTCTGAATTTCGGCGCAGAAGGCTTTCAGCTCAGTAAGGTCATCTGAGCTTGCCTGCAGAGTTTCAAAAAGTTTTTTCTCGTCGTCCTTTTCGGCAAGTTCAGCCTTCAGTGCCGCTTTGAGTTCTGTTTCGACGGCAGTAAAAGCGGCGTGGGTTTCTTCGTAATCAGTGGCATTCTGCAACCTGGCTTTAAGGGCAACGTAGTTTTCAAGCAGGGCGGCGGCGTTCGCGGCAATAGCGGGGGCAGCAGCGACCGGTTCCGGGTGGCTGGCGGCAATTTCGATGTCGAGGCGATAAGTCGCTTTGCCCGACCAGGAAAGCATCGAATCAGGCAGGTCGGCGGGCCCTTTCCCCATGATTACGAGATAGAGCATGTCTGAGCCGGCCGGAACCTTTGCACTGATGTCACCCATCTGGGTTTTAACCGGCGGCGGGGGCGGGTAATAATCATCGCCCTGGCCGGGCAGCATGACGCGTGCGGTGTGTGCCTGGCGGTTCGGGGTGGTCGATTTGATATTGTCGATGTAGCTGATCTGGCGCACTTTGGCTTCGCTCTCGTTGAAGAAGACCAGCGCGACGCTGAACGAGTTGGGGAGGTTGTTGAGATCACCGGCAAAGCCGACTTTGATCTCTGCCACATTGCTCTGAATGGCGACTTTTACCAGGTCTGCGCCCCAGATGCTGACCTGGTTGCGATACATGGTCGGCAGACGGTCGATGAAAGTGGTGGCCGGCAGCTGAAAACCGGCAAGATCATTGCCAAATGAGAGAAGAGCAGGCTTCACGTCTTTGCGGTTTATGAAGCTGCTGATGCAGAAGTTGTTGAACAGGGCGTCGAAGGTCGTGCCGCGGGCCTTGAAGAGCTTGTCATAGCTGGTCATGCCCTGATCCTGGTCTGAAACCAGTTCTCGAAAAAATTTAACTCTTTCACCTTCATCGGCGCAGAATTTGTTCATAACATAGTAGCTCCACAGGTAAACCTGGCCATAATTGGCAACCTGCTGCCATGGAGCCCAGGCGAGCAGGCTATTATCAGGGGTTTTCTGCCAGGCGCTGATCTGGCGGGGGTGCCCATAACCGCACAACCACGGGGCCATCTGCGAACAGCCTTCGTTTAGCCAGTCATATTCTTTCTGATCGTGGAAAAAATGAATCAGATGCTGCAGTTCGTGAGCAATCGTGGCATAAAATTCTTTGCTGGTGATGTCTGAGGGCTTGATATCGGCATAGAGCATCTCACGGCAGTTGCTCTGCAGATCTGAGTCAGCCGGGATTTCTGCAGGCAGATAGCAGTCGGCGCGGTTAAAATAGCCGCTGGTGTAAACCCCCGAAGTTTCGGCGTCGTCTCTGATATCCATCAGCAGAACGGTGAGGCGGTTTTCGCCATCGATGCCGGGACGGGCTTCGTTGCCGAAGTATCTTGCTGTAGTCGGATAAATGACGCTGTCGAATTCTTTGATCAGGCCGTCAAGAATAGCTTCTTCGACGGTCTGACCTTCTTCGAGATACAGGCAGATATTTTCGCCGGCTTTAACAAGGCGGGCCGGGGTTTCTTCCCATTTTTTGGAAGCAAAATTGAAGGTTTTGAAGTTATGCAGATCGCCGATCTGAAAATTATTGCGGGTGCGTCTGACCTGTTTCTTTTGCAGCGCCGGCAGGTTGCGACCCATCGAGTCAAGAAGGTGGGTGCCGGTAAGGGTTGGCTCAGACGCTGAAGCACCTGAAAAAATGCCGGCAACGAGAATAATCGCAACAATCAGCTGGTTAATTTTCTGCATGTTACCTCCGGGTGCAGTGGACAAAGCAAGTTCTGTACCATACAAAGCATCAGGAAAAGAGCACGCCAGAAGCGCCTGTGGCGGCATACGAGCAAAAAAGTTGCCAGTTTTTTATCGCCATCCGCAAAAATCCGGCAGACCCGAAAATACCCAGCTTTTCAGCACACTATACTTAGAAGGTCATTTTTGGCATAAAAAAGACGACTCTAAGAAAAAAAACTGCCGTTTTTCGGCAGTTTTTTTCTTTATTGATCAGCCTTTTTGCTGGTCTGACCCCAAAACAGAAAATAGAAAAGTCTGCTATAATTTATAGCCGCCGTGAAAGGAAAGAGTTATGAACACACGTAAAAAGCTGAATATTGCGTTGATTTCTCCCAGAACCGGTTTG
>JAKQKW010000217.1 GCA_029560455.1 Candidatus Rifleibacteriota bacterium
TCGCTGGGGCGAAAGTAATCGATAAACGCGGCGAGCTCTTCTACCGATTCATTTGACCATTGCCTGTGACCAAAACGTTTGTTGCCGGCCGTCACAAACTCGTTCAATTTTTCGGCCATCAGCTCGCGCCCGGCCGGATAGCGGCTGTCGAAGTCTTTTATCAGTCTCGACGACTGTTCGTGCATCGCATTGATCAGCGAACTTCGTTTCTGTTCAAAAAATTCATAGCCAGTGGCAACCAGAATCATCAGAGGCAGACCATTTGCGAAGAGAAACAGCAGCATCAGTTTATGCCTGACCGAGAGAAAGAGATTTTTGCCGTGCAGAGACAGGCATAAAGCAATAAAACCCGCAACAATCAGCAGTTTCAGAAAAGCGAACATGATGCGGCAAACTTCATGGCTGATGTCGATAAGATGTTTTTTCTGATTCAGGCGACTGAAAATGACCAGTTCGGGTGAAACCTGCCGGAAAAGCAGCAGATGTGAAGGGCTCTGCCGGAATTCCACGGCAGAATTAGCAAAAGCACCGGCTTCCAGAATAATTTCAGGTTCCAGATCACGATCAGCACCGAGCCCAAAAACCGTCTGCAGTTTCGGGTCAAAATAACCGAGTTTTATCTCGCGGCCCGAGGCGTTAAAGCTGTTAATCAGCATTTTTGCGCCCAGCTGTTGATTGAGAAAACGGCGGTGAACGAAACAGACAAGCGTGTATTGCTGATAATTTCTGAACCAGAGAAGTGCCTTGTGAGGTTCTTCTGAAGCACGCAGACAACTGCCGAGATAGCCCTGGCGCGCCGGCAGATCGAAATGCCTTTCCATGAGAAACTGGCCGAAATAGCCTCGCAGCAGACCAATGCGGCCGGGAGTATATATCGATTCGGGGTTCAACACGGTCTGATGCAGGGATTTGAAAATATACTGAAAGCGCTTTTCGTCAGACAGCGCAGATATTATCGAGCCCCTGGGGTCGAGAACCACAAACTGAAAGCCACCGGGAAAATTCTTTTTGAAAGCAGAGATACGACCAGCAAAAAAGGCCTCTGGATCGGCAGCCGTTTCAGCTCCGGCAAAATTATACTGCAGCAGACCGTGAAAAAACTGGTCGTCAGCGTGAAAATTGCTGAGATTATCAAGGGAGTCATGCATTTTCTGCTGCCAGGCGTGAATATGCCGTTCACGCACAAGGCTGAAATGGCTGTACACGGCCAGATACAGCAAAAAGGCCGGCAGCGCGATTCCGTAGACAATTCTGGCCAGAAGATTCAGCCAGTAACTCTTATGCAAGCACTCTCTCCCCCCTGTTGAGACACATATACGTTTCAGAAGTGCCTGAGGTAACAGTTTACCGGAAAAATTGTTCCATGTGAAACCCTGTAAAACAAAAAAGGGTTTGCAGACAATGCTGCAAACCCTTTTATTCAGCGGTCAGAATCAAACTCTTTCGAACTGATCTTTGCTGACGCCACAAGCCGGGCAAACCCAGTCAGCAGGAAGATCTTCGAACGGGGTGCCGGGAGCGATGCCGCCATCGGGATCGCCAACGGCCGGATCGTATTCATAACCACAGACGCTGCAGACATATTTAGCCATTATTCATGACCTCCATGCAAAATTTCAGAAAGATTCTACCACATTCCTGAGAATTTCAAATTCTGGTTTTTCAAGCCAGGTATCAACCATGAAAACCGGCACTCTCTGCGAGTCAATGACCGCGGTGCGGAAAAATTTTTCGCCGGGTTCGGCAATATTTGGCAGTACTGGCTCGACAATGCCTTCGCGCAGGCGGTATTCGATGTCATCGGCAATCATGCCGATAAAAGCGTTCGGCCGCACCGTAAACAGCAGCAGACGAGAATTTTCGCCGAGCTGATAATCGGGAGCAATGCCAATTCTCTGGCGCAGGTTGATTACCGGTATCACAGTACCGCGAATATTAACCACGCCTCTGATCAATTCTGATTTCTGCGGCACTTCAATCAGAGAGCCGGGCATGGCTACTTCAGTAACGTCGACTGCGGGAATGGCATAGGATTTGTCGCCAAACCGGAAGATGAAAAACTTTTCGAGCCGACCGTCGCCGCTTCGATCTCCAGCGTTCTGCGCCAGCCTTCTGATTAAAGGAAGAATCTGTGACATTAAACAGCTAACCTTTTAATTGTGATGGTGCAGCCAGAACCGGGCGCAGCGTCGCCCGGGAAAACTGATTCGTAACTATATACCAGAAACGGCCGGCAAAACAAAGCTATTATTTTGCCTGGAACTGTTTTTTTCAGAGCTTGAGAAAAGTGCGCAACTGCGCCAGCGCTCTCGCCCGGTGACTGATCGCATTTTTCTCGGCGGCCGGAAGCTCGGCAACGGCGCAGCCGCGTTCCGGCAGCATAAAAACAGGATCATAGCCGAAACCTTCATGACCACGGCGTTCAAAACCGATGCGGCCTTCGAGAGTGCCGACAAATTCATGCGCCTTGCCGGTGGCGTCGATGTAAACGATGACACAGCGGAACCTTGCGGTTCTTTCAGCTTCGGGCACATTTTTCAGCTCATGCAGCAGCTTTTCGATATTGCGTGCATGGTTGGTGTCGTTGCCCGAATAGCGGGCCGAATGAATTCCGGGCCGGCCGCCAAGCGCATCGACTTCAAGGCCCGAGTCATCGGCAAAAACCGGCTCATTGACCTTTTCGAACAGAGCCCTGGCCTTGAGTTCGGCATTTTCACGATAAGACGCGCCGCATTCGTCGACATCGGGAAAATCAGGCAGATCGAGAAGCGTCCTGATCTTATATGGCGCCAGAATATGGCTGATCTCTTCGGCCTTGTGGGCGTTGCGGGTAGAAACCCAGATATTCATCAGAGCTTCTCCACAGCCTGCTTCTGAAGCTTGAAAAGCTGTTTGATGCCGGCTTCACCGATCGCAAGCATCTGGTCAAGCTGAGCCCGGCTATAAGTGCCATTTTCTGCAGTTCCCTGCACTTCGATATAACCACCCTGATCGTTCATTACCAGATTCAGGTCGGTTTCGGCGTGCGAATCTTCGACATAATCAAGATCAAGACATGGCTGACCATTGACAATACCGATACTTACGGCAGCAATACGGTTAACGATAGGATTTTCAGTCAGCTTGCCTTCGGCCATGAGCTTTTTTACGGCCATTTCAAGGGCGACCATAGCCCCGGTGATCGATGCGGTACGGGTGCCGCCATCGGCCTGAATGACATCACAGTCAATCATCAGAGTGCGCGCCCCAAGTTTGGTGAGATCGAGAGCGGCACGCATCGAGCGACCGATCAGACGCTGAATTTCGTGAACCCGGCCCTTGACCGTGGCTTTACCGTAGCCGGCGCGTTCGTTACGCACCAGGCCGGCAGCCGGCATCAGAGCGTATTCGGCAGTTATCCAGCCCTGAACTGTTTCCCGGGAGGCTACGTATGGCGGAACTTTCTCTTCAACCTGAACCGTGCAGAGCACACGGGTATCACCAAAGCTGATCAGTGCTGAACCATGCGGATATTTGAGGTAACCGGTTTCGATGCTTACAGGCCTGAGCTGATCGCCGGCGCGTCCATCATGTCTTGTCATGTCCATTTCCTCCGGGGCTATAATTTACTGCAGAATAACATTTAAGGCCCCTGACGCCAACCTATTTGTTGCAGCAATTTATTCGGCAAAACCGCCATCTCTGGTGTATCTTATGTTCAGACAACTGAGGCATAAAGCAAAGGAAAATTAACAGAATGATCAGACGAGCTAATCTGATTCTTTATGTGAGCGACCAGCAACGCAGTCGCGACTTTTATGTGCAGGTTCTGCAGCTTTCCCCGACCCTTGACGTGCCAGGAATGACCGAATTTTCGTTGTCTGACAGTCTGATTCTCGGTCTGATGCCGGAAAAAGGCATCGTCAGACTGCTCGGCAACTCGATCAAAGACCCGGCTCTGGCGACTGGCATACCGCGTGCCGAACTCTATCTTTCGGTCGAGCAGCCGCAGCAATATCATCAACGGGCTTTACAGGCAGGTGCGACCGAGTTAAAAACCTATTCATTAATGAACTGGGGCGACATGGCAGCGTATTCTCTCGACCCCGACGGCCATGTTCTGGTTTTTGCCAGCACAGCGAACGCTGATTAAGGCTGCGCAGGCGTAGAAACACCGGCAATACCATTTCCGAAAAGCCAGAGGTCAGCGACTCACAGACTCACCCAATGTCGCCGCAGATGTGTTATAATAGCGCTGTTGTGACAATTTAATCGAAGGCAGGTTTGTCGATGGGCAAACCTGTTTTCTTTTGCGCAAAACCGGGTGAAGGAAATATGAAATCTGACTACTTCAGTATTGTCGGGCCAGTATTAAACTCAGGTAAGGAATGCGAGAAGATTCTCAGGCAGCTGCCGGAATGGTTCGGCGACGAACAGACCATGATCGACTACGGCATCGAGATAGACGGACTGCCGACTTTCATGATCAACATGCATCATCAGGTCTGCGGTTTTATCAGTCTGAAAATGCACTACAAGGAATCGGCCGAGCTCTATGTGCTTGGCATTCTGCCCGAATACCACCACCAGGGTCTTGGCAGGGCGGCGGTCGAATCGGTGACTGAATATTGCCGCAACCAGGGCATAGAGTATCTGCAGATCAAGACTCTGGGGCCGGCGACCAACTGGCCATCGTATGAAAGCACCCGCCGGTTCTATCTTTCGCTGGGCTTCAGGCCGCTTGAAGAGTTTCCGACGCTGTGGGGGCCGAACTGCCCCTGCCTGCAGATGATCAAAAAAATCTTGTAATCGGGCGCCGGCTGTTCTATGCTGATGCTATAAGCATTTATCAAGGGAGAGAACTTAATGGCAGCCATCAGAGGAAAGATTCAAAAGGGTCTTGGCGAGTCAAAAAACACCGTCAGAGAGCAGATGCCGTTTTTCCGCAGATGTTTTCCTGAAGTTACCGATTGTCGCGAAGGCACAATCAACATTCTGCTCGATAAACCTCTGGTAATTCTTTCGCCCGACTTCACCACCGAACCACTGCCCTGGCACCCGGCTTTCAAGATCGTCAAAGGCGGCGAAGTCTTCAAATTTCTGCGCATCAAACTCACGGTTGATGAATGCGAACCGGTAAACGCCTGGATTTATAAAGCCCAGTTCTCGCCATACCATGATAACCCGTATTATATCGAAGTTATCGCGCCACAAATCGGCTTTTCAGGCACACCCGACTGCACAGTCGAGGTGCTGAGCAACTGCAGCGAAGGCTTTGTCGTCGTCGGCGCCTCAGAACGCTGCAAAAACCCGTCTGCCTGAGCATGGAACTGACCCGCCTGAGCGAGCGGACTTTATGTGTCTGCGGCCCGGCCAATGTCGGCATTATTGCGCTTGGCAACAGCAAAGTTGCCCTGATCGATTCGGGTATTGACGAAAAATATGCGGCGCGCCTTTTCGAACTGCTTTCAGACTACCGTTTCAAAGTCGAATACATTTTAAATACCCACGCTCACGCTGACCATATCGGTGGCAACGATTTTTTTCGAGAAAAATGCGGCTGCCGGATTCTTGCATCGACGCTTGAAGCCCCGACAATCAGACAGCCATTGATTCAGTCAGCGGTTCTTTTTGCCGGCGCACCGATCAACGATCTGATGAACCGCTTCATCATGGCCAACCCGAGCGAGGTCGAAATTCTCAGCGGCAGCGAACTGAAGCTCGAAGACGTCGAGATAAAGATTCTCGATCTGCCCGGGCACTCGGTCAATCAGAAGGGGTTCCTGGTCGATGGCACCGCCTTCGTTGCCGACACGCTTTTTCCTGATAATTTCTTTCGTAAACAACGCCTGCCGTTTACCTACGACCCGCATGCGCACCTGCAGACTCTTGAAAAACTGCGAAATCTGAGCGCCAGAATCTATGTCGGCGGTCATTTTACGCCGACCGCAAATATTGCGGGCATGATTGCGAGCAACCAGAAACATGTCGAAGAGGCCATGAAGTTCATGCGCGAACTGCTCAAAATACCGCTATCGCAGGAAAGGGTTGTTAAGGCGTTTCTCGACCATTTCGGTCTTAAAAAAATAAGCTGGGAATACTATCTTTACCGGGCCACCGTGAATGGGTATCTTTCGTCGCTTTACCGACGCGGCGAAGTCAAGTTCAGGGTGCTCGACAATCTGGCGGTATGGTATGCGGTTTAAATCTGCGTTTACATTGTCAGGCATCCTGATACTTACCGGCACCGCTATTGGTGCTCAGACGATTTCGCGCTGGCTGCGAATACCTTCCGGGAGAACCCCTCCGACAGTTCTGCGTCATCATCTCGGCGCGCCGCAGTCGCCGGGCTTCAACTTTCAATTCAGCTACGAAAAAACGCCGGTCAAGCCACTGGAACGTCTCATCAACCGG
>JAKQKW010000444.1 GCA_029560455.1 Candidatus Rifleibacteriota bacterium
GTAACCGCTTCGATCGAGCGGTTGAACAGGCAGTGGGTCATTGCCGCGTCGAGCAGAGCACAGGTGACACCGCCGTGAATGATGCCCTGATAGCCCTGCAGCATGTCGTGGGCCTGAAAATCGGCATACACGACATGATTATCATCGGCCATGAAGTGCAGATGCATTGACAGCGGGTTTTTTGCCCCACAGAGAAGGCAGCCGGCATGCGAACCGGCTGCCATAACCGGCTGCAGCCGGCCCTGAGGTGGCAGTCTGTCAGCAGAGGTTTCAGCCGGCATTGGAACAGCCCGCTGCTTTTTCTGTCTTAGTCGTGTTTCCGTCGTAAGCTTCGCGAATGTGGGCCACGACCTGTGTAAATGCTTTGGCAACCGGAGTTTTTGAGTGCGTATATACGAAGGGTGAGCCGCTGTCGCAGGCAACACCAATTGCCGGATCTATCGGAATTCTACCCAGAAAGCGTACACCAAATTCATTGGCAGTCTTTTCGCCGCCACCACTGCTGAAAATGTGGGTTTCACATTCGCATTTCGGGCAGACAAAACCGCTCATGTTTTCGAGCACGCCGACAACTTCCACACCAAGCTGATTACAGAAGTTGATCGACTTGCGAACATCTGCGGCGGCCACTTCCTGCGGGGTGGTGACGATCAGAGCCGAGAAACTGCCCTTGATCTGCTGACATACCGAAAGCGGCTCATCACCGGTGCCTGGAGGCGAATCGATTACCAGGTAATCGAGTTCGCCCCAGTTGACTTCGGTGAGAAACTGGCCAATGACACCGGCTTTCATCGGGCCACGCCAGATTACCGCATCGTCAGACTTATCGAGCAGAAGCCCTATCGACATGACCTTAAGGTCGCCGACTTCGGCTGGCAGCAGCATTTTTCCGTCAGACAGGGCGCGCACATTCTGCAGTTTGAGCATGGTTGGAATACTCGGCCCGTGAATGTCTACATCGAGCAAACCGGTTTTATAACCTTCAGAAGCGAGGGCTACGGCAATATTGACTGCCACTGTGCTCTTGCCAACTCCGCCTTTTCCTGACATGACAACGATCGTGTGTTTGATGCGGTTTGGTGATTCATCCGCGGTAACGCGTTCGCTGCATGAAGTGCTCGAACAACCACTGCACGCACTGCCTTTGCTGCTGCAACCTGAAGAACTGCTGCTGGTCTGACTCATATTCTGGTTCCTTTACTTTTCTTTCTTTTCAGTGATTTTTTCAGTGGCTTTTGCGGTAAGAAGGTCTTTGATCTCGTTGAGCTGCACCTTAAGCGAATCGATCTG
>JAKQKW010000446.1 GCA_029560455.1 Candidatus Rifleibacteriota bacterium
ATAACCGCGACCAGCCCCTGAAACATCGGGCCCTGAATAAAGCCGCGAATCTGGGCGCCAAAGGTGGCGGCCGCCAGGCCGAGAAGTGCGTAGGTCAGTGAGAGGCCGGCGACGTAGGTGGCTGAAAGGCCCAGACCTTTGTAGAAACTGACGTTTTCGTTACGGCCGCCAATGATTGACAGGGTAATCGGAATCATCGGGTAGACGCATGGGGTAAGGCTGACAAGCAGACCGCCAATGAAGGCAAGCAGAAGCACCCAGTGAATCCCCTGCTTTTCGAGGGCGGCTGAGAAATCGACGATGCCCTGCTGCGACAGTTCTACCTGTACTGGCGCCGCTTTTGTCTGGGTTGCAGTATTTTCTGAGGTCACGGTAGATACCTGGTTCTGGTTGGGGGATGCAGCATTTTCAGACTTGATGCTTTCGCTGCTGGCGGCTTGGTCATATGAGGCTGCAGCTGGAGAGTCTGATGTGGCTGCGGCAGGTTGCACGGCAGAGGTCTGAACCTGACCGGGTGCAGCAGCAGCGGGCTGAACTGGTGGGGCAAAGGTCAGCTCAAACTTCTTCTGTGTTGGCATAAAGCAGGTAAGAGCCGAGCAGCCCTGGTATTTTACCGTCAGGGTGCTTTGTGTCAGTGTTTCATCGGCCGAAAAGGCAATCTCGAATACATGTGTGCCTTCGGGGTAGACGTCGACATTCCCTTCGCCAAACGGGTCGGCCTTGGTAACTACTGCTGGCCAGGTCACGGCGATTTTGCCGACTGATGCAGAAAACGACATCTGGTGGCGATACAGCATATGCCCGGATGATACGGTCGCCGAGACGGTCACAATACCGGGCTTTGCCGGGTTTTGCGATGAGGTGAAATTGAAGTTCGGGTCGAAAGCGAAAGCCAGAGTGGACGAAAAAATGAAGGCAAGAATAAGAAAGAAAATGTTGTGGCGGTAATTCATTGTTGTAACTCCTGTATCAGCCCCACTTCATTTTTTTGCGCAGGACCTCGAAAAAATTGCGTGATTGAAAAACTACGATGCGGGCCAGTTCCTGGGCCCGCGAGATGTCTATTTCGTCACCATCCTGAAGGCGAAAACTTTCCTGACCGTCGAGAACGAGATCAACTTTTGAGTGAATACAGCCGACTTTCGCGGTCAGAACTTCCTGGTCTGAGGTGATTACTGGTCTGGCGCTCAAAGTGTGGCAGTTGAGCGGGCACAGAATGATGACGCTGACCCATGGCGGCACGATTGGGCCGCCGGCAGAGAGCGAATAGGCGGTAGAACCGGTTGGTGTCGAAAAAATCAGGCCGTCGCCATGGTAGGTGTTGATGACGCAGCCTGAAATTGATACATTTATGTTGATAACCCGCAGCATTGGCTCTTTCTGAATGACGACGTCATTGAGAGCGATGCCCGAAAATACCTTTTTGCCATTGCGCCTGACCGTGGCGTTAAGCATCATGCGATTTTCGATGCGGAATTTGCCGTCACGGATCTTTTTGAGAAACTCCACCGCATTGCCCGGTTCTTCAAGTGTCAGAAAGCCGAGATGACCCATATTTATTCCGGCGATTGGCAGACCATCTGCCGCGAAAGACCTTGTGGCCTCAAGAATACTACCATCGCCGCCGAGAACGATAACCATGTCGATATGGGCGGCCATTTCATGCGTCGCCATGCCGAGTTCGGGCCGGTTGATGATCCGCGCCATGCGGGTGGTCATGCGCACCTGAATCGAATTTTCTTCGCACCATTCGACCAGCGACTTCAGCAGTGGTGGAATCGATTCGCGGGCCGGGTGGCAGATGAACGCGAGGCTTTTGACCGGTTTTTTCATGTTTCAGTTGGGCGGAAAAATCTCGTAGTAATTTCGACCTGATCTGATCGAGCCGGCAATACTGCGTGCTGCCAGACCATAAACCGTGCCTTTGTGAGCACTGCTTACCTTGTCGAGGATGCCGAGAGCTGCGTCTTTTTGCCCCTTCTTGAAATAAAGGTTTGCCAACAGCAGCTGTGCATCGATGTTGCCGCTCTCATGCTTCAGGCAGTTGCGCAGTGATGCAATTGCCGGGTCGGTTTCGCCGAGGCGGAACAGGGTGTCGGCCATCTGATAATGTGCTTCGGCCCAGCGCGGGTAGAGCACGACGACCTGCTCGAAAGACCGCAGAGCATCAAGATAGTTGCGGCTCAGCTTGGCGCGCATGCCGTTGTTGAATTCGCCGAAAACATTGTTTACTTCGGCCCCGAGAGCCGAAAGCGAACCGTGCTTTTCGCACTCGACGTCATTGTTTTTCCAGCCGTAGATGCCGGCAGCGGGGCACACCGGCACTGATGTCAGAAAGCCGTCTTTGGCAAGATTGGTTGTCGAGAATTCGTCTTTGCGCTTCGGGTTGGCGGCTGCAAATGCTTCCTGGGCTCGTTTAATCAATGCCATGGCATGGTAGCACTGTTGCTTTGCCTTCATTTCGATAAAGTAGGTGGCTTCGAGAATTTTGGTTTCGGTCTGAACCGGCTTAACGAGAACCGGTGCTGTCGGAGCATCAGATGCTGGTGCTGCCGGGGCTTTGTTGATAATTGGCTGAATCTTGCGTGCGGGCTGCAGGGTTCGTTCGACCGACCGCAGCGAGGTATTGGCGTAGTCATCTTCGGGGTCAAGCTGCAGAACAGTGAGAAAAAGCGTTCTCGCTTCGGTGAGCTTCCCCTGGCGGGTAAGCAGAGCGCCTTTAAGGTTCATCAGCCTGGTATTACGAGGGTTGATCTGCAGTCCTGTTTTGATGGCTTTTTCGGCGGCTTCGATATTGCCTTTGCGCGCCTCTGAAAGAGCCATAAGGTAATAGGTGTCAGATTTGGGCGCCCGTTTGTGCCCTTCGAGAAGATCTCTGACAGATACTTCAGAGCCGGGAGTCTGAAATTCCTGGGCCAGGCAGACTTTGGCGGGCGAAAAGGCAGAAACAGACGCAAGAAAAATCAGTGGAATAAATTTTTTCACAGTCAGTTTGTCCTTGCCAGGCGGCGGCGCATCAGTTCTGCCCAGCTGATCATGTCTGGATCAGTTGAGGCAGAAGCCACTATAGAAAATTCCTTTAGAGCTCTTGGTGCAAGGCCCTTGGCAAAGTAGATTTTGCCAAGCAGGAAATGAACACGTGGATCATCGGGTGAAATTTTCTGGGCAATGACCGCATGCCGCAGTGCCTCGTTGAGAAAGCCCAGATTCAGATTGGCCTGCACCATGAACATGTGAGTGTCGGCATTTTCAGGGTCTATTTTGATAATTTCGCGGTAACAGCGCATTGCCATTTTGAGTTTACCTCGGTTGCGCAGCAGTTCGGCATAGCACATCAGCCCGGGTATATAGTCAGGCTTGATCGACAGAAGTCGCTGGTAGGTCATCATCGCTTCATCAGGCCTCTGCAGAACTTCAAAGGCTCGACCCATTTCAAGATAGGCTTCAAGGTCGTCAGGGCTTTTTTCGAGAGTTTCGCGGCGGGCGTCAATGATGCGGTTACAGCTGGCTTCGAGCTTTTTCTGAACCGCCCTGAGATTGCTTGAAATCTGCGGGTCGGTGTAATCGAAGCTGGCAGCCTTTCTGAAGGCTTTTAATGCTTCCTCGTAGGCTTTCTGATTTGAAAGCAGTATGCCGATGTTGTTCCAGATGCCAGCCTGGTCGGGGGCGCAGGTTGAGGCTCTGATAAAGGCAGAAACCGCTTTCTCTGGGTGATTGTCAGCCTGGTAGAGCTTGCCGAGTTCAAGCCAGGCTTCGTAACTGACCGCAGGGTTTTCTACAAGTTTTTCGAGCAGACCGAGAGCTTCGATGGTACGGCCCCGTTTGAGCATGGCCATCGCCTTGAGAAAACCTGCCTCGTGGTTGGCCGGTTCAAGCCTGAGAACTTCATTGGTGATTTTTTCGAGTTCTTCAAAATTTTCAAGTTTGCGCAGCACTTTGCCAAAAGAGATCATCGTCGCGACAGAGGGGTGAAACTGGCGAGCCAGGGCTTCCTGAAACAGCTCCGCAGATTTTTCATACAGTTCCTTGGCGGCAAGAACTTCAGCCAGACGCTCAAGCACGAACGGGTCGCCGGGCTTGAGGCTGAGCGCCTGTGAATACGAAGAAACCGCATGCTCATATTGCCGCGTCTGCTGATACAACTGCCCAAGCTTGCTGTGACCGTATGAATCTGTCGGATGCAGAATCGTGGCACGCTGGATTTCCATCAGTGCCAGACTTGTTTCGCCAAGCTCACGGTAGATCATGCCAAGCTGGTAATGAGCATATGGGTCGTCAGGTGAAAGTTGAATACATTTCTGCAGCTGGTTGCGGGCTTCTGGGAGGTTGTTGAGGCTGCGTTCAAGTATGCCGAGCTGATAAAAGGCCTTTGACAGAAATCTGTTCAGTTCAAGCGCCTTTTCAAAAGACTTTCTTGCCTGTTCCGGGTTGTTGTTACGCCGCAGCAGCACCCCGTGGTAGAGATAAACTTCGGCGATGTCGGGCTCAAATTTCAGGCATTTTTCGAGATTTTCAAGCGCCAGGGAAATCTCGCCGCGTTCTTCGTGCAACTGGGCCAGTCGCAGCAGCAGCGCATAATTGTCGGGTGAACGCGAAACTTTTTCTTTTGTGCTTTCAATTTCTTTTTCGATACCGTCAGAGAGAAATTCAGCGAGGGTTTCGAATTTTTTGACCGGTTCGGGCTTTGCTTTTTCTGTTGTTGATTCATGGGCATCGCCGGCAAGCATGGCTGCTTCTTCGCTGGTTAAAAGGGATTCTTCAGGGCGTTCTGCGGCTGCTGCGGTTGAAATTTCGCGGTCAAGGTCTTCAAAAGATTCGAGAGCATTGTTGAGACCGCGAGCGTAAGCTTTGGGAAAAGCCGCTTCATTGCCGGTCTGAGTTGTGGGCTCATTGATTTCGTTGTCTTCGATAACCCAGAAGGTTATTTCCACAAGGCCCCAGAGGGCCACAATGCCGCTGATCAGCCCCGAAGCAAGCAGAAGAAAAGGGTGCCCGCTGAAAATCTGGCTGATATAAACCAGAGCGAAGAAAAAACCGCCGAGAATTACCTTTAAAAAAGCTTCTTTAGGATAGAAGGTGGTAAAGGCATTTTTTACTCTGGGCTCATACATCTCGGCAACGGGGTCACCAAGTTTCTTTTCGAGAATGCGCGGGTCGTTTTTCTCTTCAAGAATTCGCCCGCATTGATTGCATACCGCTGCCGATACTGGATTGCGCGATGTGCACTGGGGGCAGACCACCAGCAGAGTACGGTTGCAGGCAATACAGCTCAGTGATTCTTCATTGTTTACGGCGCCACAACTCTGACAATTAACCATTCTCAGTGCCTGCTCTCCTCAAAATGATGATCTATGATGCTCCAGTCATTGCTGATCGAAAAATCAACCGGTTCGGCCTCTTCATCGAGATGACTGCCGGTATGTCTGATGACGCTGCCATTGTGCCGCAGCGGCTGATAAACCTGAAAAGATTCGATGCACTGGTATTCCCAGCTGATGACCAGCAGACCGTCGTCATAACCTTCAAGCAGCGGCGAATCATCTTTGTTTGTAAAAAAATGTTCTTTGAGACCAGGGTCCATGCTGGTGACTGCATGCCAGAATGTTTCGGTATCTTTCGAGCCCTGAGCGATGGCCCATAAAACCGCTGAGATAGAAGACGATGGAATATGCCCCGAAAAGGTCTGATTATTTTCGACCATAATCAATCTGATAACGCTCATTTGTCGTTCTCCGGCGTGTCAGAGGCTTCTGCTTCAGAGTCAGAATCTTCTAAATCGGCTTCGCGCCAGAAGGCGGCCATTGGTTCGCCCATTATGGCCCCGAGAAGCGCGAGAACAAATGCGGTCAAATAAGCAGTTTCAAAGTCAATGAAGTAAAAAACCAGCGGGCCAACCAGAAGGCCCAGCAGCATGCCGGCAATAGACCCAACAATGGTTGACTCATAAACAGAGATGAAGGCCCCGAGAGCTGAACCTAAAAAAAGGCCCATCAGCGAATACTGCTCGGCGACGTTACCGGCTAAAACCGCACCAATAGCGCCAAACGCGACGACCAGAGTGCAGATCATCGCGTATACCATCATGCGGGTTGTCTGTCTGGGCGAGGCCAGTATGCTCATCGGGACTCCTGCGATTCGGTAATATCAGGCAGCGTGCGGTTAAGCAATCAGGCATCGGGCAGCACGCCAGATGCCTGATTTATGCGTTCAGGGGTTGAGGATGGTCTTTTCGTAGTAATAATTGTTGCGCGGATTTTCGGCGACAAAGGTGGTCATTTCTGACAGATAGACGATGCCGTCAATTGTGCCGGCTTCCATGCAGAGTTTTTTGATTTCGGCAAGATTGCCCTGAATTTCTTTATATGAATTGCGGGTTTTGAGGGGTCTGGTGGCCCGAACAATTGCTCTAAGCATGTTTTTGAGGCTGCCCTCGGGCAGATCGACCAGGCTCAGCTGCACAATCGAGTAGCCGGCGCTTTCGAGGGCGGTACGAATATTGGTTTCAATCATTGCCCTGGTTTCTGCGCTGATGGGCTGAACATTGTTGGCTGCCGGCGACATTTTATCCCAGTAGGTGAGTACTTCGTCGCGAATGGCGCCTGAGCGGTCTTCGAGTGTCGGGGTAAGCGACCTGGTAACACCAAGTTCAGTCAGTTGTTCAAGGTTTGATTCGGCTTCATCCTGTTCATTGTCAGCAGCAGTCTCTGGTTTTGCCGGCTCACAGCCGGTGGCAGAAAGAACTTCGCTGACCATTTCCTGAGAGTAGCCCATATATTTAAGATCGCCTTCGGGCGACGCGTAAGCACAGGTAGCGGTGATGGCAGAAGCGGCCATCAGAACGGTGATTCCTCTTTTGATCATTTTTAGTGATGTCTCCTTGTTCAAATTGCCAGAGAATTATAGCACAGTATAAGAGAGCCGGCAGGCTCAAAATTTAAGATCGGCAAAAGCGTCTTTAAGCTTGTTCAGAGTTACCTGAGGATCTTCTATGATGATTTTAGCTCCGGCGGTAATATCGACGAAACCGAGTTCTCTATGGTAGCGCGGAACAACGTGCTGGTGCAGGTGTTCGATGCTTGCGCCCGAGGCTTCGCCAATGTTGAAGCCGATATTGAAACCGAGCGGCTGGTAAACAGACTCAAGGCGATCCATTGATGCGCTCAGAAGCTGGTGCATCTGCCTGTGCTCTTCGGGGTTGAGTTGTCTTGGGTCGGCTATGTGCCGCAACGGAAAAAGCAACAGGTGACCAGCATTATAGGGGTATAGATTGACGCAGGCCGCCACTGTCTCGTTTTTCCAGATGGTGAGGTTTTTG
>JAKQKW010000474.1 GCA_029560455.1 Candidatus Rifleibacteriota bacterium
TGCCAGAACTGTTTGCCGCCTCTGATGTGATTTCTCTACACTGCCCGCTGACCCCTGAAACGACGCACATGATCGATGCCATGTCGATTGGCAGGATGAAACACGGGGTAATGATCATCAATACCGGCCGCGGCAAGCTTATCGACACACCGGCACTGATAGAAGGGCTCAAAAATGGCCGCATTGGCAGTGCCGGCCTCGACGTCTACGAAGAAGAAAGCGAGTATTTTTTCGAAGACAAATCAGCTGAACCGATCGCCGACGATGTACTGGCACGGCTGCTGACTTTCCCTAATGTGCTGGTAACTTCACACCAGGCATTTTTTACGGCTGAAGCTCTGCATAACATTGCCGAAACGACGCTGCAGAATTTCCGCGAATTCTTTGCCGGTGGCTGTCTGGCCAACGAAATCTGCTACCAGTGCAACCGCACCTGTCTTAAAAAGGAAAAACAGCGCTGCTTTTAAACAAGCTTAAAGTCTTGTCGAAACGCCAGAATAAAAAAATCCCGGGTCAGCTTCATTGCCGGCCCGGGATTCTGTTTTACTGATTATTACTTTGTTGCCGGGTTGCCAAGCGGCATTACGGTGCGGCCATATACTTCGTTGAGAACCTGGGCCATACCGGTATAAATCGCCGCTGCACCGCAGATGATGCCTTCGTAGCCGGTCAGGTGCTTGAAGGTTGCATCACCGGTCGCATCGCCAATCGCAAGCATAAAAAACAGAACGGTAAGTGAGCCAAAGACAAACTGCAAGGCCCGCGACATCTTAAGGGTGCCAATGAACATAAGCAGTGTGAAGATTCCCCACATGCTGAGGTAGCAGATCATGGCATTATTCGAAGCGCTTTCTACCAGGCCGAGTTTCGGCATTACCAGCAGGGCAACCAGAGTCAGCCAGAAAAAACCATAAGAGGCAAAAGCGGTCATGCCGAAAGTGTTGTTTTTCTTCCATTCAAGTATGCCGACTACGATCTGAGCCATGCCGCCATAAAAAATACCCATGGCAAGGATCATTGAATTGAGCTCATAAAAGCCAGCGTTATGGATATTGAGCAGAACGGTGGTCATGCCAAAGGCAAGAAGGCCAAGTGGGGCGGGATTGGCGGTCATGTCGGAAGCCGGGCTG
>JAKQKW010000232.1 GCA_029560455.1 Candidatus Rifleibacteriota bacterium
CCGAACTGTTCATAAAGCCGCTGCCAGGACTGTTGATCGCCTGCAAGCGCTTTTTGCCACAACTCTTCGGGTTTCATGTTTTCCATAATTGCAAACGCCGACCTATCAGAACAGATTTAGCTATTTTTTGAAAGTTTTAAGGATTTCTTTGCGCAATGAGCCAGCGCCACTGTTGTGAATCTTGAAAAAATGCTGATGTTCTTTGATACAGGGGCGAACCTGATAAAGCAGCAGGTGTCCGGCATAACTGGTAACGACAACAGCAAGGTCGCAGCGTCCGACAATCTCGGCGGTTCTTGCCTGGCTGATGGTGTGGTAGCCTTCATACCATTCATAATCCTCATTGGCAACGCCAGCCTCTTTGAGAATTGGCAGGTAATGGTCACGGCCAACACCACCAAAAATCACTACACGTTTGCCTTCAAGCAGACCAGCCACCGAGTAAGCATCTTCGTCAGGAATAGCATGCAGAGCCTGCAGTTTACGGGTCAGGTCCTGATTTTCCTGGTCTAGTTTGAGCATATCTTCGCGCAGTTCTTCTTCTTCTTTGATCGTTTCTTCGAGTTCCTTACGACTGGCACGCACTTTTGCCTCAGCTGCCTGCAGTTGCTTCTGGACTTCAGCCGGATCCAGCCTGGTGAGCTTCTGCCTGAGTTCTTCATTCTGAGTGCGCAAAGCGCGGGCTTCAGACAGGGCCTGATCTTTTTCGATATTTACCTGGTTAATACGGCGACGCAGTTCATCGCTTTCTTCTCGCAGATCCTGAATCTTTTCGTGCAACTCTTCGCGCGTCATCTCAAAATCTTTGAGTGAAATGCTTGGCCGCGTCTGATTGAAATATTTTAAAACAAAATGGTGATGTGTATAAATTTCGAGAATGTTGCTGAGGTAATCTTCGTAAGCATCCTGTTTGTCTTCGGTTGGCGGAAATTCGCTCTGAATATCTTCGATAAGCAGCTTGATAAGCTTCTTGCCATCACGGTATGCCTTGTCGAGGTCCTCATAAAAATTGGGTCGCACCAGATTAAGGCTGCGAGTCTCGTTGTATGCCCATTCAAGATGTTTGAACCCATCGGCTTCAAGCAAGGCCCAGGCGTGAACCACCTCGGCCTGCGAAATCTCATAGCGCAGATTTTCGATTATTTTCTTCAGTTCGGCGAGGCGGGCTTCTTCTGAATCCGGCACCGCGCCTTCCTGGAGGCTTTCACGACAGACAATCTCGATCTGGCGGATCAATTTTTTGAACGATGGGTATTCGTCGCTGTCAAGAAACAGGGCAGCGAGAAAACCCTTGCGCTTGAGAAAGTGCCGCGAGAACACCCGCTTTTCGCCACCAATGACCACGTCATATTTTGAGTTGCGACGGGCCTGCACCTTGTGCTTCTGGGTCGAAGGCTCGGCGGCAGCTTCTCTGGCCTTGCGCATACGGTTGATTTTCTCTTCGATCATGTCGTTGACAAGACGCGTCTGAACCGGCCCGCCTAGAATGATATCGAGAAGATCGCCAATAAAAAGGGCAAACGAACGGCCGGCACGTTCATAAAGGCTAACAAAGGTTTTGTGAAAACCCCAGTATTTATCGCTATCAGATTCACCGCCACGCTCTGACAACCGTTCAGGCTTCTTTACCAGGTTTTCGGCGACAGCAATAAACTTATTGCTTCCACTCCGGTTAGGGGAAAAGCCAGCCAGCTTCTCGAGCTCTTCTATACTCTTCTGGTTGCGCGAAAAATTAAGGTCATCGAGGGGATTGATCATCTGCTGTTCCTCTGAATTTTATGCAATCTGATTGCCGCCACGTTTTTTTGCCATTTTTAGAGCTTTTTCTGCCATTCTGAGAAGATCTGCCGGTTTCGAAGTCGCCTTAGAACTGCTGGCAATGCCAAAACTGCCGGTTACCTGAATCGACCTTGTGCCAGCCCTGATTTTGGTGTCTGAAAGATTGGTCTTCAGCTTGGTTGCAACCGTCTTTGCCCCGGCAAAAGGCGTTTCTGGCAACAGCATTGCAAATGTATCGGCACCAAAGCGTGCTACCAGATCATGAATACGGGTTGCACTCCTGAAAATCCGGCCCACTTCCTTAAGAACCCGGTTGCCGTTGGCTTCGCCGTGGGTATCGTTGAGAGCCTTGAAATGGTCGAGATCCATCAGAATCAGAGAAATATCTTTCTGATGACGCTGCGCCCGACAGAATTCTTCGCCAAGGCGGCGCATAAACAGGTTCTGATTGGCAATACCGGTAATTGCATCGGTAGTCGCCGAATGGAACATGCGTGTGCGGCTTATGGCAACCGCTGCCTGCGCGGCAAAGATTCGCAACATCTGATCAGTGCGGGCTGTCATCATATTGCCGCTGTGTTTGGTATCTATGTATAAAACTCCGATATTGGTGGCCATCTCTTTGAGCGGCACAAGAGCAACCGAGACAATACCTGCATCTTCAGGGTTGCGACCACGGCGACCCGGCTGTTTAAAGCGATGTGACGGGCCAATCATTGTTTCACCGGTTTCAAAGCAGCGGCTTACCAGACCAGCGGTTGCCTGCAGGTCATCGTTGATTTCGCCGGGTGCAAAATTCTGCATTGAAACTGTTTCGAGTCGGCTCAACTCTTCATTGTAGAGCATAAGAAGGGCGCGCTCACCGCCGGTTACCGCGATCGCCATTTCGAGAGTGAACTCCAGCAATCTCGGAAAACTGCCAATCGAGTTCAGAGCATAGGTAACTTCAAGAACTGCCGACAGTTCTTTTATTCTGGTCACCATTTCGCCTTCGGCGGCTGAAATGGCATTGTAGTATTGCCTGGGAATCTTGCTTTTTATCTGACTGAAGCATTTGCGTACAAAGGTTTCGTTGCTGTTGAGAAAAAAGGGAAACAGTTTTTCTTCTGCGTTGGCAATCGGAACATCGCCACCTTCAAGCTGCAGTCTGACAAAAACATCATCAGAAAGTTCGATAAAAGCACCAGGCTTAATAATTGCAATAAAACCCGGCTGCACCTTGCTGCCATTGACAATTGTGCCAAAGGGACTCTGAAGGTCTTGCAGGGTAAGAAGGCCGTCCGCATTGTAGCGCAGCTGAATCTGATTGTGGGCAATGCCCATCTTGTTGAGCTGAATATCACAATCATTGCCACTGCCGATTATTACACCGTTTCCGTTCAGGCTTGGGCTGCCTTCATAAAGAATCTGCCCGCTCCTGTCAGAGATTACAATTTTCATGGCGATTTCCTGAGGGTTGCTGAATAAACTCGGCTGCAGAAGCCCCTGAACTGTCTCTTCTGATTGAGCAAAGACATGCTTACCGGCAGCTATGATCTTTGAATCTCTTCTCGCCGGAGCCAGCCAGATAAAAACAATTCAGCCGTTTCATGCAGTGTGGTAAGTATACCGGATTTACCGCAATTTTGCAGCCCTCAGCCAAAAGATTATAAACAAAAACTGCAGGCGATAAAAAACCTGCTGTCAATTTACCTCTGTGGCAATCTGCATCAACTGTTCGGTTGCCTGCAGTTCATTCTGCAGACGGCGCAGGCGCGCGGCAGTCTGCGCCGCCCGTTCTATCACGGCCCGGTCGGCAATCCGACCACCACGACTGATCGTCTGAAGACATTCTTCGAGCTGCTGTTCACAGGGAAGCAACTCGTCTTCGAGCCTGCCGATCTGCCAGAGCAGAAGATGCCTGTTGAGCTCGGCCGCTTCGATCACCATCAGATTGAGGTTTTGTCTAATTGTGTCAATCAATGTTGCGATCTGCCTTAAACATGTATAGATTTTGCCCGGTATTTTCGACCCGTTGCACTCAGTTTTTATCAGTGTCTATCCGTGTTCGTCCGTGACCCGTGTTCATCAGCGCTAATCTTTATCAGAAGCGCCGGTATTTGCGCATGACGCCAATCACAATACCCTTGATCGTCACATCGCAGTTTTCGACAATGATCGGCGGCATAACCGGGTTCGATGGCTGCAGGCGCACCCGGCCGCCTTCTCGATAGATACGCTTCAGCGTCACTTCTTCATTCTCTATGCAGGCGATGACCATATCGCCATTGTTGGCGCTGCTGCGCTTTTCGACAATAACAAGATCGCCGTCTTTGATTGCTTCGTCGATCATCGATTCGCCACGAACTTCGAGCACAAAAGTCTCGCCGCGGCCAATCATCGATTCGGGCAGACTGATGGTCTCAGGCACCTCATTTATCTGGATCGGCTGCCCGGCTGTCACCCTGCCAAGAAGAGGCACGTCAACACTACGGGCTGCCACAACGGTATGCGGTTTAACAGACAGACCGCGGGAACGCCCCGGGAGCGAATCAATATGCCCCTTCTCGACGAGAGTTTTTAAGTGCTTGTGAACTGTGGCCGTCGAAGCCAGGCCAAGACCATCACATATCTCGGCTATTGTCGGGGCATAACCCCACTCTGCAAAAAAACGGCGAATGAAATCAAGCACAGTACGTTGCTTCGGGGTTAATGGATCAGGGGTCATGTTTCGCCTCCGTTCGAACTTTTCACACCTTAAATATAGGCGAATAAAAAGCGAACGTCAAGCGAAAATTTCACAAATACAACATAATGATAAAAGTCAGGTCGTCCTGGGCTTCCTGGCCACCGATGTGACTGGTATAACGGGCAAAAATATTCTGGTAATAGACTGCCGGATCGGTGTCGTAGCTTTCGACAAGAATCTGTTGCAGCCCTTCATAGCCGATCTCTTTACCACTGCGGTCCCGCGATTCAACGATACCGTCAGTATAAAAAATCATCGCGTCACCGGAGGCAAGCTGCAGCGGTATCTCATTGAAAACAGCCTTTTTGAATGCCCCAAGCGCACCGCCGGCCAGTTTAAGCTCTTCAACCGTGCCGGCAGAACGACGATAAAGCAGCGGCGAACAGGCGCCGGCATTTGCATACAGGCCGACACCTGTAACACTGTCCATATAAAGATACTGAAAAGTCATTACCTTCTTCTGCCGACTGCTCTTTGAAGCGAGCACCATCTGGTGCAGCCCGGTCAGAATTGTTTTTGGCGAGGCCAGCTGTTCACCGCTGCTGAGAATGCCGGCTTT
>JAKQKW010000504.1 GCA_029560455.1 Candidatus Rifleibacteriota bacterium
GCGATTGCCCTCGGTTCGGCCTCTGACAGCAGTAACTTTCTCTCTGCCATGGGCCTGAATGGTGCAGTTCAGAATGTCGGTAAAAATGCGATTTACAGCGTCGATGGCGTGTATGGCGGTGCTGACCAGGTCAGCCAGAGTAACAGTATCGCTGATGCGGTTGAAGGAGTCACTTTCGACCTCTACGACGTTACCGGTGCTTCCGGTTCAGTAGTTAACATCAACGCCGACACCGAAACCGCCTCGAAAGCGATAACAGATTTTGTTGATGCCTATAACGAAGTTACCAAGCTTGTTTATTCAAGACTGACCGAAGAACGCAACTGGGAACTGACCGCGCTGACTGATGACGAAATACAGGCCCTTGGCGACGCAGATCTCACAGCCTACGAAGATGCCTTCAAGGTTGGTCTGCTGGCCGGCGATAACACTCTGAGATCGGTAAGGTCGCAGATGCGCCTGGTCATGTCTTCTATCGTGCCGGGCGTCGACAAGCTTTTTGACAGCCTCTCAGACCTTGGCATAACTACAGGTGCTGTTGGTTCGGATTATAAAGATACCATGGTCGGTACTCTCAACATCAGCAACAAAGAAAAGCTTGAACAGGCTCTTGCCGAGAACCCTGACAAGGTTGCAGCCCTTTTTAACCAGGATTCAACCGATACCAACAAAATGGGTATTGCCCGACGCCTCAAGGCAACACTCAACGAATTCACCAAGTCTGACGGTCTTCTTACCAAAAGAGTCGGACGCTCGGGTGTCGCTTCGAACAGCGAAATGGACAAGCAGATCAGTCTGATCAACAATCAGATTGTCGCCCAGGAAGAGAGACTGAAGAGCCGCGAAGAAGCTTTGCTTAAACAGTTTTCTACTCTCGAAACGGCCATGGCAAACTACCAGTCTCAGGCTACCGCTTTTACAAATCAGCTTTCACAATTAACCGGAAGCAAGTAAACTAGACGCAGAATCCAGAAACAGGTTCGAGGTTTAACTTTGGAAATTTTACTTAATGGAAATTCCCTCGATGTTGAGGGTATCAACGCTGAAGTAACCGTGCTTCAGCTGGTCAGGACCGTTGAAGAATCACTTAAAGGCAGCGGTGCATCTATCGTTGAACTGCTTCTTGACGGCACTTCCTACAGCCCGGACGAAACCAATAAAATTGGCGAACTCAAGGTGGTCGATTTCGCAAAGGTTGAGCTTGTCGCTGTCTCAGCAGTTGAGATGATTCAGGCGGCATTCGAAGACGGCGATGCCGGAATTACCCATCTTGAAGGGGTTGCACAACAGGCTTCTTCCGAATTGCGCATCGGCAAAATTAAAAGTGCCATGGACCACTATATCGAGTTTGTCGACGGCGTTGAATGGCTGGTTACCATGCTCAATAACGCTGACAAGGCTTTTGCTGCCAATATGGCCGAGTCATCGGTCGAGTCTGAGCGCCAGGGTCTTCTCGGGCGTATCGGTGAACAGATGGCTGCGGTTAAATCGGCCCAGGAATCGGAAGACTGGGTTGGTGTCGCCGACATCCTCGAATATGAATTTCCCGAAATTTTCTCTGATGCCCGCAAGCTGATCGAAACCATTCTAGGGAGCAGCAGCTGAAATGAATGAAGAGCTGTTCAACAGAAATCTGAACGCCCTCCGCCGCCACCCCAATGTTTTTTCGGTGGTGTCTGCGGCTGCAAGAACCTGGCGTCAGGAAGCATATTCTGTTGAAACGGCGAAAAGCGGCCAGCCGACCCTGAGTTACAGCGATGAAAATAAAAGGCTGGTTTCATATCACAGCCGTTATGACCCGGTTAAAGAGGCTGAAAAGCAGGTTCAGGCATCTTTTCAGGGGCAGACGCACGCAATGTTGCTCGGGTTTGGTCTGGGTTACATGGCTGAAGTGCTGTTGAAAGAATTCAAACAGAGAGTTAACGGCCCGCAGCTTTTTGTCATCGAGCCGGATGCCGGAGTTTTTATCTCGGCTCTGAAAAGCCGTGATCTCACCCGATTTCTTCTCGATCAGCGGGTTGCCCTTGTCGTTGGCATGACCGCTGATGAAGTCGGTGACCTCTGGAGCGCCAGCCTCGACTGGACAGCCATGGAACGCCTGGCTCTGATCGATCACCCGCCTTCAGTTGGCCGTTTCAAGGTGTATTTTGAACGGGTTATCGAAAAGATCCGCTATCTGTGCAATCGGTCGAAGGGTAATCTGGTAACCCTCATGCACGCGGGTTTCGAGTTTCATTCAAACTATTTTGCCAATCTGGCTGCCGGTTTTGCTCTGCCGGGTGTTGAAAGACTTTTTGACCGTTTTGCCGGCACACCTGCCATAGTTGTCGCTGCCGGGCCGTCGCTCGACAGGAATATGCACCTTCTGGCTCAGGTTAAGGGCAAGTTCCCGATTGTTGCGGTTGATACGGCTCTCAGGCAGCTGGTGGCAAACGGCATCAAACCCGACATTGTCTGTGCTGCCGATCCCTCATACGAGAACTCGCTCGATTTTGTCGGCGTCGAGAACGAAACTGACGTGATTCTGGCCGTAGAACCGATGACCCACCCTGATATCTTTACCAGTTTCAAGGGGCCGCTGATGCTGATGACTTTTGGCGGCGGCCTGCAACCGATCTGCAAAGATCTTCGCGAACCCGTCGGCACCCTTGGCTGCTGGGGTTCGATTGCCACCACGGTTTTTGACCTGGTTCGCCGCATGGGGGCCGATCCGATTATTTTTGTCGGTCTCGACCTGTCGTTTCAGGATGGTCGCCTGCATGCCCGCGGTTCGTATTCCGACGACATCTTTTATGAAAAGGTGCATCAGTTTACGTCGATCGAACATGAATCAGCCGAATATATCAATACCCGCGGTGCTGTTAAATTTGGCCGCGCCGATGGTTCGATTCTTTTTACCGACCAGAACATGAAGCTCTACAAAGACTGGTTCGAAGACCAGTTCCGCCAGACGAAGGCAAAGGTAATCAATGCGACCGAGGGTGGTGTTGTTGATAAGTATGTTGAGCTGATGCCTCTTGCCCGGGTAATCGAAACCTGGTCGCACAAGAGCGCGCCGGTTGCCGAAATACTCAAATCGGCCCTGGAAAAGCCGGTAAAAGCAGATACTCAGGCACTTCTCAATCGCCTTGGCCAGTTTCGCAAAACCATGAGCCAGAACCAGAGTGCGGCCCGCCGGGCTGTGTCTGTGTGCCGCAAACTGATCAG
>JAKQKW010000003.1 GCA_029560455.1 Candidatus Rifleibacteriota bacterium
GAAAAATATTTTTAATTATTTTTTGTCTGCCGGCAGACGCCTGAGATTTTTCGTGCTTTTCGTCGGTTGTGAATGTCTGAGTTTGTACGCGTTTGTCGGGTATTTTTTCGTTAACGAAACTTCATTTGCGGTCGAAAAGGGTTATGGATTTGTTTGCCTCCTTATTTTTCAGTCCGGGAATAATCCCGGATTCTTTTTTTTAGCGCAAATAAAAAACCGCCCTGCTGCCAGGACGGTTCTGAAAGGCGTAAACGGCGGTCAGGGCATAGCCTGAATGCTTACCTGCTGGAGTTTCCAGGCACCGTTTTCTTTGAAAAGGTTCACAGAGAGTTTTACTTTTTCGTTCTTTTCGAATTTGGCTTCATAAACCAGAAGGCCGTTCGGAACATCCGGTACAATGACGGTTTCGGCTTCAATAACAGTTCTTGAGACGTATTTGCCGAAGATTTTCATATAGCTGTCGACATACAGGGCCTTGAAAGCCTCAGGGGTACAGATAGCAGCCATCATTACAGCAAAATCAGCATAAAAGGCCTTTGAATCGCCGTCATTGTAAGCGGTCATTGCCTTGTCGACAATGACGTCAAAAGCTTTCATTTCTTCGGCGGCCGGCATCATTCCGGCGAAAAGAGCCGAGCAACCCATAACCATCATAACCACCAGAACCAGCATCTTTAATTTCATTGTACATCTCCTGAAAAAATTTAAGACCCGTCAGCAGGGTATTGCGAAATTTCTCCACAGTCAATCACCCCGGCCTGCAATTATTGATGACTGTAAAATCAAAATCGGTTTACCCGGTTCGGCGGCCCGGTCTATCAGTCAGGTTGCTTTTGTGAATAAAAAGCCCGCCTTCGGGCTGCGATAGCCTGAAGGCGGGCAGAAGAGCAGTCAAACGTCAGGTCAGTTGCCCTGCATCATGGCAGCGACGTCGGTTTTAACATCGCCGGTCGGCATGATGTTGAATTTTTCGACGAGAACCTTGGCAACGGTAGGTGAGAGGAAAGCGGGGAGCGTCGGCCCAAGGCGGATTTTCTTGACACCCAGGAACAGCAGGGCGAGAAGAACGGCGACGGCTTTCTGTTCATACCAGCCGATATCGAATGACAGGGGCAGTTCGTTGATGTCTTTGAGGCCGAAAACTTCTTTTAGCTTGAGTGCGATGACGGCGAGAGAATAGCTGTCGTTGCACTGACCGGCATCGAGAACGCGGGGGATGCCACCGATATCACCGAGCTGCAGCTTGTTGTAGCGGTATTTGGCGCAGCCGGCGGTAAGAATTACGGTACCTTCGGGCAGATTCTTTGCCACATCGGTGAAATATTCGCGGCCTTTCTGACGACCGTCGCAGCCGGCCATTACCACGAATCTTTTGATTGCGCCGCTCTTGACAGCTGCAATTACCTTGTCGGCCAGGGCGAGAACCTGGTTGTGAGCGAAACCGCCAACGATTTCACCGGTTTCGATTTCGGTCGGGGGCTGGCAGGTTTTGGCCTGGGCGATGATGGCCGAAAAGTCTTTTTTGCCTTCGCCGACGCGGTCAGCAATGTGTTTAACGCCGGGGTAACCAGCATTACCGGTGGTGTAAATTCTGTCTTTGTAAGAATCTTTAACCGGCACGATGCAGTTGGTGGTCATGAGGATCGGGCCATTGAAGCTGGCGAATTCGGTATCCTGTTTCCACCAGGCGTTGCCGTAGTTGCCATGGAAATGGCTGTATTTCTTGAAGGTCGGGTAATAGTTGGCGGGCAGCATTTCGCTGTGGGTGTAGATGTCGATGCCGGCATCCTTGGTTTGTTCGAGCAGATCATGGAAATCGCGCAGGTCGTGGCCGGAAACGAGAATGCCGGGGCGTTTGCCGACGCCGATTTTGACTTTGGTGATTTCGGGGTTGCCGTAGGTAGAGGTGTTGGCCTTGTCGAGCAGAGCCATGGTGGTAACGGCGGTCTGGCCGCATTCCATTACCAGAGCGATCATTTCATCTACGCTCAGGCTTTTGGTGGTCGAAGCCAGGGCTTTGACCAGGAATTTGTTGATGCTTTCATCATGATGATTGGGGACAGCAGCATGTTCGGCATAGGCGGCGATGCCCTTGAGACCGTAGATCAGCAATTCACGCAGTGATCGCACGTCTTCATTTTCGGTGGCAAGAACGCCAACTTTTTCAGCTTTGGCGAGGTAATCAGCTTTGGCAGCCGGTTTCCAGGTGGTGGCTTCTGAGAGGGAAGCAACGTTGACGCCAGCGGCAGCCAGCTTGGCTTTGAGGTCGTCTCTGAGTTTGAGAGCGGCGTCGATCTGAGCGTAGAAGCGGTTATCGTCAAAATTGGCGTTGGTAATGGTCATGAACAGAGAATTGCAGATGAAATCACCAATCTGATTGGTCATCATGCCTTTGGCGGCGGCCAGTTCACCGAGTTCGCCGATCCCTTTGAGAACGAACAGCAGAAGGTCCTGAAGATTGGCGGTTTCCGGCTGTTTACCGCAGACGCCTCTGATCGAGCAACCTTTGCATGCAGCAGTTTCCTGACACTGATAACAGAACATACCCATTTTTTTTCTCTCCTTAAAATTTTTGAAATTTGCGTTTAAAACTATTGTTAATGGTCATTTCGACCTTAAACACGATGCGTAATACTTCTATTCAAAAGCTTCAGCCTGTCAGTCGTTCTTTGATCTGATCATGATCAGAAGCATCTTGAAGCCTTCGCCGGGCAGCACGGCATGCGGAATATTAGCCGGCATGATGAGTCCCTCTCCTGCTTTTACTTTGTACACATTTTTTCCGACCTGGAAACTCCCCTCGCCTTCAATAACCTGAACCGTGGCGTCGTAGGGTGACTTGTGTTCTGAAATACCCTGCCCTTTGGCGATGGCGAACAGCGTCAGACTGCCAGCGGGCTTGTCGAGCAATGTCTTGCTGACGATCGAGCCATCAGCGAAAGTAACAAATTCAGCCAGGTTGATTACGGTTTCCGGTTTCCACAGTTGAGTCATTTTAGCAAAGCCTCCTTTGATTTGTCAGTAAAGTTTTCAATAAATTCTGTTAGTTTTGATAATTTCGCCTTCAAGGCTCATTGTCACTTCATCCACCACCAACCCCTGGGGCTTCGAGCGCTCGAGCGCTGCTTTAACCATTGCGGTCAGGCCACCGCAGCAGGGAACTTCCATTCTCATTATGATTACACGGGGAATATTGTTCGACACAAAGATTTCGGCGAGCTTTTCGACATAACCTTCGGTGCGGTCGAGCTTCGGGCAGGCAATGGCGACCGAGCGGCCTCTGATATAGCGCCACTGCACATCAGGACTGGTTACCGGCGAGCAGGTGCTGAGCACGACCAGTTCGCGGTTATCGAAGAACGGGGCGCGGGTCGGCAGCAGGTGCAGCTGCAGCGGCCACTGGGTGATTTCTGACTTCATGACGACCGGCATGGCACCTTCGGCAACCGGAGCGGCCTGCGAAGTCTGCTGCGCTTTCATCATGCGCATTCTGGTGCCGGGGCAGCCACCACCGACGTGCTGGTGGGCCGGTGCGGCGTTGGCGGCTGCCATTTTCTGTTCGTGAATCTTATGAGATTCGCGCATGAATTTGACACCGTCTTCGCCGCGGATCTTTTCGACATGCTCGATGGTGCGGTCGAAATCGAATTCGTCGCTCTCGCGTTCGATAATCTGCAGAGCGCCGGTCGGGCAGGTACCGATGCAGTCGCCAAAACCATCGCAGTAGGTTTCCTTAACGAGTTTCGCCTTGCCGTTAATCAACTGCAGAGCGCCTTCGGCGCAACCGGTAATGCAGTTGCCGCAGCCATTGCAGAGTTCTTCGTTGATCGAGATGATTTTGCGGATCGCCATGGTATTTTGCTCCTTGGTTTTCTTGATTTCTTACATTATTATTATGTTCGAAATGACCCCTTTAAGCTTTGACTTAAGTCAAAACGCAAAACTTTTTTTATTTTTTTTGTGAGGCACAATGCAAAAGGCTCTGGCAGACAGTTTCAGCAAAAGTGACCTGCTGCGTGAAATGCAGCCCGAATTTCTCGAAGCGCTCGCGTCGATTGCCGTCGAACGTCGCCTGCCAACCGGTCAGACTCTGTTCATGCAGCATCAGGAAGCCACCGGCTTCTATCTGATCAATTCTGGCAACTTAAAAATCTACCGTATCGGCGGCGACGGGCGTGAACAGGTAATTCATCAGTTTGGCGAAGGCGAAATTGTCGGCGAAGTGCCGGTGTTTCAGGGAACGGCGTATCCGGCCTGCGCAACCGCTACGACCGACTGCGAACTCATTTATTTCAGTCGCGACCGCTTCATTGCCCTCGGCCGCCAGCAGCCCGAGATTTTTCTCAATATGCTCGGCATTCTTTCGCGGCGGCTGCGCCAGTTTGTCGAACTGATCGACGACCTGTCGCTGAAAGATGTCTCGGCCAGGCTCGCCAAATACCTGATGCGCAACTGCGACGAAGGCAGCAGCAGGGTTGTCGAACTCGAACAAACAAAAGGTGCGCTCGCATCGAGGCTGGGCACGATTCCGGCCACCCTCAGCCGCACTTTCAAGAAAATTCAGGATCTCGGAGCCATTAAAGTCAGCGGCAACCGCATCGAAATTCTCGACTGCGACACCCTCGAAAGCATCGCCAGCGGCGAAAAGATTGAAGAATAAACAGCCCGGACAAGCCACTTATTGATTACTGCATAAACAAAATGAAAGACTCAGTTTGAGTCCGGCCGACAGTGAAAGAAAGTTTTATTTGGCGTCGTTAAGGGTGTCGAGACGCGATTTGAGTTCAAGAGCCCGCGCTTTGATTAGTTCCATACGGTCTGAATTATGAAAAATGTTGTACATTGAGCCGTCTTTGACCGAATAAAGTTCAGAAAGATGCTTGTGTTCAGCATCTCTAAACTTCAACCAGGCCAGCTGAGCCGACTTTAAAGCGGCCTTCGCTTTTTCATTGCCGGTGTAAGCGGTCATCAACTCTTTATAGACCCTGTTCAATTCTGCATCCCATAATTCGATGCCCTTTCCGATTGCCTGAATCTGCCCATGCGTATCCTGGTTTTTATCGAGCAGCTCATTAACCTGCTGGTCTATCGGATGAATTTCAGCTTTTGCAGCATTTTCCCGCCCTGCGTCTTCATTCTCACTGCTTACGCCAGCAGTAACAGCCGCAGCACTAACATTTTGAAAAGTCTGGTTCGCATCCAGGGCAATATTCGACCCACTCTGCGCCAGCACTGGCAGCAGATCAGCGGCCCAAAATGCCGTCAGGCCAGCCAGAACGATTACTGAAAAACCATTCTTTCGCATAATTACCTCGGTAAAATTATTGATCAATACCAGTTTCAGGCCGTTTTACACGGCTGGATCCGTGTTTATCTGTGTTAATCCGTGGCCCCAGAAGAGTGCTGAGCAAGACAGATTCGAAAACTCCGCAGCCCCTTATTCATGAAACAGTTTGATTCTGACTCTTTTAACGCCGATGCCGGTGCGGTCGCCGTTGATCACCTGGTTTATACCGATAAAAATATCATGGTTAACCGGACCTTCGGTATCGGCCTGCCCAGCGAGGCAAAAGATATAAGGTGATTTAACCTCGCCGTCGAGGCCTTTGTCGTTCTGCCAGATGAGCCGGTTATTGCTGACCTCAAAAATAACGGTGGCACCCGGGCTGCCGAGGCCTTCGGCCGAAGCCAGAACCTTGCCGTTCTTTTCATCGGCCGGCATGTGATCGTCACCAAAAAGGGCGAAGTTGCCGTTGAGAATCTGCGCTTCGCCGTCGTGGCTCTGATGGCCGCTATCACCAGAGTAGCCATTGTTTGAGACCGAATCGGCGATGTTCAGGTTCCAATCTTTAATAGTTTCGCCAAACAACACTTCGATTCTTGCCCGGCAGACTTCGGTAGTTTTCGGGTCTAAAGTCAGGCGCACCAGGCCCCGACCGTTGAATGGCCCATGGTATGCCTTTATCGCCTGCTGATTGCGAATACCGATGCGGTTTTTCTCAAGGTCAACCTCGCAGTCGATATCGGCCGGATATTCATCAGCCGCCATAAACTGAACCTCGGGGCTTTGCATGTGAGGAAAATCACGGTTGCGAGGCTGTTCAATATCCCGCATCATTGGAACCTGTGGCCCTTCGGGCACCTGTGAACCATTCAGGCCGGTTGCAGCAACAAGAAATGCCGCCAGCAAACAATACGACAGTCTGAAAACTTTGCCGGAAATACTCATTCTACTCTCCTACCATACCCTTAAAAAACCTTAATTGTTTTGTCAGTTATAAATACTATGCCTGTTTTTGAACCACATGTCGAGTATTGCTGCAATCGGCAATACAGAGGCATAAAATGCATGCCTGCCTGAGGAAACTCACCAAAAACGCCAGTAATTCATAATCCATTTAAAAACCTATTCGCTAATTACCGGTGCAGAAAAAATTTTACCCCTTGGCATTCGCAAAAATCTGCCTATATTGCATACGGGTTCTGAACCACGAAGGTGTTTTCGAGTTGCGGTGAATTCGTCTACACACTTCGCGCACGGGTCTGTCGGCTCACCGACCGGCTTTCCCGGGCATTGAATCCTGTTTTTCCTTCTGTTTCAGCCGGAAACTTCTCTGGCATGCTTTGCTGCCCCCGAAAAAAGGCCTTCCGAATGATCTTATTCAGGAGAAAAACTATGTTAGACAAAATTCCAACCGCTCATCGGCTGTTGTTCGTTCTTCTCATGCTCAATCTCGCAACCCTGCTGCTGATTGAAGCAATTCCGGCGGCCGGCAATCTGCTTTTCGAGGTTCCGGTCGATGACTGGCAATACAAGGTCGAAAAGCCGACCGTCGAACAGCCACTGGCGATGCTGAAAGAATACCTGCAGGATGGCCCGCTTTACATTGTCGCCATCATGATTCTGCTCGAAATTTCGAAACTGTTTCTGGCCTGTGAACTCACCACAGTGACCTCAATAACCATTTTCGGCACCTTCTTCTTTCTCTATTCAATCTCAGGGCCGATGATCGGCAGCATAACCGACCAGACGGCTCGCGATTTCGGCTTTTCGGTCGGTGGTGCCAAAGATATCAACAATTTCCGGACCAATATTGCGACGGGCTATCTGCCTAAACCGTCTGACATCACTTATGAAGGGCTTTTCTACGACTACCACTTCGACACCGGGAAAAACGCTGCAATGTCTGCAGGCGAATCGCCGAAGCTGTTTGCGCCGAACTGGTCGGCAGCCAGCAGCCGCAACCCGCTGACCGGCGAAACCGAGCATTTTCTGGCGATTGGCCTGAGTTCGCAACTCGACCGCGCTGCCGCGGCCCGAAAAAAACTTAATCTGGTTGTCGTTCTCGACATTTCTGGCTCGATGAGCAGCCCCTTCAATCAGTATTATTACGAAAGCCATCGCCGGCGGCCCGACATGAACGCTGAGGCGGCGAAAATGACAAAACTTGAATCGGCATGCCGGTCGATCGTCGCCATGTTCGAACATCTGCGGCCAGACGACCGCATCGGTATCGCTCTGTTCAACCATCGCAGCTTTCTGGCCAAGCCTGTCACCTCTGTGCGCAGCACCGACATGGAAGCCCTTAAGGGTCATATTCTGGCGCTTGAGCCCACCGGTGCCACAAGCATGGAAGAAGGGCTCGAACTCGGCAGAAGCATGCTTGCGCCATTTTCCATCTGTAATCCTGACGAATACGAGAACCGCATCATTTTCATGACCGACGCGATGCCGAATACTGATGACACGAGCGAATCCGGGCTGCTCGAAATGACCCGCGAAATGACGCGCAGTCGGGTTTATCTGACCTTTATCGGCATGGGCATTGATTTTAATTCGCAG
>JAKQKW010000032.1 GCA_029560455.1 Candidatus Rifleibacteriota bacterium
TCTCTTCGGCTTTTTTCATGCGCACCGGCAGTGGTTGCCATGAAGTATTGTAATAAACCAGAGTGCCGTTCTTTTTGAGATATTCACCGGCGGCACGTACCGCTTCGTGGCGTTCGAGAGCCACCACAAGATCGGCCTTGCCGCGTGAAACCATTGGGGAATGAATATTGTCACCGATTCGCAACTGCGAAGCAACGATACCGCCGCGCTGTGCCAGGCCGTGTGTGTCGACACCGAGGGCCTTGATTCCGGCATGGTCAACACTGCGCTGCATGACTTCACTGATGAGGCCGATACCCTGCCCACCGACGCCGCTGAGATAAACATTGAATACGCTCATTATTACTCCTTGCCTCCTTCGCGGTTCTGCGGGCGGTTAATCGCCTTAGACGGGCAGGTTTGCAGACATGAACCGTCGCCGATACAAAGATCGGGGTTAACATCGACGCTGCCATCGGGGTTCATTACGAAAGTCGGGCAGGCAAAGCTGCTGACACAGGTATGCTGATGATTGCAGGTCTTTTTATCGATGCTGACCATCTTGGCCTGAAAGCTATCTTTGCGTCGCTGTTCGCGCATCAGCTTGAGCATACATGGGTGCTTCGCGATAACAACGGCAAAACCTTCGACCGCCACGGCTTCTTTGACCGCATCGGTAAGTTTCTGCTGCTGATAGGTATCGACTTCGAAAATGTGCTTGATACCGAGACCCTCAAGTACGCTGCGCACCGGAATCCTTTCGGTGAGATCGTTGAAGTTGCGGCCGGTGGCGGCGTGGTCCTGGTGACCGGTCATCGCGGTGGTGCCGTTTTCCATAACGATCAGGGTGATATTGTGGCGGTTGAACAACGCATTGATGATGCCCGGAATCCCGGCATGGAAAAATGTAGAATCGCCGAGAAAGCAGACGACCCTGCGACTGTCGTTGAAAAGCGAGAGGCCGGCGGCGATACCGGTCGATGCGCCCATGCACATCAGCATTTCGCCCATGTTGTATGGCGGCATGAACCCGAGCGTATGGCAGCCGATATCGGCAACCTTTATGTCAACCGGTGCGAGGGCCTGCTTTATGGCATGGAAAGCGCTGCGATGACCACAACCAGGGCACATCTGCGCCGGTCTGGCCGGCACCTGCAGTGGTGCAGCAGGAGATGCCGGTGCAGCGGCGGCCATTTCCGGCCAGAGATTGCGGAGAATGCCACTCACCTTGTCAGCAGTATATTCTCCTACCCATGATTCGACGTCGGTTTTGCCATGAATTTTAACTTTTATCTGCCTTTCGAAGGCAATTCTCTTGATTTCGCCTTCGATCAGATCGTCAAGTTCTTCGAGAACGAGAACTTCTTCGTGGCTGCGCAGAAATTCTGCAAGCATGTCGACCGGCAGCGGGTAGATCATGCCGAGCTTGAGAATATCGGGCTTGCCGCCTGATTCTTCAAGAACGTCGAGCAGAGAAAGATACGGCAGACCAAAGGTGATAATACCCTTCTGCCGGTTCTGATTGTCGACGCGCTGATGCTGGCCGATTTTTTCGCTCATTGAGGCGAGCTGGCCAAGGTTCTGCAGAGCGCGGCGCTTCATCGGAAATACCAGGCTGGTAAGCGGCATATACGGGCCGTTTTTGACGTCGAACCGGGGCGTCTTGTCGAACACGGCAGGCTGCCAGGCAGCGAATGCCACTTTTTCCTTCGCGTGGCAGACGTGGGTTGTCAGGCGCAGAATGACCGGAATATGCAGCTGCTGGGCCAGAGCGGCGGCAGCCTTGTAAAAGTGATAAACTTCGGTCGGATTGGCCGGCTCGAAGATCGGGGTATAGCTCATGCGCGCAAAGTGGCGGTTGTCCTGCTCGTTCTGCGATGAATTGGCGCCGGGGTCGTCGCCAAGCACCACGACCATACCGCCGATCAGGTTCATAAGATTGAGCTGCACAAAGGTATCAGACGCGACGTTGAGCCCGACGCTCTTGAAAAAAACCGTCGAGAGGTGGCCGTTTACCGCAGCACCATAGGCCACTTCGGTCGCGACTTTCTCGTTGGTCGAAAATTCAAAGTAGAACGGGCGGTCTTCTTTTTTTATCGCCGCGA
Organism: Candidatus Rifleibacteriota bacterium; assembly: GCA_029560455.1. The sequence continues at coordinate 2,085 of JAKQKW010000032.1, forward strand.
TGGCCGATGCGATTTCGGGCGTCGGTGAACCGGGGTAAGAGGTCACAACCCGGGTTCCGGCTTCGATCATGGCACGCACGATGGCGGTGTTGCCCATAACGATTTCACTGAAGGCTTCGCGTTGCAGCAGCATTTCACCGAGGTTCTTCATTTCGTCTCCTGACAGTCACGTCTTATGGTTGAATTCTAATATACTCCAAACCTCATATTTCACCAATACCGTTTTTTTTCAGGGCAAATGCGTTAAATACCACCCACGCTTCTGCACGAGGATCTGACGCAACCCGTATGCATCGATCCAGCGTATCCTGCCCCTGCGAAGGCTTTGCCGGCGAATCACGCTGTGAAGCGAAACTTGATTTTGCTTACGCAAAAAATTTCCTGAAAAAATTCTTAGTTATTGTTCTTGACTATGCCGCACTGCAGAAAATATATTGATTATAGTCCTATCATAATACAGGGGGTATTGATGCCGAGAGCTCTTAGATTAGCCAATGGATTGAGAAGAACTGCGATGTGGAGCGAGCGTATTCTTGCCGTGACGATTTTTGCCGGCATGGGCGCCTTTTTTGTTTACTCGGTGCTGAGCATGTCGCATATTGACTGGAGTCATTCAGACACACTTTATGAGCTGATCAACCGGGTTCTGCTTCTGGTTATCTGCCTTGAGCTGGTACGCACTCTTCTGACCCACGAACTTGAGGCCGTGCTTGAACTTCTTGCCTTCGTCGTTGCCAGAAAAACTCTGAAGCCAGACCTGACGGCCACTGAAATTCTTTTCAGCGTCATCGCCTTCGTGATTCTGATGGCCGCGCGCAAGTATTTTATCATCTCGGAATCAGAACGCGAAAATTCCGCGCTGGAAGCCCCGGAATCGGAAAGCTGACAACGGCAACAGGCTCCCATAGACCTTATCATCGACTTATAACGGCAGAATAATGCCTTGAACTGTTATGCAGCCAAAAATTTTACCCCAAAGCATGACAGTGGTAGAATCATTTTCTGATGATGAGAGTATGTTTTGTCTATGGAGGAGTTTATGAGAAGATCAAGTCGCAGCCTTCTCTCTCTTTTTGCCGCTTCGTTAATGTGCCTGTTTCAGACAGCTGATAAGGGTCATGCCAGCCAGCTGATTAAAGCGACCTATGTCAATTCTGCCGGCAACGAGTTACAGGCAGAATTCGATACGGTCGCCGACAAGGTTACAATAACCCTGCCGGGCGGGCGAAGTTTTTCTCTGAATTCAACAATAGCCGCTTCTGGCGCCAAATACAGCGATGGCAAAACAACCTTCTGGGAACATCAGGGCTTTGCCTCTGTCTTCGCTGGCGAAGATCTTGTTTTTGAGGGGAAAGACAAAAACGTGCCTGAAGCAGACGAAGAAATGATCGATGACGGGCAATTCAACGAGAATGACGATTCTGGGCCGACCGTGCCGGCAGTCAGTGATGTCAAGCCCTTTGAAGAACCAGTTAAGCAGTATTCAGCCTACTTGAAAATAAACGACAGGGATTTTGGCAACCCCGGCCCGACTGACCCCTTTGAGTGCATGCTCGATGCCGGCGAAGGCAAACAGCCCCTGAACGCACTCTGCCAGGTTGCAGTCGATGAAGTTTATGTCAGCAACGAATGGGCTTCGGTAGAATTCGCTCTGGCACCGCTGGATCAGAAATACAAGGGCATGCCGATCATGGCTGACGGTGCCCTCTATTTTCTGCTCAAGCGCGACGGAAAAAGCTGGAAAGGCATGAGCTGGTTTCTCGGCTCCGACCAGCCCAGCATGAGCTCTGAAAAGATTCGCGAAATCGGCATACCTGAAAAAGACCTGAACGCTCTCGGCTGGATGGAAACACCGCCGGAAGAAGAAGCCGAGTAAACCTCAGGCAGTTTTATCACTGCCATTTCACTCATTACTGCTTACTGCGAATAAGCAGTTTTATCGCCACAGCAAGGACGCCTTTTCAATCCCACGCAGTCCTGTGGCAGTCCTGTGGCAGTCCTGTGGCAGTCTTGTTGCAGTCTTGTTGCAGTCTTGTTGCAGTCTTGTTGCAGTCTTGTTGCAGTCTTGTTGCAGTCTTGTGATATTTTTCACAGCAGAATGGCGAAAGCAATTGTCAGAAAAGCTTACTATACCCATTAAAATCAGCCAGCACAGCCACATTTTTTACCTTGATAAAAGGGGTTGCCTATATTTGCCGGCGGCGTTATACTCGCCCTGAAATCAATTAATCAGGAGCCAGACTTGACTACTGTTATAGATGGAAAACAGCTTTCTGAAACCATTCGTGCCGAGATTGCC
>JAKQKW010000035.1 GCA_029560455.1 Candidatus Rifleibacteriota bacterium
AGAAGCCAAAGGCAAGAAGAAGGACTGCGAGGGTTTTATACACTTTACTCATAACTTGTAACCTCCAGTTGGTTTCTTATGAATTGCATGATTTATGATGTTTTTGAGTATAAGAATAATTTTGCCAACCCGTAACCCCCCTCGCAAGATTTTTATAAAAAAAAGAGTACACCTTGTTGAAGCTCATTGGCAGCAATTCCAGGTAAGCAGATAATCAGCAGCAATCTACGAATTTATCTGAATCCTCTTCTGCACCTCAGTGGCTCTGCGTGAGATTCTTCGACAACGACAACGATTCTTAAACATCATTCAGCTTTGACAGACCGGTAATTTACAAGTTTTTCTTTAACTGGGCCGGCCAACGTGATATCTTTGCCTGGTAAAATTTGCGTTTCGGAGGAAATTAACATGGCCAGACACGACGGTCGCGCTTACGATCAACTCAGGCCGGTCAGCATAGAGACCGGTTATGTAAAATATCCCCATGGCTCAGCTCTGATATCTTTTGGAGACACCAGGGTGCTGTGTACTGTGCAGGTCGATGAAAAAGTTCCTCCTTATGTTGCCGCCCGTGAAGTGCCGCAGGGCTGGATAACCGCTGAATATGCCCTGATGCCCGCCGCCGGACTGGTTCGTAATGACCGCGCCGGCTACGGCAAAACTACGGTCAAGGGCCGTGTTCATGAAATTCAACGTCTGATCGGGCGCTCGATGCGTTGTGCGCTTGATCTCAAAAAGCTTGGGCCACGCACTCTGATGATAGATTGTGACGTCATTCAGGCCGATGGCGGCACGCGCACTGCATCGATTACCGGTGCCATGGTAGCACTAGATATGGCTGTAAAAAAGCTGATGGCCGAAGGCAAACTTACCGAAAATCCGATCATCAATCAGGTTGCTGCTGTGAGTATCGGTATAGTAAATGGCAAACCATGCCTCGATCTCGATTATATTGAAGATTCGCACGCCGAAACTGACCTCAATCTGGTGATGAACGCCAGGGGCGGCTTTATCGAAGTTCAAGGCACTGCCGAAGACGGTGATTTCAGCCGCAGCGAACTTGATGAAATGCTCAAAATCGGCGAAGCCGGTATAAAAAAGCTGTTTGAACTGCAGAATCAGGCCATGGGAAAAATCAGATGAATCTCTGGGTTTCGACGAAAAACGCTCACAAAGCCGAAGAAATCGCTCACATTCTTGGGCCGGCCTGCAACATAAAAACGTTGCTCGACCTGCCGGATTTTCCTGATATCGATGAGAATGGTGATTCATACCGGGCTAATGCCGAACTCAAGGCGCGCGCCCTCTGGGAAAAGGTCAAAGAGCCAGTTTGTGCTGACGATTCAGGTCTCGAAGTCGACGCCCTTGACGGTCGCCCGGGCATTCATTCTGCTCGCTTCTCCGGGCCAGATACCAATCATCCGCGTAATATCGCCAAACTTATCGCTGAGCTTGGCGACCTGCCGGCAGAAAGGCGCACCGCCCGTTTTCGCTGTGTGATCGTTTATATCGACCAAAAGGGCGTTGCACATGAATTCGTTGGCACTGTCGATGGTTACATCGGCTTTGAATGTCTTGGCAACGGCGGTTTTGGTTATGACCCGGTTTTTATGTTGCCTGATCGCAACTGCTCGGTGGCCCAGCTGCCGGCCGCAGAAAAAAATACCCTCAGCCACCGCGCCCGCGCCGTTGAAAAACTCAAGACCTTTCTCAAGCTTTAGTCTTCACGAATATTTAGTCTTTTTTATGCCGGCGTTTTCTGTTATATATAACTGCACGCAGGCACCCGGGTGTCGCAACCAATCACACACAGGAAAAGAAGAGATGTCGCA
>JAKQKW010000044.1 GCA_029560455.1 Candidatus Rifleibacteriota bacterium
GTAAATGAAACTCGGAATCGCCCAGAGTTTTACCTGGCGTTCTTTCGGCAGGGCGCTGTTGAGAAGAATTACCACGTTGTTGGTGCAGTTGTTTCTGATGGTGTGGTAATACTCGCCCTTACGGTTAACACAAGCCTGGCGGATGGTCTCGGCCAGCAGAGCCTTTGACTGCTCAAGGGTAAAGTTAATCGGATAGACATCGAGAGCATTATCGGTATCGGCGTTAAAATTTATGTTCAGACCGGCATAGTTGCGAAGGCTGGCGAGAATCCAGACGATGTCGAATTCTTTTTTCATGGTTTTCAGCAGACCGTAGGTCTGGCCGATTTTTTTGTAAGCTTCGATAGTAAGAACGATTGTTTCGGTTTCTTCACCGTTGCCGGCAACAGCGCCACCGGGAGCAAAGGTGAAGGCCAGAAGGGTGTGAGCAGCCAGGAACTTGGGGGCGAAAGGCTTAACGATCATATAGGTGCGCAGAAGCTTTTCGGGGTTGATAGTTACGGTCTCCCAGGTGTGAATTGCCTTGAGATCTTTTGTCGAGGGGTCCTGATGGATGTTCCATCTGACGTTGGCGACTTTGAAAATACCCTTGTTTTCTGCCACCAGTTTGGCCGGGCGCTGATAGGCCTCGTGTTCGGCTTCAGGAACTTCGAATTCCTTTGGCGAAATCTCGGTGATTTTTTTGACCTTCATCGTGTCGAGTTCGTCAGCTTTTGCGACTTTGCCCTGCACTTTTACGGTCTTGCCGTCAAGCTTTTTGGCTTTGTCGAGACTCATGATCAACTTAAAGGCCCGGCCATCAGAGGTATAAAGACAGGGTACATTTTCCTGAATGGCAAGAACGCCGTTCAGGTTATAGTTAACCGCGTAAGAAGCGGCACTTACCGGTGCAACAAAACTCGCGAACAAAAATACCAGAGCAATTATAAGCTGAACTGATCTGCCGGTTCGATTTTTCATTTTTACATCCTCAGACATCAAATTTAGAGATGATCAATAATTGTAAGAATCAATCAAACAACCGTCAAGGTGTACCGACAGAGTCGGCAATGGTAATGTAGCAGACCATCACTATACCCGGCAGTTGTACCAGAAGAAGCAGAGAGCTCTGAATCTGACCGCTGGCGGGAAAATTGCGATAATCACCATTGTAAGAACCATGCGGCCGATCTGCTGGTTTTTTCGGGTCGAGGTTTTGACGCCAGGCTGGTCGATGATCACGAATTTCTGACCGTTTCTGATGGCGGCGGCGCGCATGCGTCTTGAAAAACCGATTTCTTCAGACGCATAGACTTTTTCATCGAATCCCCCCACCCTTCTAAAAGATTCGGCAGTGCAGAAGATGAAGCAACCGGCGGCATAACGCGCACCTCGCGAAACAGCCTGCCAGAAGCGCAAAAGAACTCTGGCAAAAAAACCAGTCGCAGCGGCAAATTCAACCATGGCACCGCCGCCGGCAACCCTGCCGGTCTGCATCAATCTGAGAGCTTCTTTGAGTAAAGGGGCTGACAAAACTGTGTCAGCATCGAGAAAAATCAGATATCTGCCCTGTGCGGCCTTTGCCCCGGCGTTACGCGCCCGCGCGATCTGCCTGAAGGGTTCATGCACGACGCGACAGCCCATGGCGGCGGCGATGTCGGGTGTATGATCGGTTGAATCGTTGTCGACAACGATAATTTCGGCATTCTGGCGCAGGTCGGCCAGAGCTGAATTCACGCTGGCAATACAGGCCGCAATGTTTTCTGCTTCATTGAAAGCCGGAATAATAACCGATAAAAGCATCTGATAAACCTCAGGAACCTTCTTCATTACCCCAGAGATGCCCCTGCAACCAGATCAGGGCCTGAATTGAATCGCCCGGCTGCGGTAAAACCCCGCGACCAAGAAGGCGGGCCGTGATAATTACCGGCAGCAGCAGTTCTTCGCCGTCTTCAGAGTTGGCAATCACAACATGAACATTCCAGGCTTTCTGCCCAAGAAACGGCCCGGCAATCTCTTCGACCCTGCGCACAGGCCCCTGAATTTCGTAATGGTCGGCGCCGAGGTCTTCACGATTGAAGACCGCAGAAAAAAATTCGCTGTCAGCGGGCGACTGCTGGTTAAAGTGATAGGCAAAAGATCGCAGCACAAAGCGATATGCAGCATTTTTACGGTAAACATTGCGGTCAGAGAGGTAATGGCAATCATAAAAAGTCAGCGACAGCAGCTCATCATCGCCAACCAGAGCATCGATCTGTGCTTCAAACCGGCTGGCAAAACGGCGCACGTTGTTAACGCGGCAATGATACTGAATTCCGTCGTTAAAAAAGGGAAAAACCGCCACCAGCGAGCTCTGCTGCCCATTGCCATCGCTGCTAACGACGCAGGTCAGGCCTTTCTGTTGATCGGGCCAGTGCAGCAGCCAGCCTTTCGCCTGGTCGGCGGGTGCGGGAAACTGTTCTGCACGCACCGAAGCAAAGGTCACTGCCAGCTGACTGTCGGCAATGACATCTGAGATCGAGTCGAAAAGGCTGTCGGTATCTTCATAAAACAGTTCGATCTGATCGAGGTGCCCGGGCGACTGATCTTCGCTCAGATCTGTGATCAGGTCGTCTTCAAATAAAAAGAGTTTTTCCATCGGGTTTCTCCCGCAAC
>JAKQKW010000053.1 GCA_029560455.1 Candidatus Rifleibacteriota bacterium
TAAAGCTGGAATATGACATTCATTCTCCCGTAGATTTGGTTTAAAAACACTTGCAACAGGCAGTCCGGTCTGCGTTTTATGTTGTGTCTGATATTCTTTCCTGCCTTTGTCAGATTCTACCACATTTCATTCAAAAACCTCGTCAATTAAGTCGTCCATCTGTTATTGAACTGTGATAGACTGTCCCTTTGGGTTTCTGGCATTTTTTTACAGGGGAAAAATGATGTTCTCATACACACAGATGCAGAAAATTATCAAACAGGGTGTGCGCGGTGGCGACGGCGAGGTACATTGCCGTGATTACATCAATTCATCGATGAACAGTATGCCTTTCGAAGCTTTCGGGCTCAATGAAATGCAGCCCGGAGCCACAATTCCCGAACATTGCCACGCCGACAGTGAAGAATTCTACTTCATAGTGTCTGGTCGTGGCACCGGCATTCACAACGGCCGGCAGTTCGATATCGGCCCCGGTGACGGCTGGCTGTGCCGCGCCGGTGAAACACACGGCATTCTCAACAACCTGGTCCCCGGCCAGGTATTAACTTTTGCCAGCTTATTCTTTGCCCCACAAAAGGCAGTATAAGCCCAGAATAGCGATTCATTCCGCCCAACCAGGCTGTTATATAAAAATCAGCAGCAGACAGCAAAAACATGGTATCCTTATGTACTGATTGGTTGGATGTCCTGATTTTGCGGGTTATTGATTTTTGCGCCCTTTAGATCATTAAATTGCGCCCTTAGCCTAAGTTGCAGGTATCTTCAATGAAAGAAAATATACAGCAGAAAGTTTTTCAGACAGCGCCTTTTGGCTATTCTCTGCAGAAAATTGTCACCGATGCCGCCGGCAAGGCTGTAGACTACGTCATCATTGACGCCAACCCGGCTTTTGCCGAAATGTTCAGACTGCCGCTCAAACAGGTTATCGGCGGGCATGTCACCCGGTTGTTTCCGTGCCTCAAAGACCATCCCTTTGACTTCATAAGCTTTTTTGCCGGCATTGCTGCAAACGGGGGCAACGATTCATTCGAATATCTTTCTGACGACGGAAAAACCTATCTCGGCCATGCTCATTCGCCAGAGAAAGGCTTTGTTTCTGTTATTTATCATGACGTAACTCATGAACGCAGCGTTTTGAAGGGGCTCGAAGGGCTGTTCAAAATTACCCCCGAGCCCATGTGCATCGCCGACACCGACGGCAACTTTCTCAAGGTTAATCATGCCTGGGAAAACATTCTCGGCTTCAAAGTCGAAGAACTCGAGAATCAGAGGTTTCTGGATTACGTGCACCCCGAAGATCTCGCAAGCACCATCAGCGTCATGGGTGTCCTCTCGAAACAGCAGGAAGTGCTGAACTTCATCAACCGTTACCGGCATAAAAAGGGTACATATCGCACGATAAAATGGTATTCGCGGCCGAATGGCCGTTATATTTTTGCCTCGGCCGAAGACATTACCGACCAGAACCGCGTCAAAATGGAGCTCGAAGAAAAGCGTGCCGAGCTCGAAACTGTCTACGAGAATTCACCGATAATGATGTGCGTGCTAAACCATGAACAGAAAGTGGTTTACGCCAACAAACATCTTCTCGAATATCTGCACACCACGCTTGAAGAATTGAGAAACTTCAGTGCCAGCAGCGCCTTCGGCTGCCCAAATGCCGATGAAGACTCAAGGGGCTGCGGGTATGGCAGCGATTGCCATAACTGCCAACTGAGAAACGCAATCGCCGACACCATCGAAACCGGAACAGTGCATCAAAACGTGCCTTACGAAGCTCGCCTCAGTCACCAGGGAAAACCCCGCAAAGCTTTTCTTCTGGCCAATACCGCCCGCATAAATATGCCTGGCAAAAGCCTTGTTTCGCTGGTTTTTCAGGATATTTCCGAACGAAATCTCATGCTGCAGGCGCTCAAGCAAAGCGAAGAAACTCTGAAAGAAGCCCAGGAAATAGGCAATGTCGGCCACTGGGAACACGACCTGCTGGAAAACCGGATCACCTGGTCAGACCAGGTTTATCGAATTCACGGGCTGACAAAAGACAGTCTGGAACTGAATCTTGAAAATGTTTTTGCCCGCTTTCACCCTGACGACCGCGAAGAAATAATGAAAAAATATAATGAAAGCCTGCAGAATCGAACCGGATTTTTCAGCGAACACCGGCTGATAACGCCATCAGGCAGAATAAAATATGTTATCGAAAAAGCCAGAACCACCTATGACGAGAGCGGTAAGCCACTTAAGTCACTTGGCTCTGTCGTCGATATTACCGAACTGAAAGAACAGGAAATTCAGCTGCGAAAGCTTTCAACTGCCGTTACTGAATGCCCTGTCTCAATCGTAATCACCAGCCCCTGCGGAAAAATAGAATACGTAAACCCATTTTTCACCAAAATGACCGGCTATTCGCTCGAAGAAGCCGTTGGTCAGAACCCCAGAATTCTCAAAGCAGAACATTTTCCGACAGAATATTTTACTAACCTCTGGGAGACGATTCTGTCGGGTAAAGTCTGGGAAGGCGAGTTTTACAACAAACGCAAGGATGGCAGTAATTACTGGGAATATGCCGTCATCTCGCCGGTTATAAACGAAGATCTCAAGGTAACCAATCTGGTCGCCATCAAAATCGATATTACCGAAAGAAAAAGACTTGAAACTGAACTGAAGCAAAGCGAAGAAAGATTCAGGCTGGTAGCCGACTACACGCATGACCTTGAATACTGGCAGGATGAAAACGGCAAAATCGTCTACATTTCCCCATCGTGCACAAGAATCACCGGCTACGGGCCAGAAGACTTCATGCAGGATGATGAGCTGCTGCACAATATCATTCACCCTGATGACCGGCCTCTTTTCGATCAACACCGTGAAAATATCGGCCCGGATGGCCATCGCCGGGCAATAGACTTTCGCATCATAACTCGCGGCAACAAAATCGAATGGGTAAACCATGTCTGCCGGGTGGTCTATGACAGTCATGGCAGATGCTTCGGTACCCGCGGCTGTAACCGTGTCATAACCGAAAAGAAAAATATCGAGCTGGCTCTGCAGAAGAGCGAAGAAACATTGCACCGCATTTTCAGTTCGGCCAATGTCGGCATCTGCATGATCGACCACACCGAAAAATACATTTTCTTTAACAAATGGTGGCAGCAGCAGCTGGGTTACGCGACAGAAGAGCTGAGAGAACTGACATTCAGAGATGTTACCCATCCTGACGACGTTGAATTGAGCCCACGACTGATAGATAAAATCAAATCCGGCGAGATCGACACATACAACATCGAGAAACGCTACGTAAGAAAAGACCGCAGCATTTTCTGGGGAAACCTTTCGGTTTCAGTAATCAGAAGCATTGAACAGGAAATTTTGCATTATATTGGCGTAGTCATTGACATAACCGCCAAAAAAGAAGCAGAAGAAGCGCTGAAAAAAAGCAAAGAGCAGTTCGAAATCGCTGTGGCCGGAAGCAACGACGGAATCTGGGACTGGAACCTGCTGACCGGCGAACTCTTTCTTTCCCCCCGCTGGAAAGAACAGCTCGGATATAACGACAATGAGCTCTCCAACGAGTTTTCGACCTTCGAAAAGCTGATTCTGCCAGAAGACCATGAGAGGGTCATGTCATACGTAAATCTCTATCTTAAAGGAGAGATGCAGAGTTATGACACTGATTTCCGCATGCGCCATAAAAATGGCGAAATAGTATGGATGCGGGCCCGCGGCACAGCGATAAGAAATGACGAAGGCAGGCCAATCAGAATGGCCGGTTCGCACACTGACATAACCGCAAGTAAAAGGGCAGAAGCCACGCTTGCAGAAGCGAAACGGCAGGCAGAACTGGCAAACCGGGCCAAATCTGAGTTTCTTGCCAATATGAGCCATGAGATGCGAACGCCCCTGAACGGAGTTATTGGATTTACTGAACTCCTGCAGCAGACGCCACTTGACACCGCTCAGAAAAAGTTTGCAGATAATGCCAACCTCTGTGGCCAGACACTGCTTTCAGTCATCAACAATATTCTGGATTTTTCAAAGATAGAAGCGGGCCGGTTGGAACTCGACACAAATGAAACCGATATCTGCGACCTTATGCAACAGGTCAGAGAAATAATGAAATACCACGTTGCCCAGAAAGGCCTCGAGCTGAAACTGACAATTCAGGAAAATATTCCAAACCTGGCTATGCTCGATCCTGACAGGCTCAAACAGATATTGATCAACCTTCTCGGCAATGCCATCAAGTTTACCGAAGCCGGTTCGGTTGAACTGAGCCTTGAATTCAAACCTGGCGAACAGAATAATGGCTATTATAAAATCTCGGTTAAGGACACCGGTATCGGAATATCGGAAGATCAAAAAGATCGTCTTTTCAAAGCATTTTCGCAGGCCGACGCCTCGATAACCCGCAAATTTGGTGGCACCGGCCTTGGTCTGGCGATTTCAAACCTGCTTGCCGAAAAAATGGGCAGCCGTATTCAACTGGAAAGCGGACTGGGAAAAGGCTCAAACTTTTTCTTCACTCTGAAAACCAGTTGCAGAACTGGCACTCTTCCCCAGTCGACGAAGACGGAAGCTGCTGCCGGCAAATCAGTTGCAGCCGCACCGCCATTCCACAATGACTGTGTCTGCAAAATCCTGATTGCAGAAGACATACCAACCAACACCTTTCTGGCCAGGGCAATAATCAGCAGAATGTTGCCAAATGCCGTATTTGTCGAAGCCATAAATGGCCGAAAAGCTGTAGAAATCGTCCAAAAAGAAAATTTTGACCTGATATTCATGGATATCAGCATGCCGGAGCTGGATGGCCGCCAGGCGACAGTCGAAATCCGCGACTTTGAACAAAAAACCGGGAAACATACTCCGATTGTGGCATTGACTGCCGGGGCAATCAAAGAAGAACTCGAAAAGAATCTCGCTGCCGGCATGGATGGCTACCTGACCAAACCTGTAACCGTTCAAGCAATGGCAGAGGTTCTGAAGCATTTTTTCGGAAACAGATTGAACACTCCGGCCGATCATAAAACTCAACCCGAAGAACAGGGCACAAGATTCACACGCGAAGAACTTCTGAATCAGATTGGCGATGACCCCGATATTCTCAGGCAGTTGTTTGCAGGTTTCAGAAGAGACACCCTGGCACGAATCAAGGCTTTAGAAGAAAGCATCGAACTCGGTGATGAAAAGACAATCCGTAAATCAGCCCATGCCCTGAAAGGTTCGGCCCTGACCCTCACCTTCGCCAGACTGGGCAGACTTGCCGGAAAAATCGAAACCGCTGCCGGCGATAATCCGCAAAATCTTGCAGACTCTTTTAAAGAGCTGCAGCAAGAGTGGCACGAAGTAGAAAAAATTATCGAAGCTGAACTTGCGACTGCCTGACTTTTTGTCCTGAATTTACCCGGGAGCTGAAAATGTTTACCGTTGACGTCAAGACCGTTATGTTCAGCTATTTTATGACCAATGCGCTCTGCACTGGCGTCACTTTCTGGATATGGCTGCAATACCGCCGGCATTTTTCCGGAACCGCCAGTGGCCGAAAAATTGCCGGCATGATCTTTGACCTGACAATCCCCGGCGGAATGGGCGGTCTCGAGGCCCAGGCGGCCATACGCAAAATTTCGCCCACAATCCCGGTTTTTGTCTCAAGTGGCTATTCAGAAGACCCGGTTATGGCCGAACCAGAAAAACATGGATTTACCGCCAGCATCAGCAAACCATTCAGAAGAAATGAACTGGCCGCGATGTTGAATCGTTTTATTAAACCTGAAAACCAGGCTTGAGCCACAGCTCAGGAAGCGACGCCAACCCTTTTCGCCAGATCAGCCGAATCGACGGCCTTGCTGAGAGCTTCTTCTTTTGAGATTTTACCGGCGCGCACCAGTCTTGCCAGATCATCATTAAGAAGCCGATTGCCGCGATTCTGCCCGGTAGTCATGCCTGTCAACAGCATGTGCGTCTTGCCCTCACGCACCATGTTTGCCATGCCGTAGTCCATTACCAGAACTTCAAGCGCCGGCACACGCCCACCGCCGATTTTGCGGCAGAGGGTCTGACAGCAGACGCCGAGCAGGTTGTCAGCCAGACCGGCGCGGATCTGCTCCTGTGATTCTGCCGGAAACTGGTCGACAATGCGATTGATCGTACTCATTGCCGTCGAAGTATGCAGGGTGGCCAGCACCAGATGACCGGTATTGGCTGTTTCAATCGCCATCGAAATGGTTTCCAGGTCACGCATTTCACCGACAAGCACAACGTCGGGGTCTTCGCGCAACGCCGCCTTGAGCGCCCGCGAGAAAGACGCCGTATGTACACCGACTTCACGCTGGTTGACAAGTGCCTTACGGCTCTGGTGCACAAATTCAACCGGATCTTCGATTGTGAGTATGTGACATTCGCGGCTGCGATTGATGTGATCGACCATCGCCGCAAGAGTAGTGCTCTTACCGCTGCCGGTCGGGCCGGTAACCAGTATCAGACCTTTCGGAGCTTCGGCCCATTTGCGCAGAACCTCTGGCATGCCCAGTTCTTCAAGAGTAAAAATCGTGTTTGGAATATGCCTGAAAACAGCGCTTACACCATTATGATCACGCAGCAGATTGATTCTGAAGCGCGAGTGTTTATCCATGGCATAGGCAAAGTCTTCGTCGCCAGTTTTATTGAATTCTTCAATCGAATCGGGTCGCATGATCGGCTCGAGCAGCTGAAAAACTTCTCTCGGCGCCAGCTTAAGAAAACCGGCAATCGGCCTGCTAAGACCATCCATGCGCCATCTCGGCACCTGGCCGGCAGATAGATGCAGGTCAGAGCCCCCCTCTTCAACCAATCGCTTCAGCAGGTCATCGATGCTCTTTATGCCCGAACCGCCCGCTGCCTGCTCGGCTGCCACCGCTTCGCCGCCATAATTCTGCATGATCTTCTGAAAATAATCACTCTCAATCGATACCGGCTCGATCTTCATGGCCGGCAGCAGATTGCTGATAGAAGACAGCAGGTTATCATCCATACGGTCGCAGTAACCGATCAATATCCGGTTTTCCTGCTTTTTTACCGGCGCAACCCGGTGTCGCTGCATAAAGCCAATCGGCAGCAGTCTGAGAACTTCAACTGGTGGAATCGGTGAATCAGCGCGATAATCACGGTGCGCTGGCGGGCGCGAAGTCTTTTTAAGCCGCTCAGCCAGTATGCGCATCATCGACAAGCTCGCCTCCGGCACCGCCAGAACCACTTTGCGAAAAACCTCGCGGGCAAGCTTGAGAATCAGCACCTCGCCGCGGGCAACACACGATGCCGTACGCTTTTCGTTAAGAATGACGGCCAGTTCCCCAACCATCTGTGAACGTTCCAGACGCGAAATTTCTATCTGATCATCACCTTCGCCGACAACGACAGATACCTCGCCAGAAATGATTACAAAAAGAAAATCGGCCGGATCACCAGCCTTGAGAATATATTCATTATCAGCATAAGCCTCGATAGTTCCGGCTTTGCCGATAACCTGGTCGCGCTGGGCATCGCTCAAAGGCTCAAAAAACGGGTTGGTATCAAAAGCGGCGTTCGCTCTGGTAATTATCTCAGGGGTACGGTCGACAACACGCATAGCTTTCTCCAGTCAAAAAACCTGCAATTCCGGCATAACTCTAACATAACCGGCAGACAAATGCAGCAATTGCCAGACAAGTCAGATTCAGGCGATCTGCAAACGCTTTTTTATAGAAAGGCAGTTTCCGGAATAATTGTATCTGAAACGGTCGGCATAACGCCTGATGATCATCAGCCCGCGCCCGGAATCTTTATCGGGGTCGTAGGGCCTCGCCATCCAGACGTTGCGGTCAAAGCCGCAGCCTTCATCCTGAACCGTGATCTGCAGACCATCGCTGAAAAACGACAGCTTGCACCTGACCATGCTATCAGAAGCCTCCGGGCAGCCATGCATGATCGCATTCAACATGACCTCACGCAAAAGAAGGTCACAGGCAAACAACTCTCCCTCAGACCGCCAGCTGCCGAGATTTTCACGCAGTTCGGCGCAAAGCTGGTCGAGATGCTCGACATTTGCCCGTAATTTTTTCCTGATAACTTTAACCGGTTTTCCTGTCATGGCTACACTTCCACGCATAGCACAACCATATCGTCTTCAGGAATGGGCAACCTGTCTATCTGCTTCGCCAGAGCCTCCTGCAGCAATCCGGCCGGGGTGCCCGCGATCCTCTCAAAAAGTCGGGCGGCAAGCTCCATTTTTGCCTTCCAGAGAAAACTTTCGCTGTTGAACTGATCAAGAAGCCCGTCAGAGAAGATAAAAATGCGGTCGCCCGGGCTCACTTTGATTTCTTTGAGCTGAAATGAAACATCGGGAAAAAGCCCGACCAGGTCGCCAGTCACCTCAATTGGCCGACAACTTTTGTCTTCGGCCGAATAATGGATCGGAGACGGGCCACCGGCATTGACCACCCAGGCCTTGCCGGCCTTTCTGTTGATTCTGACGATGGTCATGGCAACGAACTGGCCAGGCTGAAGCACACTGGTAATAGCCCTGTTAATATCAAACACCGCATCGCGGGGCGTTGAAAGAATGCTGCAGTTCTGGCGAAACAGCATTTTCAGGGCAGAAGTGACGAGAGCGATGCCAACATCATGCCCGCTGATATCGGCTACAACGTAATCATATACTTTTTCACCAATCGGAATAACATCATAAAAATCACCGCCCACTTCCTGCAATGGCCTGAAAAGAACCGAAAACTTCGCTTCAGGGGCATCGACCGCTTTAACCAGAATGGCATCCTGAGCCGCTTTCAGGCGATTCAGCCGCATGCTCTGCAACTCAATGCGGTTCAACAGGGCCTGGCGCAGGCGCAGATGCGTTCTGACCCTGGCCAGAATCTCTTCTTTCTGCCATGGCTTGGTTATATAATCGACGCCACCAACCTCAAACCCCTTCACCTTGCTGGCAAGATCATCATTGGCAGAAATGAACAGAATCGGAATCTCGTTAGTAAGAGGGTTTTCGTGAATTTTGCGGCAGATGTCGAAACC
>JAKQKW010000061.1 GCA_029560455.1 Candidatus Rifleibacteriota bacterium
GGCTGCTGTTTCACGTCATTAAAGTAGCGGGCGAGACCGTGTCTCAGATTCATAGGGTTGCAGTTCAGCTGATACTGAGAAATAACGCTGCGGCTGTTAGAGTGGATCATGGTCAGGGCGCCGGCATCACCAAAAACGTCTTTCAGCGGGGTCGAGTCGGTACCGTCGTAATCGTTGAGAATCTTTATGGTAGTGTAGCCTCTGAGATTGCCTTTTCTGGAGGCATCGACGAGACAGCCGCCAATTGGGCCACTGACCTGTGCCTGCAGGGAAATGCGTTCATCTTCGCCGCCGAGGTCGGCCGAAAGTATGGCTACTGCTACAAGGGCTTCAGCCAGGAAACGGCCGGCGGTAGGGCCAGAAAGGTGCTTTTTCTCAAGAGTTTTGGCCGCTTCGGTGACATCGACAAAGGTCAACGAAATGCCCTTTTCTCTTGAAAATGCGTAAAATAACTGGTCCATGCTGAGCCCCTGCCTGCGGTGAAGATTAAGAAGAGATTATAACCTGATGGTCAAGCAAATTCAATAATGAAAAAAACTTCTGTTGGCGCGTTCGAACATGAACTGCTGAAGACCAGCAGGAAAATATACCGGCTAAAGGGCTTCTTTTTGCCTCCTGGTTGTGGAGTCTGGTGCAATGCTTTTTTGTCGACAGGTGCAGTTCTGGTCATCTTGCGTAAGGCTCTGGATTTGTTTTTGCCTTGAACAGGTCGAGATCGACAGGACTTGACGGTCGGGGTCGATTTTCTTATTCTTAAGCCTAGAAGATTAATTGTGTGTGTGATTTTCGCACAATGTGTGAAAATTACACATAAATTGTAAAAAACCTTTGCGTTTTGGTCTGTTTTTTGTTATTTTGAGTTGGCACGGAACTTGCTCTATATAATTTTGTTGTTCTTTGAAAACTATGGGTTTAATGAATTGCACCACCGCAAGGCGGTAGAATTCGGTTCTGCTCTTTCAAAATCAGCTCCGGTTCGCGGATGCAAAAATGTTAAACCTTTGAATTTACGCTTAGTCGCGTCCCCGCGCGACTTCACGTATCCTCTCAAAAGATCCTCTCACTTTGCCCCTGGCTTTTTGACCAGGGGCCCTTTTTTTTAGCCCGTTTTCTTTTTTGCAGCCGGTCAGGCGTTGCAACGCTCTGCGATCTTCGCACCCTCATAGCTCCATTTGTTCACTCTGCTCGCGCGACCGGAACACGGGCTCTAAGCCGCATCCTGCGGCAATCGCCCGCGTTTTGCCCTCCAGGCAAAACGTCCGGTCTTAGCGGCATCGTTCACGGGGAGCTATGGGATGCTCGACAAGCGTCGCTTATGCAATCGCCTGACCTGCTGTATCCATTTTGTAATATGGCAAATTAAGGCTTGTCTGAACTGCCCGACCGAAAATGGCGGGCATTAGTTTTATGTCTGGATTGTGGGTGTTTTGTCAGCCGTGCAGGCGGGCGGCGACCTGTTCGGCAGCCTTGAGGCCGTCGACGGCTGAACTGACGATGCCGCCGGCGTAACCGGCGCCTTCACCGGCCGGATAGAGGCCTGCGATTGCCGGTGAAAAGCCGTCATCGCTTCGCACGACGCGAACCGGGCTCGAGCTTCGTGTTTCGGCAGCGTAGACGATTGCCGAACTCTGGTTGACGCCGTTGAGCTCGCGCAGCATTTTCGGAACAGCAGTGCGCAGTGTGCTGAGAACGAAATCAGGCAGAATTTTATCGAAGGAAGCCGGTTTTGAGAGGGGGCACGAACGGTCAGCCGGCAGGTTTGCCGAGATTTTGCCGTTGATGAAGTCAGGCAGCATCAGTGCCGGAACGCTGAAATCACCGCCGCCGGCCAGAAATGCAGCTTTTTCCATTGCCAGCTGAAAATTCAGCCCGGCGAGTTCGGGGTGGGTTTCCGGCCCGGCAAAGCCGGCGTAATCAGCAGGCTCGATCGGCACGATGAAAGCGGCGTTGCCCCAGATGCTGCCGCGTTGTGAATAACTCATGCCGTTGGTGGTAAGAGCGCCATTTTCAGAGGCGCATGTGATTACCAGGCCACCCGGGCACATGCAGAAAGAATAGCAGGCCCTGGCAGTGCCTTCGGGACGCCGTGTCAGTTTGTAACTTGCGGCTCCGAGCCTGGCATGCCCGGCGAATTTTCCATACTGCGCCTGATTGATCTGCCGCTGCGGCAGTTCAAGGCGGATACCTACCGCAAACGGCTTGGCCTGCAGGGTCGCCTGGCGCTCGCCGAGCAGATGGTAAACATCTCTGGCACTGTGGCCGGTTGCAAGAATCAGATTGTCGGTGCGGAATTCTCTGCCGCCTGCAATCAGGCCGGTCAGACGGCCGTTTTCGACGAGCAGGTCAGTCATGGCTGTATTAAAAAGAGTTTCGCCGCCGGCAGCCTCAATGCGGCGCCGCATTTCCGGAACGATTTTCTGCAGCACGTCACTGCCGATATGGGGTTCAGAATCAATCAGAATATCTGTCGGCGCGCCGCAATCGACGAGGGTCTGAAAAAAGTGCCTGATGCGCGGCCGATCTTTGCTGCGGGCGGTGAGCTTGCCATCAGAGAACAGCCCGGCTCCGCCTTCACCGAAAAGAACGTTATTTTCGGGGTCGAAGGTTCCCTGGCGCCAGAAGGCATCGACGACAGCACGGCGGTCTTCGGCGCGGGCGCCTCTTTCGATGAGAATCGGGCGGGCACCGACTGCGGCCAGGTGATAGGCGGCCATCAGACCGGCGGGGCCGGCTCCGACGATAACCGGTCGCTTGAATTCAGCTTTTGCCGGCAGCGGTGCAGAAATAAATGGCTGTTCAGCTTCGTTACTGATTGGTTCGACGTCTTTGGGAGCATGCTGCGGCAGGCTGAAGCCGTTTTGCATGACGACTTCGGCAGTCAGAACGAAAACCGGGGCACTGCGCATCGGGCGTGAGTCGAGCGACCGGCGCGTCACTTCGCAGCTGCTGATCTGGTTGCTGCGGCAGTTAAGGCGGCGGCTGACGGCTTTGAGAACATCGTCGGTGGTGTATTCGAGGCTGACTTCAAGCTGTCTGATCAGCAGTTTCATTTTATTTTTCCTTTATATACGGGTTCAGTAAGAGCAAAGCAGGCTTCAGCAGTTTCGACAGCCAGGCCTGTAAGTTATTGCTGTTATTTTTTAAGCGAGTTGGCCGCAAGCCAGCCGGTCGAGAAGGCTGCCTGCAGATTGTAGCCGCCGGTGTCGGCATCGATATCGATTATTTCGCCGGCGAAGTAGAGGTTTTTGACAATTTTTGATTCCATGGTGGCCTGGTTGATCTGGCGCGTCGAAACGCCGCCGGCGGTAACGATCGCCTGTTCCCAGGGGGCACTGCCGGTTATCGTGAATTTCAGCTCTTTGAGCCAGTTTCGCAGCAGCCGGCGCTGAGCGGCGGTGACCTGGGCTATTTTCAGCGAAGGACTCAGTTCGAGCTGCTGCAGGCAAAACTGGCGCATGCCGGCCGGCAGAAGTTTGGCGATCACTTCATCGAGGCGCGCATTGTGGTTTTCTTCAAAGTCGCGCAGAATGCGGCGATCGAGTTTGGCGTGGTCGAGTGCCGGTTTGAGGTCGACGAATATTTCGCAGAGATGGCCGGCGTGAACCGCAGGCACTGCCTGGCGACTCAGGGTAATGATTATCGGCCCTGAGAGATTGCCGTCGAGAAAGGTCATTTCGCCGAATTCGGCGGCGACCTTTTTGCCGTTAACCCGCAGTTCGGCCGAGACGTTGCGCAGAGCGACGTCTTTAAGATATTCGGGCATGGGTTCTGGCGTTTTCAGGGCCACGAGCGCGGGCAGGGGGGTGACGATTTCGTGACCGCATGCCTGGGCAAATTTAAGGCCGTCGCCGGTCGAGCCGGTGGCCGGGTATGACAGACCGCCGGTGGCGAGCAGGGTTGCCGAGGCCAGCCATGGTTTGCCGCCGGCAATGGCGCCGAGGCACTGACCTTTTTCGACAATCAGGCCGGTAACCGGGCGGTTGACCACCAGCTGCACCCGGCGGCGTTCGATGGCTTTGTGCAGACAGGCGACCGCTTCGACGGCACGGCCGGAAGCGACAAAAACGCGGCCGCCGCGTTCTTCGACCGTCGGCAGGCCTTCTTTATTGAAGAATTCGACCAGATCGGTATTGAAAAAGGCTTTGAATGCCGATTTCAAAAACCGGCCCTCATTGTTGAAGTGTTTTAAAAACGTATTGAATGGCTCGGTATTGGTCAGGTTGCCGCGGCCTTTGCCCGAAATGCCCAGTTTGCGGGCCGGTTTCGGCATCGATTCGAGAATCGTGACCTGCAGCCCGAGATCGGCCGCGCGAATCGCCGCCATCAGACCGGCCGGGCCGGCGCCAATTATCAGCAGATCTGTGCTTTTCAATTCTTTTTCACGCTGAAGCCGAAGTGGCCAAGCTGCCTGCCAAGCTGGTAATAATGACCGTGGGCATAGCCGACGATTGCCGCTTTTTCGGCGTTCAGAGTGCCCTTGTCGTCGATGAGATCGGCAGAAATCTGAACATTGGTAATGCGTGCCAGAAACAGGCTGTGTGAGCCGAGTTCGATTTCGCGCTCAACTTTGCATTCGATATTGATGGGGCATTCAATGATGATCGGGGCCTTGACCGTTTCGCTGCGCCCGCTTGTCAGACCGGTTTCGTGAAACTTGTCGAGGTCGCGGCCCGAGACAACGCCGCAGTAATCGGTTGCGCGCACGATTTTGCGGTCAGGAATATTGACGACAAATTCGCCGGTTTCGCGCAGCAGCTTGAATGAATGGCGTTCGGGGCGAACCGAGATCGAGAGCATCGGCGGCTCAGAGCAGACGGTGCCGGCCCAGCTGATGGTGATGATGTTCGGGCGGCCTTCATTGCCGACTGTGGTGACCATGACCGCCGGCACCGGTGAAAGAACGGTTCCGGGCTGCCAGGTTATTTTGCCGGGGTTGGCTGAATGGCGTTTATCTGCTTTTACTTTCATGCTTCTTTTTTCTCTTCTTTTTTCTCGTAGCTGGTTATCAGGCCGAACATGCTGCCATAGCGGGCCAGCAGTTCACGTTTTTCGGTTTCGGGAGCGAGGCGCGAGTCGTAGTCAGGCGCAAATACCGGGAAGCAGCGCTCGCGGTCTTTGTGAATCAGGGCAATGTACCACGAATCGACGCCGCGGTAGTCGTAGTGCCGCAGAGCAATGCCTTCGAATTTGCGCAGTTTTTCCTGCCATTCGCGTTTGCCCTTGTCGGTGGTTTCGCAGTAGGTAACGGTGCCGTCTGCGATTTCGATGTTTTTGCTGAAGGCCCGTCTGGTTTTGAACAGGCGATAGAAACTATACAGACTGGCGGCACTGACGGCGATGCAGAGAAACGCGATGGTCACGTAATATGAGGGCAGGGTAGGGTCGGTGCGTGAAAACTGCAGCAGCTTGAGCGACAGAATGATGACCCAGACCATTGACAGCACAGCAACCAGGCCGGAAAACCAGAAGAAAAACGCGGTGCGCCCCTTGAAATCGAGGCCCTTTTCCGCAAGCTTCATCGGCAACCCGCCATTTTCGCCACACTGCCAGTTGATTTCGTTTTTCATTGCCTTCACCAGTATTGAGATTCTGCCGCATTATAAAGGCATTCGCTGCGCTTGTCCAATTCTTTTGCCATCAAGACTCTGTCGGGCAGGTCCGTTGCTCTTTTTTATTGAATCATATGACTTTTATCAGGAGTTGATTGCCAATCTGACTTGTTCGAAGGGGGTGATGAATGATAGATTGTTGCAAAAGATTTTGAGGAGGATACATGAAAATTCCAAAAATAGTTCTTGCCGGTCTCGTATGTTCGTTTTCCAGTTTTGCGGTTGATTCAGCCCGGGCTGCTGATTTGCATCACCTGCCGGCTGCCGCTGCATTGGTTGCTTCTCTGAGTCAGGAAATTGAAGAAAAGCTGACTGCCGGTTCTGACGCAGAAAAGGGGCTGCTGAACCAGGAACTGGCCCGGTATAAAGAGGGTAGAAACGGCATGAAGACAGATGAAGCTGCGGATAAATGGTTTCAGCTTTTTAAAAAATGTTTCAACTATTCTCTGGAGCAGAACAGAGGCGATTTTTATTCATATGGCTACGGCGAAATTCCTGAAAAAACAAAAGCAGCTCCAAAATTTAACGATCTCCTGGAAATAATTCCGGCCCCTGAAACCTGGAATACCATCGCTGAGAAGATGAAAAAGGAAAAAGCGGAGAATAGCCGCGCGGCTCTGGGGATGAAAATTGCATGTGTGATCATTGATATGCTGCAGGGTGATCGTAAAGCGGTAGCAGTCAGTCTTGAACAGATGCGCGAAAACATTCCTGACGGACTTGGTATGAAGGAATACGCGTTGCAGGCGATTGAAGAGATAAGGACCGAATTGCGGGGGGCTGAAATTGCCGGAAATCTGGATGATGTAAAGGGTAACTTTGCGGCCCTGTTGAAATTCTATACAAAAAAACCGGCTTTTCAGCAGAGGGTAAAAATACCTGATCTCTCAGGATTACCAGAACCCGAAGTGAGAAGCCTGATACTTGAAGCTTTATTGATCTCTGGTCTGGAACTTGAGATCAGCCCGGAAAACCCCTCGAAGTCTCTGGTCAGACAAATTATTCTCGAAAATATCGACAAGGTCACCAGGCCTCTCTGGCAACTGGTTAACAGCGATCAGGATGTGCTTCTTTTCGAGGCTCTGGATAAAAAATTTCCCGAAGCAGTAAATGAACCGCAGCAAAATCTGCCTTTCGGAATGAACCAGTCAAATTATAACATCTCGGAATATTCAGCTGGCGGTGATAAGGATTATCAGCGGGCAATGGCCAGGCATCATTACCTTACTGGCCTTCTTGGAGCAGGGCGAATCGAAGAAGCCCTGAAGGTTGCCGGCAATCTGCCTGATTCAAGCCATACTTTTGCCATGTTTTCAAACCTCGATCGGCAGATGCCAGATTCGCTGACTGCAGATGTTCTGCTTAAATTCGAGCAGGAAATTTTAGGGAAAAAGCCTGCCGTTGATCTGTGGTCTGCTCTGGTAAGGCATGCATCTCTGGCTGGTACATCTGCTGAACAGGAAATAAGAAGCTTTATTGAAAAATATCTTGCTTCACACCCGGATTTTACTCCGGCAAATTTTAAGCCAAGAAAGGCTTACATCGAACTGCTTCTCGCGATTGATGAAATTGATCTGGCGATAGAGCAGATCAGGATATTTCTTGCCGCAGAAGATACCAACGTTGAGAACCGCAAACTTCTTGCCAGAGAACAGCACGAGCTGGCAGTCAAACTGGCTTTGCTCGGCCGCAGTCTTAAAAAAGCAGAGCTGATCGAGGAATCAGTGGCAGCTGTTCTGAAAGCAATACCATTGTCTGACTTGTGGGGTAATCATCGCGGGCGTGAATTTGAAAAGTATCTGGCCGTTCTGGCGCAGAATGGCCTTGGAGCACAGGCGGTAGAAATTATCAAAGCAGTTATTTCCATATCTGCCGGGCAGGCTGGCAGAGCTGGCCTGTCAGAATTTTCAGAAGCCAGTCTTCAATTTGACGACCTTTTGAGTCGACTGGCGCTGGTTTATTATCTGAGCGGTGAATATGAACAGATTCTTGACCTCGCAAAAACAGCCCCGTGGTGGAACGTATCAGACATTGCCGAAAAATTGACCGGTTATAAAAACTTCGCTTACAGCCACAATGACTATCCTGAAGCTGATGTTAACGTGGCATTTCCGTGCATGCTGGCCAGGGCATTGATTTCTTCCGGCCGTAAAAGCGAGGCTTCGATGCTTTTGAAAGCCTACCTTCTTGAAAACAGTTTTGACGATCTGGCATACAGACTGCTTGTCGAAGTCGAAGGCTCTGCCGTATTGAAATGGCTGGAAACGCTTTATGAGCTCGACCGCTTTGAAGAACGACCACTGATCTGGAAAGCCCGTATTCTGCTCGAGGAGGGAAAACTGCCAGAAGCTGAAGAGGCGATCAGGCTTGCTTTGAAAATCGATCCGACTGATGGTGAACAGAAGGCCGGTGACCGGGTTTTGGGCTATAAAGTTCTTGCAGATGTTTTGCGCGCCAGAGGTAAAAATGATGACGCGAAATTTTTCGACGAAGTCGTGGCCTCTGTGAGGCTGGCAGAAGAGGGCGACCGGATTTCCTGGCTTGGCATGCGTAAACGCAGTCTGGAAATCTACGAGCGTGCCTCAAATTTGTTTATCGATGCCTATTGTATTCAATGGCGTCTGGCAGAAAAACTTTACGCGTCTGGTCGAAAAGCAGAAGCGGAAAAGCACTACGAGATTGCCTTTGAACGGATGCCAGAACAATTTGGCCGCATGGCAAGTCTGTGTTTTGGTTGCGAGGGTGTTTTCAATCGAAAACTGAGTAAAACGGTTGCGCAAAGGATACTTGAGCGACTTGCGAATGCAGAAAAGCCAAAGCCGCAGGTGTTTTTTCTGCTGGGTCTTTTAAAAGAAGCACAGGACCTTGACCTCGAAGCTTATCGAGCATTTAAGCGCGCGGTAGAAATGGACCCCGATTATCTCGATGCCTGGAAAAAGCTTGCCGATATTTCGCGGCAGATTTTTCTGCCTGCCTCTCAAATCGATGAGCTTAATCTGAAGCTTCTTGAACTCGACCCGATGCAGCGCCGCTTTTCATTCAACCCGCGGGGATTTGTTTCGTATGCCAGAATCTGGCAGGTTTTCGAAAAGGCACGTGCCTCTGCCCAGGATTTGCCTCAGACATTATTCCGTTTCGAGGCGACTGCAGCAAGAATTGACAGGATTGAAAAGCAGGTTCCTGGCATGCGCGGGCGAATGCACATGTTTCTGGAATCAAGGCAGAAAAACCTTCTCTGGCCATTGCTTAGCCAGAATCAGGTGGTGCAGAAGATCCTGAGTTTCACTTCATATACACTGCGCTGAAATAGTTAAATGGCAATATTGAGGTAATTATGCTGGAAAAATTGGAAAATGCCAGTGCGGTTGTGATAGAATCGCGGTGTTTTAAATGCCAAACCAGATAAATGGGGTATGTAGATGAGCGTTGAAGAAACCACCCGTGGTTCGAATTTTATTCGCGATATCATTGATGAAGACCTGAAATCAGGCAAACACACCGGGGTCGTTACCCGTTTTCCACCTGAACCGAACGGCTATCTGCATGTCGGGCACGCCAAGTCGATCTGCCTCAACTTCGGCCTCGCGCGCGATTACAAGGGGCGCTGTCACCTGCGTTTCGACGACACCAATCCGGTGAAAGAAGAACAGGAATACATCGACTCGATCAAGGAAGACGTCAGATGGCTAGGTTTCGACTGGGGCAAACATGAATATTACGCTTCTGACTATTTCCAGCAGCTTTATGACTGGGCCGTGCTGCTCATCAAAGACGGCAAAGCCTATGTCGACGATCAGAACGCCGATGAAATCAGAAGTACCCGCGGCACCCTGACCGAGCCCGGCAAACATTCACCCTATCGCAACCGCAGCGTCGAAGAGAATCTCGACCTGTTCACCCGCATGAAAAACGGCGAATTCAAGAACGGCGAACGCGTGCTGCGCGCTAAAATCGATATGGCCTCGCCGAATATCAATATGCGTGACCCCGTTCTCTACCGCATTCTGCATGCGCATCACCCGCGCACCGGCAATCAGTGGTGCATCTACCCGATGTATGACTTTACCCACGGGCAGTCTGACGCGCTCGAACATATCACCCACTCGATCTGCACCCTCGAATTTCAGGATCACCGGCCGCTCTACGACTGGTTCATCGAAAACCTGCCGGTGCCCGCAAAACCACATCAGTACGAATTTGCCCGCCTCAACCTGACCTATACGGTCATGAGCAAGCGCAAACTGCTGCGCCTGGTTCAGGAAAAGAAGGTTCTGGGCTGGGATGACCCGCGCATGCCCACGATCTCAGGCATGCGTCGGCGCGGCTACCCCGCCTCGGCCCTGCGTGACTTCTGCGAACGCATCGGCGTTGCCAAAGCCAACAGCACCGTTGAATTCGGCCTGCTCGAAAACTGCGTGCGCGATGACCTGAACCGCAGTGCTCTGCGTTTCATGGCCGTTCTCAAGCCGCTGAAAGTGGTGATCACCAATTACCCCGAAGGCCAGAGCGAATATTTCGACGCCGAAAACAACCCAGAAGACCCGAACGCCGGCACCCGCAAAGTAAAATTTACCCGTGAAATCTACATCGAACAGGAAGATTTCATGGAAAACCCGCCGAAGAAATTCTTCCGGCTGGCTCCGGGCGCTGAAATCCGCCTCAAACACGCCTATTACATTACCTGCAAAGAAGTCATCAAAGACGCTCAGGGCAATGTCGTCGAACTGCGCTGTGAACTCGACCCCGAAAGCCGCGGTGGCTCAACCCCCGATGGCAGAAGAGTTAAGGGCACCCTGCACTGGGTATCGGCCAGCGAAGGTATTAAAGCCGAAGTCAGGCTCTACGACCACCTGTTCAAGCAGGAAAACCCCGACAAGGTCGAAGAGGGCACCGATTTTCTCGACAATATCAACCCCGACTCACTTGAAGTGCTGAAAGACTGTGTCGTCGAACCGGCGCTTGCCGAAGTGAAGACCGGCGTGCCGATGCAGTTTCTGCGCATGGGCTATTTCTGCAAAGACAAGGACTCAGCCCCCGGAAGACTGGTTTTCAACCGCACCATCTCGCTTAAAGACGGCTGGGCCAAAGAGCAGAAAAAACAGGACTGATTAGTTGCGAACACTGCGGCGCCCGGTATCTTCTGATTCCGGGCGCCTTTTCATGAGAAGCTGAATTGGGAGAAAACCATGCAGAACCCTGAGATGCCTGCTTACGTTGTCATCGCTTTGTTCATACCGTTTTTCGCGCTGATCTGGATGTTTGCCGGCGCGGTTCTGGCAGAACTTTCCGGCTGGCGCCTGCTTTTGCGCAGGTTTGCTGCCAATGACAGGCAGATCGCTGCCGGCAGAAAATTCAGTTTTGTCAGCGCTCTGATATCCCGGTGCTGGTGGGGGAAAGGCAGATACAAAAGCTGTCTGACAGCGCATGTAAGTGAAGAGGGCTTTTCTCTGCAGATATTTCTGCTGCTGCGGTTTCGCAGTCCGGCACTGTTTATTCCCTGGGAATCGGTCGAAGACCTCGAAATTTCCAGCGACAGATTCAGAGGTTGCCAGACGACCGTTATCATTTATGACTCACCTGTCAGACTGACGTTTTTTGGTGCAGCCGGCGATGCCATCGCGAAGGCTTTTCAGGAGTTCCGCGACAAGATGTCCAGTTGAAAGCATAAAAAAAGCCCCGCAGTAAAAAAAAGCCCCGGTGTGCAGCAAGGCAGACACCGGGGCTTTTTTATCGCTGTTAAAGGCTCATTCGAGGTAGGTGTA
>JAKQKW010000090.1 GCA_029560455.1 Candidatus Rifleibacteriota bacterium
TCGTTATCAATGGTTTTCGGAATTCCGATAACGGAAATGGCGAGCCCGCGCTTGTTGATCTCGTCGGTGATTTCTTTGGCGCCGCGCAGTGTGCCGTCACCGCCGATGCAGAACAGGATGTTGATATTGAAATCCATCAGCCGGTCGACCATCAGGCCGACGTCCTGCGGGCCGCGTGATGAACCGAGAATCGTGCCGCCCTTTTCGTGAATTTCGCTGACGACATCAGGATCCAGCACCATTGGCTGCAGCCCTGATTCTTTGATCATGCCAAGGTAACCATAACGGAAACCATAAATATTCTTGACGCCATACCAGAAATACAGCTGCATGACCAGGCCGCGAATTACGTCATTGATGCCGGGGCAAAGGCCGCCGCAGGTAACGATACCAGCGCGGGTGCGTGAAGGGTCGAAGAAAATTTTCTCGCGCGGTCCGGCCTTTTCGAAGGTCAGCGGCTCGCGGCCGGCTGCCAGTTCTTCTTTGAGTTTACAGAGGCTGTTGTTATAGAGAACCCTTTCCTGATCGTCGACGTAGTTGGTCAGATAGTCGCCATCGACGGTCGAAAGTTTGAGCGGCGAATCAAAATTGGCCTTGCCCAGCGTCTGAATGTTCAAATCCTTCTGGCTGATTTCCATAAAAAACCCTTCTTTATTGGGATGATAAAGCGGCCGAAAACCCTCTCTTTATACTTTTTCGCCACTATAAAAGTCAATAGCCGTTCAATACGGTCAGGACAATTGCGCTAGATTCTGTTTGTTTATTGATGCAGGTTTTGGAACTCACCGGAAATCTGCATCTTAAGAGTGGCAATTTCGCGGGCAAAATTCCATTTTAAGGTCTAAAAGTGTCGATTGATTGTTATTTAATCCTGAATTAAAGAGGAAATCGGCTGGTCTGGCAAAAACAAAAAAATCAGGCGGCGATCTGCTGCAGGTCGGTGTTGCCGTCGCTGCGCAGAGTGAAGCTGGCGAAGCGGCTTTTCAGTTTGAGCAGCGTTGTATTGAGTATCCAGGGGCCGATTACCGGTGGCAGTGATGCGTCGTAGGCGCCGCCATGCTTGAATTTCTGCAGGGCGAAACTGCTGATTTTCTTGTCGACAAGCCAGTCGGCCATGATCATCAGCTCTTTTTCAGAAATGAGGCGCGGGTGAAAAGTCGTGCGATACTCATGTCTGATGCCGGAGGCGACAATCAGTTCGGCAACCCTGCCGAATGACTTTTCGCTGGCACTCTGGCCGGTAACTTCGAGGTAGCGGGCAATAGGAGCTTTGTAATCGACAGCAATGAACTGCAAAAGTCGCTGCTCGATCGCCTTTTCGACGACATCGGGGAAAAAGCCATTGGTGTGCAGCGCAATTTCGTAGCCGAGTTCGCGAACTTCATGCATCGCGTCAAGCAGACCCGGCTGCATGCAGGGTTCGCCGCCACTGAACACCACGCCTTCAACAAAGCCCTGGCGGTCTTTGAGAAAGTTGATGACTGCTTCCCAGGTGATGTGCTCACGGGCAGTTCCGGGTAACAGAGTGCCGTTGTAGCAGAAGCGGCAGCGCAGATTGCAGCCCTGCAGAAATAGAACACTCGCCAGCCGGCCGGGGAAGTCAATCATGGTAAAAGGCTGCATGCCCCCTACCCTTACCTTGTCTTTCAGAACGTGCATTTTATTTATGGTGCTCTATTGATTGGGGCTGGTTCCTGTGCTTGGCAAAGGACAGTCCGGGTTGCTGTAATCGTGGCAGAATTTCAGGTTTAACTCAGTAAATCGCTCGACAGCACCGGTCGATGCTGTCGAGCGCACTTTTCGTAATAGAATCGCTCAGATTACTTCTCTGACGATTTCCTGTGAATTGAGCAGAACGCGTTCGTTGTATTCGCTCTTTTTGCCGGCGTTGAACTGCGAAACCGGTCTGAAATAACCCATGACGCGGGTCCAGACTTCGCAGATCTGGCGGTTTTCATCTTTGAGAACAACGGCGTCGGGTGCGATTTCACGGCCTTCGTTCTGAGCTTCGGCAACGATTCTGCGGGTCTCGATGGTGTCGCAGGTCGGGCAGTGCTGGTGCTCGCCGGCGATGTAGCCATGTTTCG
This sequence comes from Candidatus Rifleibacteriota bacterium, assembly GCA_029560455.1. The sequence goes on from JAKQKW010000090.1 coordinate 2,088, forward strand.
GGCAGATGCTGAAGGTCGGAGTGACGGTGACATAAGGCAGTCTGAACTGTGAGAGCGACTTTCTGACCAGGCGCTTGCAGGATTCGGCATCGGGAATGCGTTCGCCGACGTAGAGGTGCAGAACGGTGCCACCGGTATATTTGGTCTGCAGTTTTTCCTGGTGGCGCATGATTTCGAACAGGTCGCCCTGGAAGTCGACCGGCAGCTGGGTCGAGTTGGTGTAGTAGGCAGCCTGCGGTGTGCCGGCCTGAATGATTTCGGGGAAACGCTTGCGGTCTTCGCGGGCGAAGCGATGGGTGGCGCCTTCGGCCGGAGTGGCTTCGAGATTGTAGAGGTGGCCGGTTTCAACCTGATACTGCACGATGCGTTCGCGCATGAAATCAAGAATCTTCTGTGCCAGTTCGACGCCTTCGGCAGAAGTGATGTCGTAGGCATTGTCAGAAAAGTTTCTGATGCATTCGTTCATGCCATTGATGCCGATGGTCGAGAAGTGATTGCGCAGGGTGCCGAGATAGCGGCGGGTGTATGGGAACAGACCACTGTCGATGCGGGCCTGAATAACTTTGCGCTTGACTTCGAGGCTCTTCTTCGACAGTTCCATGAGGGTTCCGAGGCGGTCGGTAAGAGCGTTGAAGTTGCCTTTGTGCATGTAACCGATGCGGGCCAGGTTGATGGTGACGACACCGATCGAACCGGTCTGTTCGGCCGAACCAAAAAGGCCGTTGCCGCGTTTGAGCAGTTCGCGCAGGTCGAGCTGCAGGCGGCAGCACATCGATCTGACCATATTCGGCTGCAGATCTGAGTTGATGAAATTCTGGAAATACGGCAGACCGTATTTGGCAGTCATTTCGAACAGCGGCTGGCAGTTCGGGTGTTCCCAGTCGAAATCTTTGGTGATGTTGTAAGTCGGAATCGGAAAGGTAAAAGCACGGCCACGGTGATCGCCACGGCTCATCACATCGATGAAAGCGCGGTTGATCATGTCCATTTCCTGCTGCAGTTCGCCATAGGTGAATTCGGTCGGTTTGCCGCCGATAAGCGGGTGCTGACTGCGCAGGTCTTCGGGGCAGTTCCAGTCGAGGGTCAGGTTAGTGAAAGGAGTCTGTGTACCCCAGCGTGACGGCACATTGAGGTTGTAGACGAATTCCTGAATTCCCTGGAAAACGTCGTCATAGGTGAGTTTGTCGTTTCTGACGAACGGAGCCAGGTAGGTGTCGAACGAAGAAAATGCCTGAGCGCCAGCCCATTCATTCT
>JAKQKW010000113.1 GCA_029560455.1 Candidatus Rifleibacteriota bacterium
GAGCCGGTTGACAAGATCTGGCCATTTTCGACCGACGGGGTTTACAGCGCCGGCATGGCCGGTATTCCGACTCTGGGCATTGGCCCGGGGCATGAAGAAGTTGCTCACAAAAATGATGAGTGGGTTTCGGAAGAAGAACTCAAAAATGCCCTCAAGCTATACGCCTTGCTGGGTTTTTTCAAAGCGGAACCGTAAAATTCAGTTAGGCTGGTCCTCTGTCACACAAGAATTAGAGAGTCCCTCGCCATTCCCGCGGAGGCGGGAGTCTGATTTTAAACCGCTTAGATCCCTGCTTTCCCCCTTCGGGGACAAACGCAGGGATGACGCACAAACTGACACCCTTTGAATTCAAATGTGACAGAGGGCTGGATTAAACTGCGTGAACCCCCTGCCTTGCTACTAGCCGCAGGTCGGTGGTGTGCCGGTTATGCCGCCGCACCTGCCCCGAGCTGCCCGAGAAATGTTCGGTATTCCTGGCGCGATTTTTCCTGGGCTTCGATTCTTGCCTGATTGATTGCTTCGTGGTTGGCTTTTACCAGTTCGATGATTTCGGCATCGAGCTTGTTATTCTGGCCCATTTTATCGATGACGATGATCGTCTGCTCGTTTGACATACCTTTGCGATAGGGGCGGTCTTCAGTCAGGGCTGTAAAAACATCTGCAACTGCCAGCAGTCTCGAGCCAAGCGGCAGGTCCTTGCGCTTCAGCCTGAACGGATAACCCGTGCCATCAAGTCTTTCGTGATGATAAGAGCCGTATTTGTTGATCAAAGCCAGGTCTTCTATCGGTTCGAGGGCGCGGTAGGTATAAAAGGTGTGCCCGCGCATCAGATTGAACTCATCATCGGTCAGTTTGCCCGGCTTTTCGAGAATTTCGGTCGGAATTGCCAGTTTGCCAAGATCGTGCAGATAGCCGGCTACTTTCAGTTCGAAACATTCGTGCTCGTTGAGGCCGGCCAGCATGCCGAGGTATTCGGCGGTGGCCGAGACCCCACTCGAATGGGTTGCGGTAAACGGACTTCTGAAGTCGATCATGCGGCGTATCAGGCTCGAAAAAGAAAGCAGTTCGCGCTTGTTCATGTGAATCGTTTCAAGCATGACTGATTGCTCAAGCTGCTTGCTGATCATTGGTGAAACCAGATCGAGCCAGAAATACTCTTTTCCGGCCAGCTCGAGAAAGGCTTCGACAACTTTTGGCTCAAACATTGCTTCGCCGGCTTCAATGATTTTAGCCTTGATTTCTTCGGTCTGACCGAGTACGCCTTTTTCGCGGCGTATCAACAGAGCAACGCGATCGGCAAGCATAAGAATTCGACTGCCGAGCGGCACCTGCCAGCCACTGCAGAAACGACCCTGGCCGTGGTTCCAGGGGGTGTGGTGAAACCTGATCATCTCTGCAGCCTTTCGCATCGGCTCGAAGATGTTGATCAGCTGATAACCCATTTCGGCATGAACCTGGCCGTTGGCATATTCGAACTTGAGGGTTTCCATGCGTTCGGCGAGTGAAATCGCTCCAACATCATGAAGAATGCCGGCACAGACAATCTCGTTCTGTTCAACAACCGGCAGGTCAAGAGCATCCGCGATGCGCAGGGCAATCAGGGCGACCTGCTTGTGATGATCGTTCAATACCGGGCTTATCCAGTCGAGAATGTCTGAAAGGCAATTGAGAAAGTCAAAAAGCTTTAATCGATATTGCGGTTTCATGAATTCCCTTCGAAAAATGGGTTAACAGCTATTATAAGCTATTTTGACGAATTTTTCATCGCTTTTCTGATATGAAAAAGTATGAAAAAAGCCCCCGGTTTGCGCCGAATACAATGCGCCTGAACCGGAGGCCCGTTGTCTAAGGGTATCTCAGGGTTCTTTAAATGATTGACGGGTCTTCATCGGTTTTGTGATCGTCCTTTTCAGGACGGCCGAGAAAGGTGATCTGATCGCCGACGATCTGGGTGATATACTGGGTTTTGCCTTCGCTGTTCTGGTAAGACCTTGTTTCGAGGCGGCCTTCAACGAGTACTGAGCGTCCCTTTTTCAGGTAGCGGTTGCACAGTTCAGCGGTGCCGTTCCAGACAACAATTCTGAAAAAAGCCGTTTCCTTTTTCATCTCACCGGAACTGGTGCGCCAGCGCTTGTCGATGGCGACCGGGAATGTGGCGAGCGAGCGGCCGTTGCTGGTTTCTTTCATCTGTGGGTCGCGGGCGAGATTACCGGCAATAAGAACACGATTAACACTTACCATTTTTTTCTTTCCTCCTGATTTTTGATGACCGCGAAGAGGTCTCACAGGTAAATCAAATGAAAAGGAAAAAAGGGAAAAAATAATTTAACTTTTTTTATATTCTTCCGCGGATGGCATAATAGATAATGCCAATCCACTCATGAATGGCCGCGTGCAGTGAAGTCAGGTAGCTTTCCGAGGCATATAAAACGCTTTCTCTGGTGTGAACTGGTGCCGGAAGCACTTCGAAACCCTTTCTGGCAAAGGTATGAACTGAGCGAAAAATGTGGCCATTACTGGTTACGAGCAGTATCTTTTTTAACCCGGCAGCAGCAAACATTTTTTCGAGATACTCCGCTTCGGCAGCGGTTGTTACGATATCCTTACTTACCAGAATTTTTATTTTCGAGTGATCGACCGCGAACATCGACGTGAAACTGGCCACCCATGCAGCTTCGGCGTGTCCGAGGTATGAGGCGTAACCGGTACTGATGAGCAGCATTGGCGCGCGGTTTTCCTGTAGAAGTCTGAGCCCGTGTGTGACCCTTTGAAAACCGCTGTAGCCAGGTTCGCCAGCCATGGTTGCCCCCGAAGCCAGAACGACGATTGCGTCAGCGTTCTGGTCTGAATGTGGCATGATTAAAGGTTCTGCCAGATAGCCCCCGACCGGAAAGGCTGAGCAGATAAGCACCACCATGCCCAGAAGCAGCATACCACTCTTGAAGTTGCCAAAATAATGGCTGTGATACTGATCTTCGGTGTTGCGGCTGACGAAATAGAAAATAACTGTCAGAACAAGAAAGAGCACTGAAAAAAACTGCTTGAGAGCTGGCCCGAACTGGCCAGTCACCAGAAAATACATGGTCGGAAGCGCGATAAGAAACTTTCTTTTCATTATTGTTCAGGCCTCAGGCGGTTACTATCTGTCTGTTTACTATTTAAATCGTAATTAATAAGTTCGTTACACCACGCCAGCATATCATGGCGCAGAGTAAAATGCTGCTCGATGCTTTCTTCAAAGTTCAGATTTTCAAGAATGCGTTCAAGCTGTCGGCGAGCTCTCGCAAAAACACTCTGTCCACGGGAGATCAGCATCATGAAATCATCTGAACGGGCCCGGGTAAGAATCGACGAATGAAGCAGAGTGTCGGCGAGAACTGCAGCTGCCAGGTAACGGTCTTTGACAGGTTGGCCGATACGGATTTCTCCCGGCGCGGGCGGCGGATCAAGGTGAGTACTGATGCGGTTGAGGATTTCATTGCCTGTTAAAGCCATCAGAAAAATATGTGACTGCAGAAGCCTTTCTGGCTCGGCAACGAAAATTTTGCGGTCGAGGTCAGAAATACGATGATAAAGATTCTGACTGTCGATGCTGAGGTTCTGCAGTGGAATCAGCGTTTTTTCATCGGTTTTCAGGTTTTTGAGTGGTCTGAGGCCACATTCGCAGAGCATTTCGTCCATTGCGGTCAGCGTTGGGGCATGCCTGAACGGGTGTCTATCAGTCTTTGCCACCAAGGGCGATGATTGCTTATTTAAAGTTTCGGCCGTTTTTTGCGCGGGCACTTTTTCAATGCCGGTGCCGACGATAGAAGATGCTTCTGCGCCTGTGATCTGCGCCAGCTCTTCTTCAAGTTGTCTGCGGTTGCTGGTCGCTGCCAGAAAGAGCATTAAACCGTAGAGACCGGCAATTATGAAACCAGGCAGGTTGCCGACATAAAAATATTGACCGGGTATCATCTGAGCCTTCCCCAAAAGCGCAAGAAGACCATCAAGAACCAGTGAAAGCCCGGGGGCCACGATTATTGAGGCGGCAGGCCAGAAAATTGAAAGGGCCGCAGTAATGAAGGCAACCGGAAGAATATAGCTGAAAGACCATATTATCAGAGGGTTTACCAGCAGCGAAGAGGCTGAAACGGTTCCGAACAGCATTGCTGTCATCGGTATTGTTCCAAAGCTGGCGGCCAGGGTAACTGCCATGTAACGCGAAAAAGTCTCAGGGAAATAAAACCTGCGAAACAGCCTTTCTATGGGTTCGCGTAGAAAGACGATGCTCAATACGGCTGTGAAGCTGAGCTGAAAGGCGGCATTAAAAATCAGGGCCGGCCGATAGAGAAGCAGAATCAGAGCTGCAGTTGAAACCGGTCTGACCGGTGACGGAAAAGCCTCTATGTGCAGAATTACAGCGACGCAAAGATACATTATCAGAGCACGCCAGACAGAAGGACTGCCGGTCGTGGTCATGGCGTAAAAAATAAGAAACAGGGCGGTCATTATGCTGCGCGACAGGGGTGGAACCTTCAGCCAGTGAAGAAGCGCCGCCAGACAAACAATAATGACCATGATGTGCTGCCCGGAAACAGCGAGCAGATGGCTGATGCCGGTTTCACGGAAAAGAATCTTCTCAGTTTGTGGTATCTGGCTGGTATCGCCAAGAATGAAGCCTGTGACAATGCCGGCATGCCGGCGCGGCAATACTGTATTAAGCCCGTCACGGAGCTTTCGCTGCACTCTTCCAGCCAGTCCGGTCAACCCTGGGCCGGAGGTTACACCGCTGATTTGCTCTGCGTTAAAAGTCGGTGGTCGTCCGGGTTGTGTCACAGAAAAAGCACCAGTGAGGGCATATTGTTGTTCAGGCTCCGGAAAAAGGTTTGGGTTTTTAACAATGCATTCGACCAGCCCAGGCACCTTCACATTTTGATCGTCTGCTGCAAAAGTAGCGTCGAGAAGCTTGAATCTGATGCTGCCGCTTCGACTCAGCCTGAATTCACCTTTGAATTGTCCGGATAGATGCCCTCTTACTCCGTCGAGGCTGAGAAAGTGAGAAAAATTCGCTTCTGGCTCAGCCCGCAGGTTGCCATAGAAAGCGGCAGCAAGAAAGCCGGCAAGGGCAAGAAAGAGAAGCCTGTGTCTGCTGAATATTTCAGGAAAAGAGAGCAGCAGGCAGGAAACAGCGGCAACTAGCATTGCAATATGCATGCCGGCCGGCAGAAGAGCTGAAAACAGCAGGCCACAGACAAATACTGAGGTGAAGCCGACAAGCATATCCGGTGGCGCTGTAAAAAGCCGGCTTTTGCGTTTACTTTTCATCGCGTGAAACTCTTACTCCGGCTTCTTTCATGGCCTGAATTTTTGCCGGGCCAATATTTTTTACCCGGTCGTCAAAATCGCGCCAGTCTGCGAAGGGAGCAAATCTGCGCTCTGTCATTATCAGATCGGCTGTTTTCGAGCCGATGCCGGGGCAGGCGAGCAGCTGCTCTCTTGAAGCCTCGTTAATAACGATATGGTCGAGGGCGTCTTCGCCGGTCTGTTCAACTCTGCTGACACTCTTCAAAGCCTGGTCGAGCTTGATACTGAGTTGCTGGTCACCGGTGGCGATGAACTGTTGCAATGGCACGGCATCGGTGCCGAAGAACATCATGCTGCAGCCAATGATAATCGGTATCAGGCAGAGAATTCTGAGTTCAAAGACTTCGCGCTGGCTTAGCTGAAACATATTTTCAGCCCCCCGTCGGCATTTTGAATGAAAAACTCTCTTCTACCAACTGCTTTGGCCACTGCTTTTACTTCAAGCAATGCTTCTTTGGGATCGTTTTTAAAATGCTGAGTGTTAAAAACCCTGTTGTGCCAGCCGCCGTTTGCGATGGCAAATCTGACGCACAGATATTCAGGAAACTCTTCTGCTATCTGTGGCACAGACAGCAGAAGCTCCCCGGGTGACCCGGCCAGTTGTGCGGCCAGAATCGGCACAAAAGGGTAAAGGCAGGCAATAACCAGTCTTTTTAAGCGCCCGCCGGCTTTGATCCGTGGCGGTGCAACCTTTGCCGCATGTTTAACTGCCATGAGCGCTGCCCGCAGATCGCTGCGGCAGAGGATGTGGTCGCGGCTCTGTGCTGCCGCTTCAAGCCATGGGCCGGGGTTGCTGTCATTGCAGTCTGTCTGAGAGTCACGAAAAATTCGCGCCAGCCATTTGAACGCTGTTTCAAGTTGATTCAACGGCTCCGCGGGCGGGTGTGGGAATTCACTGATCAGGGCGACTCTACAGGCGTCGATTCCGAATTCTGCAATGAGATCTTCACAAATACCCGGTTGAGACCTGCCGGGGGCGATCCAGCCCAACGGGCTCAGGCCCCATAGTTGGCGGGTTCGCAGAATAATGTCTTCTATAAGGCTGCCTGAAGAAGCAAAAACAGGCCATAGAGCGGCCTGTTTTTCGAAACTTTGCGGATTGTACTTCAAGATCAGTTGGTCAATAAACCCCAGAGCTGCCGGGTCTTTTCATTGTTGATGCCAAGATCGGTGGTTGCGAAGAAAAGCAGTTCGCGGGCCTGATTGATGATTGCGGGTTCCTGCAGTGATTTGCCACAGGCAATAAGAAATCTGATTTCGAAAATAAAGAAATCCTGATCAGAAACCGCCGCCTTTTTTTCGACTTCAAGCAGATCTTTCATGGCTTTCTCGTAGTCGCCTGCTTTGAACAGCGTCAGAAGCTCGATTATTTCATTGGCGGTGGCAAGATTCTGGCTGATTTCCTTTTTTCGTTCGGCGTCGGTGATATTTTTCAGCTCTTCTTCAGCTTTTTTAACCCAGGTTGTGTCTGCTTCGAGCATGAAAAACTTCTCATGTGCGATAGAAAGACAGAGGGTTACAAGCACTTCGTTCACTTCTTCACGGGTGAGAAATGTGCCCGAAGCAACTTTGCGATAAAGGTCAAGACTGGTTGAGAAGGTCTGGCTGGCATCGGCAAACTTTTCGTAGGCCTTTTCGAGCTGGCCCTGGTTGAAGTTAAGATAGCCTTCGGCCAGCAGCTGGGTCTGGGCCTTCTGTTGTCGGCTGCCGGAGAAAAGAACGCCGCCAACCACGCCGCCGCCGATTAACAGCAGCAGAATGATCAGTATGGCGATGGCGCCGCCGGAGCGGGCTGATTTATTCAAGATCTTCATCTTCAGATTCATCCTGGGGAATTGGCATGTTGGGCTGGGTGTTGGTTTCGTGTCGCATTTCCCTGGCCTGGTTAACGAACCAGAGAATAATCCCCTGGGCGCTCTGACTGCCGTAAATGATCTGTTCAAGATACTTGTTGCTTTCGTCGAATTTGCCGAGCAGACGGTTGGCGCCGGCGAGAATGTACATGATCTCAAACACCCGCGATTGCGGAATGTTTTCTTTCGGAATTCTCGTGCCATCTGGCATAAAGGCGTCGTCAACGCTGGTGGCGGCATTGGTGATCGTCAGAAATGAAACAGCCTCGGTGAGGTAGGCTTTTTCGAAATCTCTGTAGCGCTGCTGAAGTGCCGGATCTGTTGCCAGTTCAGCGGCGTCGCGGGCTGTCCAGGCGGCGTTGAGATAGGTGTAGCCAAGCAGACGGTGGTTGGCTTTGCGTGCTTTGCAACATATTGCTGCCAGTTCCCAGCTGCGGATAGCGGCTTCAAGGTCACCGTCTTTCTGTAGTTCGTTAAAGGGCTTCCCTTTGTCTTTGAGACCGCCGGCAACTCTTTCAAGCAGGGGCTTGATCTGTCGCAGAATGGCAATATTGGTTGGTGTCAGTTCTTTGAGCTTTTCTGCTTCAATATCCTTCCAGATCTGCTGGCCAGAAGAAGCGGCTCTGACGCGGCTGGCGGCATCCCACTGTGAGCGGTGGTTGTCGAGCAGAGCCTTGCGTCTGGCTTCAATTTCTGACATCAGCGGGCAGAAATACTTGTCCTCGGCAGCGTAATAGCAGTGAGGACAGACACAAACATTGAAATAGCGAGGGTTAATGTTGCCAAGATAAACCGGGCGATAATCGATATCGCGTTTATCAAGGCTGAACTGCTTCTTTTTCAGCAGGTAGCGCTTGAACTCCTTGCCGCAGATTGGACAGACAATGTCTTTCGGTAGAAATAGTTTATCGTTTAGAGCCATAATCGCACCGTCATTTCTGGGTAGGTTAAACAAATAAATTTACACTACCATATCTTAAATTTACAGAATTCGCAACAGTTTATGAACCTGAGGAATCCATCGCACCTGTTGGAAAAAAGGTCTGAACAGTTGAATCCAGTCAATTATGTTCCCGGTGTCCCAGTCACTGATATGGGCGGGAAAAATTGCGCATGGCTGCAAAACCAGCGTGTAATCGTCGACCTGCATGCTTTCGAGCATAGCGATCAATTTTGTCGGGTCGTCATCCGCATCGATGGCGAGTCGAAAATATGTGGTTTCAGGGCTGGTGACAGAGATTATTTTTTCCAGCGTTTTCTGGTAGCGGCTGCAGGTTTTTTCCTGAAAACATCTGAGGTCGATGCACCAGCGGCTGACCAGAGAATTCAGCTTCTCGAAGCCTGACAGCGGAGCTCCGGTGGTCTGCACAAAGGTGTCTATACGGTTTTTTTTGAGAATATGCAGCAGTTCGCAGAGAAAGTCTGCCTGCTGGAGCGGTTCTTCGCCGATGAAAGAGACGGTGAAAAAACGGTCTAGCGCAAATGTCTCTGACAAAAGTTGAAAAAAGCGCAAAGGTGTGACCGGGTTGCGGGCAAAATGATTGCGCGACCCGGGCAGGGTTTTTATGACAAAGGTTGGTTCTTCTGCCTGTCCTTCAGTGACCGCAGCCAGTCTGACAAAAAGCTGCATTGTGCCGACATGCAGCCCTTCACCCTGAATTGAAGCAAAGACTTCGCTGATTCTACCCCTGGTTTTTGATGGTTTCAAAGCTTATTCCCAGCATTTCTGCCAATTTAAATTCGTTGATGATCGGAATCTTGTGCTGCAGGGCCTTTGTTTTTTTCGTCGAAACATAGTCTTCGCCTTCAAGAGAGCCGATCAACAGATAATCGGTTTTTGGCGAAACCGAAGACTTGATCTGTCCGCCATGTGCCTTGATCAGCTCTTCGATCCTGCGGCGCGGAACCACAGCTTCACCGGTTACCACGAAAGCTTTGCCGCTAAGCTGATCGCCAGCTTTCTGACTGGCAAGTTCTTCGGCCGAAGGGCCATGCCACCAGTTTTTCAGGGCCTCGATAAAGCTGTAGTTCTGCTGGTCGCCAACAAAGTCGATTATGCAGCTGGCAACACGCTCTTTGATGCCCTCGACTTCGGTAAGCGCCTGCAGGTCAGCGGCAAGAAAGCTGGCGAACGACTGGTTGAAACGCAGCGCAATTTTTTCACTGACGACAATGCCGACGTTGCTGATGCCAAGCGCCGAAATAAGCCTGAATAGAGGCTTTGCTTTCGCTGCTGCGAGATTGCCGGCAATCTTGGCAGCTGATTTCTCGCCCATTCTTTCGATACCGGCTAATGTGGTCGCGTCGAGCGTCAGAATGTCTTCAACTTTTTTGATCACGCCTGATTCAAGCAGTCTGTCTACGAGCTGCGGGCCGAAATTTTCGATTTCCATCTGCGTGATAAAATGAATTATGCGACGGGCAATGACCCCTCGACAGACCGGGTTCTGGCACCTGACCACTGTTGCTGTTTCGTCGTCGTCACCGCGCCCGACATAAATTTTTTCGGCGCAGGTCGGGCAATGCTCTGGTGGGTTGATAGTCTGTTCATTGCCAGTTCTCTGATCTGGCAAGGCTTCCACGATATACGGAATAATGTAACCTGCCTTTTCGACAATCACCCGGTCGCCAATTCTGATATCTTTTTCTCTGATCTGGTCGAGATTATGCAGCGAGGCTCGCGACACCGTCGTGCCGCCAAGCTCGACAGGCTCAAGGTGAGCCACCGGTGTGAGTTGCGACCGGCCAATCTGCCATTCAACGTTGAGCAGCCGCGATACTGCTCTTTCCTGCGGGTATTTGTAGGCGATGACCCAGCGCGGTGCTTTGGCGGTGCTGCCGAGTTCGAGCTGCCAGGCAAGATTGTCGATTTTGATGACGATGCCGTCGATATCAAAGTCGAATTCGCTGCGGCGCCGGGCAATGTCCTCGATAAATTCGCCGATTTCTTCTGTTGATCTGCAGAGGCGCCAGGCCTCATTTATCTTGAAACCAAGCTTGCCGAGATATGTTAATACTTCAGAATGTGACTTAAAGCCAAGTTCAAAGGCCTGGGCAATGCCATATGCCATTGTCTGCAGCCCGCGACTTGCGGCCACTGAAGGGTCCAGTGATTTGATCGTGCCGGCGGTGAGATTGCGGCAGTTTTTGAAAGGTTCTTCGCCATTTTCAATTTTGGCCTGGTTGAGCTTTTCAAGCACCTTGCGGGGCGTGTAAATCTCGCCGCGTACATCCATGTCGAGGGCAGAATCTATCTTCAGCGGCAATGACCTGATGGTTTTGACATTGCCGGTGATCAGATCGCCTTCGATACCGTTGCCGCGGGTGGCCCCGCTTTGCAGAATGCCGTCGCGGTAATGAAAGGTTCCGGAAACCCCATCGATTTTCAATTCGGCTACAACCGGAAACGGGCTGTGTCCGAGCAGCTTCTCGCAACGGGCCAACCAGTCGTTGATATCACCGGCTGAATACGAGTTCTCGATACTCATCATCGGAACCCGGTGTTTGACCGAATTGAACGAAGTAACCGATTCGCCGACCCGCTGCGTCGGCGAATCAGGAGTTACCATGTCTGGGTAGGCCGCTTCGAGATCTTTCAGCTGCTGCATCAGACGGTCGAACTCGCCGTCGGTTATCTCGGGGTTCGCTTCGACAAAATACAGGTATTCATGTCTTCTTATAAGGTTACGTAGATCGTCGAGCCTTTTTCTGACTTCGTTTTCCATTTCAGTCTACCATTGCTGTGTTGATAAATTGCAGACCGCGATCACTGCCGATCCAGAGAATGTCGCCACTGGCGGCAAGCTTTCTGACTCGTTCGGGCGCGCTGCCTGAGCTGGCGGTGATCAGCTGAATCCGGTCTTCTCTGATGCGCACCAGCCCGCCATCAGTGCCGGCCCATATTGAGTTGCGATGGGCGATCAGCGCGTTGACCCGGTTGGCCGGCAGTCCGTGAATGCGCGAATAACTCACGAGATTCGGAGTAAAATCATTGAAGAACTTTTCGACCGGAGTCGTGAGCAGCAGAACACCTCGGCCTGTACCAAGCCAGATTCGTGTTCCGTCGAAAGCGATGTCAGTGATCGGCCGCGATATGACCGATCTGGCATGATCGATGTTTTTCCAGAGCTCGGGGTTTGATGCCGGAAAGTTGATATTCCAGATGCTGAGGCCGCGATCATGAGCTGCGACAAACCAGGTGCCCGGCCGGGCAAGGCTGTGACACCAGTTGTTGCGCAGGCCACCATTGGTGTTCGCTTCGTTTATGGTCTGAAAGCCGCTGCCGGGTTTCATGAAAGCCGCGCCGTTCTGGGTGCCGGCCCAGATTGTATTGCCATCCCAGGTGAGGCTCCAGATCAGCTGTGAGGGTAAAGAATCAGACAGTTCTGATCTGACGAACCGCCCCGAATCATTTTGCACGCACAGGCCAGTTAGGGTGCCAATCCAGAGGTCTTTGCCATCATAGGCGAGGCACTCTGCCTGCTGAAAAGGAAAACTGCCTTCTGTGATCGAAAAATTCTGCAGCTGGTCTTCTTTGATTGACGAGAGTCCTTGCTCGGTCGCGGCCCAGACAAACCCGCGCGGGTCAACCAGAATGTCATTAACTGCTGCGGTTTTGTATAGTCGACTGAAAGGTACAGCCAGACTGCTGGTTGGCTCACCATTTTCGGAGATAAGCTTTGGAGCCTCACTGATGGCCGGGGCTGCAGCCGGAGTTGCCCCATCCTGAATCTGGCCATCTGCCGAGCCTGTCTGACTCAACGATGATTCTGGCTGATTCGGCGACTCGTTGGCTACAAGAAATGCAACCGAGACCAGAATCAGTATAAGCCAGAAAAGCCACCCTGAACTGCGGGCCGCAAAGACGTTTTTCAAAACAGTCCCTCCATGGTGACCGGTATTTTCTGTCTGTCTTTGATAATGGCAATTTCTGCAGGTCTTACCTGGTTGCCGTCTTCGTCAAATCCGCCTGACCCGGCGACGCTTTCCCAGCCGTGCAGTGCCGCCAGAGCGTTGCGCGCCGAATTTCGGTCGAGATCAGAGGCTTTGAATGCGAGTGCCATAAGCATCATTGCTTCATAACCCATTGCAGCATCAGCATCGGCCGGTTGCTCGAAAGTTTCGGCATATTCACTAAGAAAATAATCGGCTCTTTGTCCGCCAGCGCGCGGGTTGAATGGCATGGTTGTTACGACTGACTCTGAATAAACTCCGGCAAGATTAACGAATTCACCGGCGGCAAGCTGATTGCCACCTATAACCGGGCGTGCAAACCGCGCTTCGCGAAACTGTCTGAGAATCAGTGCAGAATCGGCCGCCGGCGCCAGAATCACCAGAAGGTCGGGTGAAGCGGCAATTATGGTTTCAAGCTGGCGGCGAAAATTCATTGTTCCTTTTTTGTATGAAACTGCGGCGCAGACCTGTTGTCCTGAACGATTGGAAATTTCGATAAATCTCTGGGCGCTGTCAGGCCCGTATAGTTCCAGGTCATAAATCAGGGCCGGTTTTCGGCTGTTGAACCGCTTTAGAGCATAATCAGCGAGCGCTTCGAACTGTCTGCGGTCGTCGGTGATACTTCTGAAGGTGAAGCGGTTGCCGCTGGCCGTCGTTTCGTAGTGCGTGCAGATGCCGGTGATGAACGGAACCTGTGCTTTTTCGGCAAGGGCCTGAATTATTCTCGTGTTTGCCGGGCTGAAGCCGCCAATCAAGGCAAAAACCGAATTTTCATAAATCAGATCACGGGTGACTTCAGCTGTTTTTTCGGCCTGCCCGTGCGTGTCGCGAATCTGCAGATTCAGTCTGCGGCCGTTTATGCCCCCGAGACTGTTTATATGCCGGGCTGCAAGAGTCAGGCCGTTGAGATGATTCTCGGCCCGATGGGCATGTTCGCCGGTAAGTGGCAGAACAACGCCGATCTGCATGTCGTTAGAGCTGAATTCGATTGAATAAAAAAGAACCACCAGCAGAACCGGCACTGCCAGCAGCTGATAGATGTCGAATCGGGCAAAAAAGCCTCTAATCGGTGCGACGGATTCTGATAATTTCATACGACACTGTTGCGGATATACGTTAATACCAGCAGGAACAGGCCCATGTAGACTGAAAGCGAGAAGAAATACAGCAGGGCAAAGAACAGAAACGGCATTTCCTTGATGACTTTGTTGAAGAATTCGTTTTCGACTTCTTTAAAAATCGTATTTTTAGATGAAAAACGGTCGAAAGCGAACACCATTATTGCGCCCAGTCCGAAAAAGCCGAGTGCAAAACCGAAACCGGCCGCAAACACCGGTGTGTACATATTCTGCGGGGCAGTAGAATAGAGCATGAACGCAACAATAAGACTGACACCGAGCAGGGTGCAGAAAACCACTGACGCCCAGAAAATCCATGCCCAGATGAATTCTTTCATATTCTGCTTTATTCCGTGGGTTTTTTCCAGGTGCCGAGATTGGCTTCAACCGGGTATTTTTTGCGATTTTTCTGCATTTTGGCCCGCATCGACGAGGCAACATCAATTTTCAACACGTTTGCCAGACTCAGCAGATAGGCCATAACGTCAGACAGCTCTTCTGAAATCTGCTGGTGTCTGTGACTGTCAATTGCCTCATCGGCGGGCGGTGCCCACTGAAAGTGTTCGAGCAGCTCAGCGGCTTCAAGGGTAACCGACACCGCAAGGTTGCGTGGCGTATGAAACTTTTCCCAGTTTCTTTCGCTCACAAACTCGCTTACCAGCTCTTTAAGCTCGCTGACGCTGGTGGTTTCGTCTGACTGCCGGTTTGAATCTTTCTGCAACTGATGCATTGTCTGGCTTTCGTTTCAGCGACTACCTTCAGGTTTAACCCCGTAGACGAACATGGCGGCAGCATTCACTCGCAGAATGTTTCTGCACAGATCTTCGTTGATGATTTCCATGGTGTCGGTGACCTGATGGTAGTTCGGGTTATTGTCAAATTCAGACTGAATGGTCAGAACTGCCGGAACTTTCTGGTTGAGAAAGGGCGCATGATCAGAACCATAGGGGTTATAACTTGTCTGAATGGTGAAATCGGCATAACTTTTTGCCAGTTCGGTCATTTTTTCGACCATCGGTTTGTTGAATGAACTGGTTTCGATCATGACTGAGAGCGGGGCAACCGCGTCAAAGCCGATCATATCGAGGTTGAAAACCGCGCGGGTTTTTGCCTTTTCATCGCCGGGCATGGTTTTTACATAAGCTTTTGAGCCATAAAGACCCTGCTCTTCACCCATGAACAGAACAAAACGTATTGTCGCTGCCGGTTTCAGCCCGCTGTCTTTTAACAGTCTGGCAAGAGCGATGACGCCGGCTGCGCCGCTGCCGTTATCGTCGGCACCGGGGGCGTTGGTTTTCGGCTGGCGCGAAATGCTGTCGAGATGACCTACCATCATGATCTGGCCGTATTTTTCTTCGTCGGTGCCCTTGATTTCGGCAATCAGATTGTTGGCATTGCTGCCGCCCATGCTGAACTGAGCCTGCCATACCTTGTAGCCCATGCCTTCAAGTATCTTCTGGCAGTGGTCGACCGACTGCTGCGCCGGCGCAACATAGGTGTATCTGGTCTTGAAATTTACCAGGTCGTTGAGATCGCTCATGAAGGTTTTCATGTCGAGTTTGTCGATAAATCCGGCAATTTCGTCGTCGGTCTTGAAGGTGTCTTTGTTGCCTCTGACCGGTGCTGTGAGAACTACTGTATTGCCAGGTACCGGGTCAACTCTTGTAAAATCAGAGCTTTTGGCATTGATATTCATCGCTGCGGTTTCGCCGGCAAGCAGCACGATAAAGCCGTTGCCTTTGAAAACTTCTCTGGCTCCAGGGAAGGTGGCGTCGAGAATCGCCGGGTCTTTGCTGGTGACCATGATAAGCTTTTCGCCGGGGCGCACCGGGTATGAATCGGTCGGGGCAGACTTGTTGGCTGCGTCGTTGAAGATTTCGCCACCATGAATGATCATGGTTTCACCGAATTGTGTATATTTTTCGCGGCCGGTTCCTGATTTTTTAATCAGTTCATAACCAGCTTTGGCCGGCAGAACCTGCACCCAGTCACCGGCAAATACTGCGCCGCCGGCCATAAATGCAACTGCCATACCGAGTTTTGCGAAGCCAGATCTTGCGAAAAATTTCATCTTCATACTCCTTGCCTGTTTACGCAGATACTTCTTTAATGATAACTTATTAAAAATAGAATCTCAAAAGTTTTGTCGCAAGTCTACCAGGAATTTTGTCAGGAAGTACGATTACGGCAGAGAATATTATGCTTTTTAGCTTCAGGCCCGCAAATTCAGGAAACGGCCGGCCATTGTCCGGTGGTTATACCCTGCCTGAACTGCTGATAACCATTCTGCTGCTTTCGATTCTCTTTACGCTCGCAATTATTTTTTCAAGCAGTCTCAATCAGTCAAAAAAACTGCGTGATTACAGCATTGCCGTGGCCCTTGCCCAGCAGTCCATCGAAATTGCGCGTTCAGCTCCCTTCACTCTTCTCGACGACGCTGACGCAGGCAATAAAAGTGTTGAGAGTGATTTTAATCTTTCTTCGGGCCCGCACGACCCGATTTCGCCGGAGTTTGAGTCGGGCGGCATCAAATACCGCCGCGAAGTCGAAATAACCGATGTAATGGCTGCTGAAGACAGCAAAAGACCAGTGGGTCTGAAACTGATAAAAGTGACCGTTAACTGGAAACCCCTCGACGGCGGTAAACCCGAACCATTCGTAGTTACGTCAACGATTGCGAACATGAATTGATGATGAATATGCTGCATCAGATCAGAAATACGAGAACCACCGGTGGCTTCACTTTCGTTGAAGCCCTGATTGCCGTTGCCGTTTCTTCACTGATTCTACTGTTCGCTTATCGTATATTCTTCTCACAGACTGAAGTGGTTACTAAGTCGCTTGAATTTATTCACGTCAACGAGGGATTCCGCAAGGTTGTCACCTTTATGGGCGACGATATCCGTGAGGCAACCACTATTCTCAAACCGGTACCGATTTTTTCAAGTAATATCGCTTCATTGACGACCAGACCAGGTGTTATTCTGCAGGTTCAGAGCTCGGCTCTCGATCCGCAGATTCCTTTTAACAGCCCGCTTGGCGGACAGATTTCCGCTAAGCGCCAGATTGTCTATGAGCTTGAAAAAATCGAAGGCCCTGAATCGCAGACGATCCCGAGATATCGGCTGATCAGAACTGTCAGTATCGAAGAAAAACCAGGTCAGAAGAATACTCAACGCCAGGTGCTTGTCGACAACGTCAGAGAAATGGTCGTCTTCAGAACCGCCAGAAAACCTTTCAAACCTTCTAATATCGGCGCGGCGAAAGACCGCCTGCTGCTGCCGGTTGCGTTGAGTGAGTCAGGCACCGGCAACAGTCTGGTTCATGTTAAAATGGTTCTGGAGCGCACCCGCAAAGAAACTGAGACCGGGCAGGTTTACAACGTATCGATGAACACAAGCTTTTACAAACGCGGAAAAGAGATTTTCACCAACCCATGATCAGATATGCAAACAGGCGGAAAGGCTCGGGCTACCTTATTGTTATAGGGTTTGCCGCTCTGCTGCTGATCTTTTTCAGTATTTTCGCCAGGGTAAAATCAGGGCATCATCAGCTGCAGTCAAAAGATGTCAGACGTTTCGTGGCTTCGAATCTTGGCGAGGCCGCTTTGAACTGCATAATAGCCGAACTGAATGCCAACCGGGCTTATAACACCCACAGATACTTTCGTGACAAAGAGGGAGCCTACTGGGTCAGCCCGGTCAAGAGCCGCGAAACTCTGATCGGTAAAATGGATAAAATCTATCTCGACGGCGTTAAAAATGGCATTTATTCCGGCGGCTCAGATGCCGGTGAATTCAAGGCCCGCTTTGCCCTGGTTTACGGGGCGCGCGAAAACTCCAAAACCAAAACCCTCAAAGAGGGCGAAATGTATGCCCGTGCTGAAGTGGTTGTTAAAGTCGGCGCCGGCTGGGGCATCAACGAGACAACCTGCCGTAAAATAACCGCTCTGATAGAGCGACGCTACCCGGCAACTGAAAACCTTCTTTATGACGGTGAAATGCTTGATCTGGGAGCTCTCGGGCCATATCTTGACCGCGAAAACCATCTCAGAACCGGGCGACTTTATGGTCATCACTGGATAACTTTCAATACCGCCGGCGGTGGCTGCCGTGGTAATGAGCTGTTCGAAATGGAAAAAATCGAAACCCCCGGCATGATAAGGGCACTGAAAGATACCCGCATTGGTTTCGCCAATAATACCAGCATGACCCTTTCCCCTGCCAATGATTCAGTTCAGATCAGCAAGTTCGAGACCCATGACGGCTACCTGCTCGATGGCGCCCATGGGGCCCACCCGATCAAATTTGCCCGGCTGCCGCGCGAAAGAATCAAGGCGACTGCCGAGCGTTACCGCAAATCTTACGGTCTGACAATCGACGAAAAGGTTATGCCGGCCGGTAAATATAAAAATCCTTATGATACGCGCAGCCGCTATGTCGATATCGACTTTGGTGATTTTAAGGGTGCCAAACCCGAAAATGCCTCCGGGAGCAGTGAAACCGATGCCGACCCACCTGAAACCGATGGTGAAGAAGCTGGCGCAGAAACTGATTACAGTCTCAGCTCAGACGAACCCGAAGTCATCCGCAAGCTTAAGGGCGACAAGATTCTGATTTACGCCGATGTGCCGCTGCGTATCTGGGGTTGCCCAGACCGCACCGTGACGATCTACAGCACAAAAGATATTGTCATTGGCGGAGATTTTAACCAGAACCCAAGAACCGTGCAGATTTATGAAGATAACAGCTATATGCGTTACAAATACCCGATCGAAAACGGCAAAGACCGTAACAAGGTCGGTGCCCTGATCATGTCAGAAGGGCGTGTCCTCATAGATGTTTCGCGCCCGACTCTGTTTGCTCTGAACGAGATAAAGCCGTATTTTCTTTTCTGCCTGGCGCAGGCTCTGCATCCTTCAACTCCCGAGATCGAAGCCGAAATCAAGACACTCCTCTGCCCGCTTAACCCCGATAACCGCAAATCCCTGATTGGCCTCGGTGAACTCGGTGTCGACGGCAACTTTGAGGCCCGATACGGCACCATGGCCTTTCTTTACAATAATAAAGAACTGAATGGCGGCGGTTTATACCAGTCGAAAATGGAAGATGTCATCAATTTCTTTACGCCGGGTTCGGCTGACCGACCCAGGTTTGGTATTCGCGACGAAAAAGTTCGAAACGACATTATTGAAGCCCTGAAAACTTCTATCAGAAGTGCCGGTGACCTGACTATGACCGAACAGGATCAGGTTTTCGCCATGGCCTGGAAACAGGCGATGCTTGAAGAAGAGAACGGCCCGATGCCGAATTGCGGCGCCATGGGCATTATGCGCCACCTGTTCGAAGAGGCGAAAAAAGACCCCAACGACGCTATCTATATGCCGGAAATAACTGTAAACGCATCTCTGGTAAGCTCGGCCTGGCGGTCATCGCGCTGGCAGATCGGCAATTCTGCCGACAAAGTAGATGACGAGATCGGTAATGCCGGCGGGCTCGAATATATGCGCCAGCCGGGTTTCATCATTCAACGTGTCTATGGCGGCGTCATCAGACTGGCAGCAAAAGAACCTGAATATTTTATTTCTGGTGCCCATACCGGCAAGAATACATTGCGCCGCCGCCTCTGGGACCCAACCAACCTGAGAAGTGCCAGTTTCAAACCACTAGAAGCGCCGGCAGTGCACAATCTGCTGACCTTCAGCGAAGAATCGATCAGCGTCAAAGAATACGACAACTTCACCGGCAAAAAGTGAACTTCAGGCAGCGAATCTAATAGCTGGTTCGGCTGCCGGCGCCGGCGATGCTGAAAAGCCAGCCGTGCTGCGCGGTAACACCGGTTTTTTTATCGCGCAGGTAAATATCGATAAAGTAGTTGCCTGAGGCGAACGGGCTGTTGACGGTCGCGGTCAATGTTCTGGTCTGGTTGTCGAAGTTGAAGGTGATCTTTTTCCCGGTAGCTTTGGCGTTCAGCACGTATTTTTCAGGTGAATAATCAGACAGATTGTCGATGCGGCAGCTGAAGGTCGCAAGCTGTTCGACCACCTGGCCGGGTGCGGGGTAGTGTTCTGTGACTGGTAGAGCCGCCATGCCAAAGCGGATCAGAAATTTTTCCATGTCGTCGGTCGAATAAATGACCTGTCTTTTGATCTGCCAGGGTGACATGCCTTTATAATTGGCGCCGCCATCGACGGTCATGGCGCCGGAAAAGCCTGCATCCATGGCTGTTTTCAAGCTGCGGTCACTGTAAACGCCATAGGGCCAGACCATGAATCTTACCTTGTTGCCGAGCTGGTTTTCGATCAGGCGGCGCGAAGCCACGATCTCGTGTTCGAGAAAGGCTTTTTCGACTTCCGGAGTGTGGTATTTAGAAGCCAGATTACTGTGGCTCATTGAATGACACTCTACGCTCCAGCCAGCTTTGATGAGTTCTGCCAGCTGTGCCCAGCTCATGGCCAGAGACGAACCGATAAACGAAGGGTAAATGCAGACGATGCCCTTGAAGCCGAATTCCTGCATGGCGGGGAAGGCATAGTCATATACAGTTTTGTAGCCATCGTCAAAGGTGAATACGACTTTGCGGCTGACATCGGGAGTTTCTGATGCTATTGCCTTGAGCAGCTCTTCTGAATTCAGACTTTCAAAATTGCGGTCTTTCAGATATTTAAGCTGGCTTCTGAAGCGGTCCAGCGAAAGTGAAAACTTGTTTTTTGCGGTCGGCTCGACCTGGTGGTAGCAGAAGGCGGCTATGTCGCTGCGGGCCATTGTCTGAGTGTCGAGAGCAAAAATAAAGAGTGCAAGAATGATAAAAAGCTTTTTCATCTGGATTCCCGAAGAGGTGGATTTTTTATTCTGCGTTAATATACCCCTTTTCCGGGCAAAAAAAAAGGCCACTCTAGGCAGCCTTGATCAAGGAAAGGAATGATTGAAGACAACTGACGAATAGTCGTGCAGTGTTGTTTATATATATGCAAGACTCGTGCCAACTTTTTCGGGCCTCTGATGGTGCGATTTTAAACAGATTTTGTGGCGCAAAGCCTTTAATGATAAATATTTATACAGACGGTCGGTCTTGTCTGTGCAAAAAATAAACAAATCGTCTGTTGAAACATTAGACAGAACTCTCTGCAACGAAATTCCGGAAAAGAAAAAAAGGCTGCCCAGACGGGCAGCCTTTTCACTTAAGACTTATTCTTCAGCCGGGAAGATTGAAATTGTCGGGCAACTGAACAGTAGAAATAGCATGCTTGTAAATCAACTGTTTTTTGCCTTCTGACTCAAGAAGAATCACAAAAGTGTCAAAGTCAAGGATTGTACCCTGAATCTGAAAACCTTTCATCAGAAAGATCTTAACAGCTTCCTTTTCGTCTTTCAGGTACTGAAGGATATTGTCTTGAATATTTACAGCAGGCATCTTTCTTACCTCCAATTAGTGTCTTACTTAAATAGACTATTTTGAGAAAAAAAGCAAATCAATTTTCATGTTCACTGCATTTGATACCTTTTTCATCGAGGGTCCAGGTGCCTGAGGTCGGGCAGAGGGGCACGCCGAGTTTTTTCGCCAGTTCTTCGACTGAACTGGTCTCAAGAGTGCCACTGGCATTGATGGCTCTGGTATTCTGCAGATATCGGAAAAGCCGATTGCGGTTGTAACTGCAGCAGGCATGTTCATCGAGAATCATCGGAATTGCAGGCAAATCGCTATGCTGACTGCAATAGATCAGACCGCTGCCTGCATCGGTTCTGATAGAGCCGCCAGTCGGGCAGCTTTTTTCAAGTTCCGGGGAATAGAGCATGCGGTTCAGAATGCAGATTGTTCGTGATGTGTATAATTCTAGAAGTTTGCTGACCAGGCCATACCAGCGGTTAAGGCGTTTTGCCAGCCAGCCAGCAAGGTTTTCGAAATCGGTCGAGACGTATATAACGTCTTCGTCGCCACGTACTTTTATTACAGTTTCGAGACCCATCTGCTGTGTCTGAACCTTGAAAGCGAAAAGGCTGCGGGCGAATCTTTTCATGAATTCGTCATTTTCGGCTTTGCCGGTGGTGGCTGCCGAGAATTCGTTCAGGTTGCCGTCTTTATAGCTGTATCTGGTATGAATTCTTATGAATGGCGCGAACGGGTTCTTTACAAAGGGTTGCAGCATTTGCGGTATGAAAGTTTCGAAATTTTTCCAGTTATAGATAAGCTCAATAAAGCTTTCTGGATTGAATGGGCAAAGCTGGTTGAGGAGTTCAATACGTTCAGTTTCAGAGATTGGCCGGCCGCTGAGATAGACAGAGTTTCGGTCGGCAATGGCGTAGATACGGCTTTTCCCAAGACCGAATTCACAGCGGTCTGGCTTCTCGTCGTTTTTGCGCACAATGTTGAGTTGAGAAAAGTAATTCGACAACAGTCCGAGCATTGCAGTGCCGGTGATTGATTCGGTTTCGATTCTGATTACGGCATTTTTTCTGGGTCTGAATGGCTTGTTGACGAAAATGGTGATCGATTTGTCGGCAAAATTGGCCATGCCGGCAATCGAAGTGCTGAGCCATCTGAAAAACTGCGGACCGAATGTAATTACCAGTGTGTGTGAACTTACCGGAGGCAGGCCGTTGAAAAGCTTGTCAGCCGACTTTTCGGTCTCGTTGTTTTCTCCTGTTGCCTGCGTCTCAGAAGTGCCGGTCTGGAGGGGTTCAGGCGCAGTTTCTGATTCTGGATTCACATCAATAGCCGGAGATACCTTACTGCTATTGGCAGAAAGGCTGTAGCTGTTGAAAAGGGGCTCACTTAAAGGTCTGATGCCGGATTTTACATCTGAGCACAGCTTGGTGACGTCGATTGCCTTGTCATAGAGTTTTTCTTCCTGATACAGCCGGGCAATGCTCATCAGGATGTTGTTGATTCTTTCTTTGTCCGCTCTTTCGCCCATAAGAGTGTGGTAGTCGGCGAGTGCTGAGTGATAAGACTTTAATCTCACGGCCAGATATAGGGAATTATCAGGGTCTTTAAGTTTCGGGTCGGCTTTAAAAGCTTCTTTTAGATAGGTGATTGCAGAATCGAAATCGTTCTTGTCGAGGTAAACCCGACCGATATGCAGCAACACTTCACCCTGCCCGGAAACAATCTGGTTGGCTTTCAAAAGGTAGCCAAGCGCTTTGTCGAGGTCACCGTCGCGATAATGCGCCCACCCGAGGGTGTCGATATACGAAGCATTGTTTTTTTCGAGCTGAACCGCTGTTTCGGCCATCTCGATCGCCTGTTTTATATTGGTGTTCTGCTCTGTATACAGATAAGCAAGGTTATTGAGCGCTTCTGCCGAGTCGGGTCTGATTTTAATGGCTTCCTGATAATGTTCGGCAGCCTTATCGAGTTCGCCGGTCGCGTAATAAAGGGTCGCCAGATGATAATGTGTGTCATAGACATTCATTTTCATCGACAGAGACTTTTTGAGCTCTTCTTCTGCTTTCTTAAAATCACGGTTTTTGAAGGCGGCCCAGCCAAGGCTGTCTCTGAAGCCAGGGTTTGCCGGATCCATATCGACGGCGCGCTGGCAGAGTTCCTGGGCCATCTGGGTGTTTACGCCGTATTCGGCGTAGAGGTAGCCGAGATTGTTGAGAGCGTGCGGATTGTTGGGTGAAAGTTCGAGAATTTTCTTGTAAACCGCCTCTTCAAGCCAGAATGGTTCTGGTTTGTTGCGGCTCTGATAGTCTTCATGCAGGCCCATGTAGATGCCAAGAAGTGAATTCTGAAGCTTGGCATTGCGTGGTTCTAGTGATGAGGCCTTTTCGTAGGAAGCTATCGACAGAAACAATGAAGTGTCCATAGAGCCGAGAAATCTGAAAGCCTGGCCCATGACATAATAGTAATGTGCTGTACGGGGAATGAGAGTCAGAGCGCGTTTGAGATCTTCTTCCGGTTTCATTGGCTCAAAGTAGCCATTTGGCCGGTGACGCAGAGCCTGAAAAATTATGGCCTTAATCAGCCAGTAATCTCCATTTTTGCTCAGACGTTCCTCTGAATCTAGCAGGAGCTCTTCAAGGGCGTGGTCTTTCTCGTTTTTAGGGTCATTTGTCTTATCGATGCTCAGCAGCAGACCGTTAAAAAAGATGTCGCGCAGACGCTCTTCAGGAATAAAGTCTTTTTTGCCGGTGCTCTTGAAAAGGCTTGTGCTCATTTTGATCAGTTCGTCGCGGCGTGGCGTGTCAGAAAGCTTGATCAGGCTGAACCAGCGGGAAATGGCGTGCAGTTGCGCCAGCATGTTCCCGGGTTGCTCTGAGATGTACTTTTTCAGCAGCGTCAGGTTGAAGTCACTGGGCTTGGTTTTTTCAAATCTTATTTCTTCGATGCCAAACAGGGGCAGACCGAAATCGAAGTTAACTTCGGCTCGCAGTGTCGTTGTGATGCTCAATATTGCGATAAGGGTCAGAAGAATTGCTTTGAACGAAGATTTGCTCTGCATTGTTGCCTCCGTGGTTGCCCGTCTGACTTTTATTTCCAGGTTCGGGTTCGGGTGAGCTTGTTGCCACCCTCGTTGATGGTCAGTTCGATTGACCCGGGTTGATTCGTATCGTTGGCGACCGAGAATTCAACAACCTGAACATTGTTGATTATCTGGCCGAGCTTTTTGAACCAGTCTGAAAGTTTGCTGCTGTCGGGGACATACGAATAATAACCATCGGTACTGTTCGAAAGATTGCGCAGATTTGTCACTTCCAGCCAGCCGAAGCCAAATACGAATACTGAAATATTGTGGATCTGGCAGCGACGGATAACATCGTCAATACTTGCAGTTGAAGCATTGTCGTTGCCGTCGGTGGTCAGAATGACGAACCTGAGGTGCGGCCGGGTCTGAATCTTATCGACCCCGGTATCTATGCCATCGAACAATGCGGTATTCTGCAGATTGATACGCTTCTGAATTGCGGCTGTGACAGCGTTTTTGTCGGTAGTGAGTGGCTGTATCTCGTTAACTTTATTGTTGAACTTGATGACGCCGGCAGAGAACGGGATCAGTATCTGGCCGATAAGGTCAGAAAAATTCTTTTCAATGGCGGTCAGATCCTCAGGAAACATGCTGCCTGAATAATCCATGACGCACGAATAGCTCATCGGGTCAGTCATGGCCTGGTAGGCGTGCA
>JAKQKW010000120.1 GCA_029560455.1 Candidatus Rifleibacteriota bacterium
ATGTTTTTCTGTGACAAAGGTCTGACTTTAAGCGTCAGGGATTGATGAAACGCCCGGCATGTTGTAAGTTGTTGCAGTAAAATTCATAACCCGAAGGTTCAACAATGCTCGAATTCACGCTCAGAAGAATTGTCGCCACCATACCCGTTCTTCTGGGCATTCTTATTGTCGCGTTTACGGTTCTTTACCTGATTCCGGGTGACCCGGCGCAGACAGTAGCCGGCCCCCGCGCCGATGCCGAAACCATCGCGCGCATCAGAACCGAGATGGGCCTCGATCAGCCATTGTTCACCCGTTTCTGGTCCTATCTCGGCAAGGTGGCGGGCGGCGATCTTGGTGATTCGGTAGTTACCGGCAAGCCAGTTCTTGAATCGCTGACCGAAAAGCTGCCGTATACTCTCAAACTCGCTTCTCTCGCAATGCTGGTGTCGATTTTTGCCGGCGTCATCATGGGTATTGTCAGCGCCATCACTCAGGGGCGCTGGCTCGATCGCCTCTGCACCGTGTTTTCGGTTGCCGGTATCAGTATTCCTGTTTTTCTTTCAGGCCTGGTATTTCTCTATGTGTTTGCGGTCAAACTGCGCTGGTTCCCGACTTCTGGCTTTAGAGCCGGCGACAGTCTGCTGGTTTTCGTTCTGCCGGCCTTCACTCTCGGAATAAGATCCGCGGCTTTTCTCGCCCGAATCGTCAGAAGCAGCATGATCGAAGTTCTCAATCAGGACTTCATCAGAACTGCCAGGGCCAAGGGACTGAGTCGAACCCGAATTCTTTTCCGGCACGGGCTGGTTAACGCTCTGGTTCCGGTGGTTACCGTCATCGGGCTTGACCTGTCGAGCTACCTGAACGGCTCGGTTATCGTTGAAACGATTTTTGACCTGCCCGGAATCGGCCGTTTCGCTATGGATGCAATTCTGCAGCGCGACTACCCGATCATTCAGGGTGTCGTGCTTCTCGGAGCGTTTGTTTTTATCATGGTGAATCTGTGCATCGATCTATTCTACGCCTGGATCAACCCGAAAATTCGCGATGAAATGATGGGAAAATCAGCCGGATGAAACAGATAGCCAGACGCATGACCGTAGCCGGGTGGCTCAGTGTGACCGGAATTTTTGTCGTTCTCGTCGTTGCGCTGTTTGCGCCACTGCTGGTTACCAATGACCCGATGGAAACCGACCCGCTTCGCCGTCTTTCAAAGGCAGAGGGTTTCCCGCTCGGTTGCGACCAGCTTGGCCAGTGTGTCTACTCGCGACTGATCTATGGCGCAAGGCTTTCGCTGATAATCGGGTTTTCATCACGGCTTACTGCTCTTCTTATCGGTCTCGCCGTCGGACTTGCCGCCGGTTATTTCGGTGGCTGGCTTGACTGGCTGCTGATGAGAGTTGTAGATATGTTTCTCGCTTTCCCGAGCCTTTTGCTGGCAATCGCCGTTTCTATGGTTCTTGGCAGTGGCATCGGAACAGTTATTTTTGCGCTGGCAATAGTTGGCTGGGCTGAAATGGCACGCATCATACGCTCGGCGGCTCTCGAACTGCGGTCGGCCGAATACGTTGTCGCGGCGAGAACCCTTGGCGCCAGCCACCTGCGTATAATTCTGACGCACATTCTGCCAAATTGTCTGCCATTGATTACCGTGATTTTTACCATGGGTATGGCGACCGCGGTGCTGTCTGAGGCCAGTCTCAGCTTTCTCGGCCTCGGCGTTGACCCATCATTGCCCACCTGGGGCGGTATGGTGGCTGCCGGCAAAGATTACATGCTGCGCCGGCCAGAACTGGTAGTTTACCCCGGAGCCTGCATCGCTTTTCTGGTAATCGTTTTTAACGTTTTTGGCGACGAGCTTCGCGATATTCTTGACCCGTCACGCAAAGGACACTGGTGAAATGAGCCATTCTAAACGCCCTCTGATCGGTATTGCCTATGCAGATTCTTCGGTGCGCGACCAGGAAATGCGCATCCGCACCTATGTCTCGCGCAAATATTATCATGCCGTGCAGAAAGCCGGTGGTGACCCGATTTTGCTGCCAGCACCGCTGTTGTTGCCCGGGCAAAATTCTCGTGAGTTTTTCGAACGCTTCGTCATGCGCTATCTCGGTCTGATCGATGGCCTGCTGATGCCTGGCGGCGAAGACGTGCACCCACGCTTTCAGGGCGAAGACCCGCTGCCAACTCTCGATCTTGTAAATCCTTTCCGCGATGAATATGAGCTGCTGCTTGTCGAAAAGGCCAGTCGTGAATTTTCCCTGCCGGTTCTTGGCATCTGCAGAGGCTGTCAGGTGATAGCTGTCGCTCTCGGCGGAAAAGTGCATCAGGATCTCGCCGGTGTTGCCGGCGTGCAGCATTCACAGAAGGCTCCACGCTGGTCAACTTCACATCAGGTAGCAGTTGCCGAAGGTTCTCAGCTCGCCCGGGCAATAAAATCGCCGTCGGGCAAAGTTTTTACCAACTCGTTTCA
>JAKQKW010000121.1 GCA_029560455.1 Candidatus Rifleibacteriota bacterium
TTCAATCGGCTGGCGCTGTCTCTTAAACTCGCGGCAAATTTTTCCAAAGCAGAGTTTCAGACGCTTATAATCGATGCCAACAGCTCAAAACCATATATTCACGAAATAAAAAGCTGTAAAAGTTCTCCCGGCCTTTCAGACAGCAATGGGCAGACATTCGAGATCGCAGCCTTCTGCCAAAAAACCAACAATCCCAACCTTAAAATCCTGGCTCGTGGCAGTCAGGTCATGCCATTAACCCTTCTGCAGCCACACCAATGGAAAAGCCTGATACAGACCTGCCAGAAACATTTCGACATAATAATCGTCAATTTTCCGGGTTTAATCAGCTTGAAAGATAACCCGGAGTTTCTGCAGCCAGTTGAAATGCTGGTAATCGATGGCCCGGCCGACCCCGGAATCGAAACATACAAACCTCTCGAAGCTGAAACAGAGCTTTATTTCTGGAACAGGAAAGGTCGAGAACATGAAACGACAGATTCATAACCTGTTAAAAACAAAAATTCACTTACAACAGCTGCTTTTCATCCTTATGCTCATGTTCTGCTTCGTTACATCGGCCAAACCTGGCGAGGCTCAGCCAAACCCACCAATCAACATTACCGTCATCTCAAGAATGGCGGACAATCGACTTACATGGGGGCACCACCCACAGAACCCGGCTGGTTACGTTGCCAACTACATCATCTGCCGCAGCACCACCTACGGAAACACCGTCCCGATTGCCACTGTAAGCGCTGCCACCACTGCTTTCAGCGACAATCACGGGGGTCTCAGCTACGCCCAGGAATTTTATTACACAGTGCGTGCCATTGGCACCGACACCCTTTTATCAGAACCATCCGAGCAGGTTATGAGATTTCTTCCGGTTGTCGGGTTAACCAGCACGGGTATGAGCACCAATACAATTAACAACATTCATTACGGATCATGGAAACCTTATCCCGGACAATGGACTGATACAATTACGTATCTGCGAACGACGCCAGACGGCGGAACCAACTACAGCACCGGAGATTACGCCCAGAGACAAATTATTAGAGCAACGCGCCCAGCATCTGTCGCGGAAGGTACAACCCTTTATTTTCAAGTTGTGATTTGTGCCCCTGACTGGTGGGGAAGCCCCGCAGCCCGCAGAGTGGTTTCATATTCCAGTTCTCTCCCTTTCGTTGTTAACTCGACGGTTCCATATGAAGACAACGCTTCCTCAACTTACTTCAACAACTCACAGAACCGGGTTATGGCAGAACCACTCGCTGCTGGCGGCGTCGGAACAATGTTATTCAGCAACAACGGCGGTAATTTCTGGCGCATCCGTCGGCCGATAGGTGTTACCGCCCATGTCAATCAGCTTCTTTTTCCATCCGTAACCCCGAATAATGCGATACCGGCAAGAATCAACTCGCCATGCCGCGTTGCAATTACAGGCATACCAGCGGGCGAAATTGCCGCAACTCGTGCTGACGACGAGGTCAGAGTTGCCGACCAGTATGGCAACGAGCTGCCCTGCGTCGTTTATAACGAAACGACCGCAGCCGGATCGGTTACAGGTTTTGACGTTCACTTCATCACCAGTCAGGACGGCACAGCCCAGGAAATCTACTGGATATGCTGGGGCAACCCTGACGCATCCGTTCCGACTTACACAAACCCGGGGTTCTCTGATAACTTTTCAAAGACTTCACAGTTTGCGGTTTCTCCATGGTATTCACGCCGAATTCACCGTGGCGGCATCGAAACAGCAAACATACCCTTCGATGATCCAAGCAGATTAATTCTCAATCCGCCAAGTCCGGCAGATGATCTTTCGTCTTCTACTGTATTTGCTTTCACTTTTCCGTATTTTGATTTTGCCACCAACACAGTCAATGTTTCTACAAACGGCGTGATTTCATTTCCGCCGCATACTGATCCTTTGAATGACTGGTCGGAGTTCACAGGTACGAATGCCAATCGATTTATTGCGCCTTTGTGGTGCAATCTGGTAATAAATGACGCCGTTCCATCCAGTTCCGGTCTTTATTATCATAACCTTGACAATGCCAACGCCTTCAGAAACCGTGCAATGTTCACCTGGCGTGCAAATCGCTTCAATGCTGATACCGAAAGTTATATTTTTCAGGCAGCCCTTTATCGCCAGGGCGATATCGCCTTTCGCTACGACACTCTGAATTTTGGCGCGTTAACAACAGTTTCAGCAGACAACCCTCACCCAATAAACGTTCCACCGCACCATACAGCTGGGATCAGCGCAACTGACGGCAACCGCTGGCTGGGGATTACCGATGACACTACAAGCCAGGAAGTCGTTTCCCTTCGCGATGGCTCGGGGCGGAATGTTATACATTATTTTCAGTCCTGCCACGGCTGGACAATCAATCTTGGCTACACCGACCCGACAAACACCTGCACCATGGCAGGGCCAACCTGTGTCGCCGATTACGAATCCAGAATTTTTGATGGCCGCAGTTCTGCACCGACCTGGGCCAACATGGAATACGAAATTACCGGTACTGGTCTGATCGACCTTTATGTAAGAAGCTCAACAACCACGACTTTTCTACCCTGGGCTGCAGGCCACCTTGCAGGATCAAATCTCGGCGCCGGTACCGGGCAGATCAATCTCTCATCATTACCAACCGAAAGATATGTTCAGTATAAGGCCGTTTTCAAAAAGAGCAATAATACAGAAAACCCGGTGTTGCGGAGGGTCAAATTCAGCGTTGGCTATGTAACGATCGACAGCGTAACAAATAAATACAACAACCTCGATGTATCACAGGGGCAGACTTTTCCGGCATCGATGACCTATACGAACAGTTATTCAAACCCCCCGGCCAACATGCTCGATACAATTGTCGCATCTTTAACATTTACACCGGGGTCTGCTCTTCAGACATGGGTTCATACTGCACCTCTACCAACCAATGTTCTGACAGATAACTCAGCTACCGTCAGCTTCTCAATTACCGTCGACCAGAATTCGGGCAACCTCGATGCATGGACAATAGTCAACGGTTATCTTGCAGCCGGTGACGGGGTCGCGACTCTTACCAATGCAACCGCACTCATAACCAGCCAATATCGAATACGAAAAAAGGCAGGGCTCATTATCGACTGGGTAGACGCCCCGTTTGAGAAAGTAAACAAAGGACAGGGTAATATTCCGGTACAAATGCAGATAAGCAACGACTCAAATTATGTACCGATGATTCTGAATACGGCTTCACTGACTTTTTCGTTCGGACAATACACTCTGGCGGCCGAACCGGAATATGACCCGGCAGAGACCGGTCTCTTTGGCGCTTATTACCACACGAACACAGGCAACCCACCACCTTTTCCGACCCAGATAGTTACGAGCAGAGTGGATAACGGCGGCGTTAATTTCAACTGGGCTACTAACAGTCCGGACCCGGGAGTTGTGAACGCTGATTATTTTGCAGTTCGCTGGAGTGGTTACATTATTCCTGAATTTGATGAAGACTATACTTTTTATTTCTATGCCGATGACGGTGTAAAAATGTGGATTAATAACGAACTGGTTATTAATTCTTGGGTTTCTTCGGCATCAGAACGCACGTCTACCATACAAACCTCTCTGAATGCAGGAAACCCTGTGCCAATAGTCATTGAGTATTACGAAAGAACCGGCAACTCAAGAGCAGAACTTTACTGGTCGTCGCCATCACAGATAAAACAGATAATACCTTCCAGCAGGTTAAGGCCGGCAAATTTCATAGTTGGCGGGCAACCGAGGGTTGTGAATTTCCGCGTCGGAGTTCAGACGAATTCGCCGTCAGGGGTTGCATACATCAAGGGCATTGCTTCCGGCACCAATTTGTGGGTTCCAGGCATGCTGACCGATTCAAACAATCCTCTGGTCTTCGACTCCTGGATCATTCAATCGCCGGCAAGTCTTTCAATAGGGCTGATAAAGACTCCTCCGGTAGTTTACCGCGGGCAGGCAAACATTCCGGTTGAGGTGGAAATCATCAATACGGGAGAAGCTGATGCTCAGATTGCCTCAATTCCTATTTTCATCTCGCTTGGCGACTATGAAAACATAATACCCGGGCAGACGATGCCGGTAACAATTACCGGCGGGCAGAGTAAATTCATCAAGGTATTGGTCTCGGTTCTTGAAAATACCGCAACCGGCAGTGCAATTATTGATGCAGAAGTATCTGGGACTGACGTCAACAATGGTTCGTCGCTTTCAACTGCCGGTGCAGCGGTACCCGGCGAATGGACAGTTCTTGCAGAAAAGATCCTTTCATACAAGGATCCATCGTATCTTTACCCTTCCAATGCTTTTTCGCGGCCTGACTCTGGCGAAACTTTCATCTATGCCCTTGCAGAAAACCTGGTTCCGCTTAAGGAATATGGTATTCGCTGGTATGACGCCTCTGGCTCAGAGATAATCTCTGCAACCACAATCGGGTTTTCTGATAACACCGGCAAGCTTGCCGGAGAGTGGTCGATCAATCCGACCACAGACTTTGGTGTTTACACAGTTAAGATAACCAACCCGGTAAACACCTATTCGCCCTCACAAACCAACTTCAGAGTTGTGACCAGCGCTTCGGTTTCGGCAACACTCCATTTGCCTCAGAAGGTTTCGGTCGGGCAGACATTTCAGGGCAGAATGGTCATAACCAATATCGGTGGCGCAGAGGCTGCCGGCATGGTGCCAGACCCCCTCACCATAGCCGGAGCAGGAACTGCAAATCTCATATCAGGCCCATCACCGGCAGCGATAGACGTTCCGGGAGAAAGCACTGCCACCATAACCTATGACTATATGGCAACCAGTCAGGGCGATTTTCAGATTTCGGCGGGAGCCAGCGGTTTTGATGCCAGCAATGACAAAGCGATCCAGGCGGCCTACACCGATTCAAATCTTTGTCTGATCCAGACACCGGCTGCATTAGACATAATCGCCATGACCGCGACACCAACCATTGTTTACCGCTATCAAAAAAACATCGAAGTAACTGCTACTGTTCAAAATACCGGCGAAGCTGACGCCATTATCAGTCTGGCGGATTTACGCAGGCCACCAGACCTCGCTTTATCAAATATGAGCGCGGTCTTACAGGGCGGAATGCCCAGGATTATACCCGGCAACAGCGTTGCCACAATAACTTTTAAGGTCTCATTAACAACTCCCGCAGCCGGGCCAACCACTTTAACAGCAAAAATCAGTTACACTGACGCCAATAACCCGGCAATTCCTGTCACAATCATTAATCAAACCCTGAACTGGACAGTTCAACTACCATCTATTCTCTGTTACAGTAATAACACCTTTACAACCGAACGTTACGTTTTCAACGATGGGGCAACGGTCTATACAAGAGCTTCCGGACTTCCTGAAAATACGAATGTACGAATGCGCTTTTACGACAGCAATGACCCATACCCACCAACAACCGTTGGTATCGGAGTCTTAACCCCTCTCAACACTGGCAGCACCGGCATAGTTTCACATCCTGGCTATGAAATTCCAGTCGGCACCGACAAAATCAATCAATGGATGGTTGTTGTCGATGACGGTGATGAAATCAATGTAGGCAATATATTTGCCATTCAGCATTTTGACGTTTTCAGGCCCGGCACCTTTTCTGTTGAGCTCGCACTTGGCAGCAGCACATGTTTTATCGGCGATTACATCAATGCTGCTGTAACTGTAAACAATCTGGCAACCTGGCCAACCAATCTCAGGCAAAACCTCGCTTCATTTAATCAAACCTATGCCCCTGGCAGTGCCGGGCAGTTTAATCGTGTAAGTCTTATAACAACCGCTTATCCATTCCCCTCCGGGGCCTCATATACCCATAATGTCGTTTTTCAGGCAACTCAGGACTCTTCAACCGGCAGCTCAACCATGATCCTACCAGCTTCATCCTGGCGAGCGCTCGACGACAACAACGGTGGAACTGCGGTTCCGTATACAGTAGCTGTTTCTGCCAAAGAGCCGGTTATTATCTACCGCAACAGCTTCAGGCTCGAGACATTGCCTCTTCCCGCCACCGAAGCAGGTTTAATGGGCGAATATTACCATTTTGTTGCGATAGCAACCCCACCGGTCATGCCCATCGGCGACCCGGTAGCCAGCAGAATTGATGCAAATGTCAACTTTAACTGGGGCGGTTCCCCTGTTCCTGGCGTTATAAACACAGATTACCACGCAATTCGATGGACCGGTTTCGTTACGCCTGCTATCAGCGATAACTATGTTTTTATAGCCCACACCGATGATGGCGCCAGAATCTGGGTCGATAATAACCTGATGGTTGACAACTGGGTAGTGCAGGGCTACACAAAAGCCACTTCCCCGGGCAGTATTTACCTGACAGCGGGGGTAGCAGTACCGATAGTCATGGAATTCTTTTCAACCACCGGAACCTCAAGACCCGATCTTAAATGGAAAAGGCCACCAACCGCACCGGTAGCTGCAGAAGCAATCGTTCCGGCGGGCGTTCTCAGCCATCAACCTTATGGTACCGGACTGTGGGATTTTGGGATTGCTGAACCCGGAAGCACCAGCATTATTTTGCAGAATAAATTCAGCAACACCGGCAACCACCCTCTTAGCCGGCTAAAACTGGCAAGGGTTGATTTGCGCAAATCAGTCGGTGAAACCATCTCGGGCTCTAACCTGATAAGTTCCCCTGAATTTCCTTTAAATATAGCAGTAGGCACACATCAGATGGTTGATGTTTCGGTCCAGATACCGTTTTATCAACCACCCGGTGTTTACGTGGCCACAATGGCAATGTTCGAAGATTATAATGATTCGCAGGCTCTCGATCTTTCACTGCCGTCGAGAGAACCCCACAAGCTTATAATGAGCAGGGTAGAGGTTAAATCCGTCGCCAGAGCGGTTCTCACCGACAATTTTATCGATCTTGGCGTTGTTGAAGCGGGCGGAACCAGCCCGGAACTGCGGCTCGAGATCATCGGGGTCGGCAATCAGAATCTGACCGATCTCAAGTTCGACGACATGTCTGCTCATGGCATCACCATTACACCTCTGACCTTCGGAGTGATGGCCTACAATGGCTATCAGACCGCCAGCATTTCGGTAACCGTTCCTCTGGCACAGGCGCCTGGGGTTTTTTATGCAACCGGCACGATACGCGACGACATACCAGGTGGAGCAAGCGAAGATTTTACGGTCAAGTGGGCGGTTGGAACCCAGACTCTTGTCGTCACTCCTGACCCGATGGCACTTGGCAATGCGACTCCGACCTTCTATTTGCCAACTTTCATGACCACAATTGACAATACCGGGGAACTGCCGCTTTCCAGGCTGAAGGGAATTTCGACAGAGTTTATCAACCAGAGCCAGACCGGAACAATAGCCTCGGATAATATCAATCTCACTTCGCCTTCATTAATCGATGTTGCCGATTCAAAAACCACGCCCGTATACGTTTATGTGCCCGGCGGCAAGGCAACCGGCACCTATCTTGCTTCATTTACCTGGTATGAAGACCTGAATCTTAATCAAAATCTCGAAATGTTTGAAGCAAAAGATATGGCAGTTGCATCGTTCGTTATTCAAGCTTTTCACAGGCTCTATTCACTTAAATCAACCGAAGACTTCGTCGGAGTAAAAGCTGACACAACCAAAACCATCTCAGTAGGTGTGAGAAATGCAGGCAGTCTGCCCATAAACAGGCTCAGATTCATCACCAGCGATCTTTCAGACGGAACTGATCTTTTTGATGACGCTAATATAATCTTTCCTGCTGATGTCTTGAATATAGCTCCCGGCGAACTGCGCTACTTTGACCTCGGTGCAGCAGTTCCACCCGCCCACGCAAACGGAGTTTTCATCGGCTCGATGACTGTCTATGGCGATCTTGATACTGACGATACTTTTGACACAGCAGACGAACCATGGTGCGATATCAAGCTCAGAATTGAAATCGGCGACCAGGACATTGCCATAACAGCACCGGTAGAAGCGGTAATGACCGGAAACGCGGCTTCTTCAACCAATCTGATTTCTATGACAACCAAAAATACAGGTTCAATGGCCCTTTCAAAAGTCAGAGTCCAGGGAACCGATCTGATAGCGACTTCCGGTGCCGTAATCGCCTCATCCAGTTTCCAATATTTCCCCTCTTCGCTCCTTGGATCACTGGTAATCAACCAGAGCCGCTCGAATTCGACAAATGTTTTCGTGCCTTTTGGCCAGTCTCCAGGACTCTATGAGGGCGCCCTCTGGTCATGGGAAGATGCTAACAACGATGGCATAAGGCAGCCCGAAGAAACTGCAGCGTCTATTGCGGTTAAGTTGACAGTTATTAGTCTTAAAGCCCTGCAAACCTCACCGGCTCTGATTGATTTCGGAATTATGGCTCGCGATGATCTGGCGACAGTATCATTTCTCGCCCAGAATGTTGGTAATACCAGCCTGGTTGATGGGAGATGGTATAAAGGCAGCCTGCCGGCCAACAACCCGTTCAGACCGACAAATATTACTATCACCCCTGACCCTGTTGGGGCAGTCGCAGCGCCAATACCGGGTTTTCCCGAAAACATTGTTTCAACCTTCTCTTTGAGCATTCATCCGGGTGCTTCAGAAGGAGCTGCAACCAGTATCGTGGTTTTTTATGATGACGACATTAACCCGGCTCTCAATCTTTTCGACGCCGGTGAACAATTTGCAAACCTGACAGTCAAGGTTCAGGTAGCCACACCGTTCTTCTCTGTCAACCCAGACCCGATAGTTATCCCGGCAAGCGACCCGACCGGCCCCACCGCATCGGGCACTTTTACAATAAACAATACCGGAAGCATCGCCTTCAAAAAACCCCGTTACAGTGTTTCTAACCTTGTTAACGGAGCTGCCACAATAGCCTCTTCAACGATTAAGATTATACCCCCTGCAATTAGTGCCCTTCTGCCGGGACAAAACGAATCGGCAGAAATATCGACAACCGTTTCGCCGGCGACAGTGTATCCTCCGGGTGTTTATTCAGGCATCTTTACCATCTATGACGATCGAAATAACAACAATGTCCTCGAAGCCCACGAAGGATTTCTGGCTGTTCCGGTCAACATCACTGTTAAAGCTTACCCGCGCCTTGACATTATTCCGGCAACCTTTGATGCAGGCAAAATTGCCCGCAATACATTCTCGCCGGTCCTGCGTCTCGGCTTCAGAAACACCGGCAATACGCCACTGAACGGCCTGATCTGGAGCAAAAGCGATCTGTTCAAGGCTCCCGGTGTTCTGATACCGGTCGCAAGCCTGGCATTCTCATTTTCACAGCCTGAGCCAATAAACCCCGGAGTTGTTGCCACTGCAGAACTGATAATCGGAAGAATCTCCCCGGATCAGGAACTCGGCGGGCCATACGGACCCGGCGAACAGTTTTTGCAGGCAGGCACTGCTGTCGATTCTGTTTTTATAGGGTGCGAAATCATTCCTGGCGGCCCGCAGGGTCTTGATAAAGGCAGCGTCTGGCAGGAAGTTGCAACAAAAACCTTTCCGGTTGCTCCACTTAACAGTAATTACTTTCTTTCGGCCTACGTCTGCCCTGGTTCGGGCTCAGCCAGAATCGGGTTTCTCATGACCGATGAAGTGGGTATACAAACCGGCTACAGCGGCATTGAAGTAGACGAGAATGGCGATACCAGCCTTATTGGCGCAACCGGATCAGTCCTTGAAAAACATCTGGTTGAATATGCCCCCGGAGTAGAATTGCCATGGTATAGAGTCTTCATGCAGTTTCCCTATGGTTTCGACCCTGGAGTTGCAAGCAAAACCTATATTCTTCTGCAGAATACTGGCCCTGAAGGCCTTGGACACGCGGCCTGGTTCGATGGCATTCAACTGGAAAAAGCCAGGCTCAACCAGACAAAACCAACATCATGGAGCGACAGAGCAAAAATCATTGCGCCGGGCCAGACTCAGGACCTTTCCGGCAAAAACAGCTACTACGAATGGTAAGCTTGAATAAGCAATAAAAAAAGCAGGCCCGTTAAATTCCCGGGCCCGCATCGCTTAGAAAAGGTTTTGGGTCAGTAATGATACTGAAGCATGCTCTGCAGGCGATAGTCATAGCCGAAGAACATGTCGTTGCTCAGTGCAATCGGGGCAGCAAGGGTCAGTGACATACCGGGTTTTACGTGATAGCGCATGCCCAGAGTCAGATCAGTGCTTCTGCCATTGTTAACGCGGTTGTAGAAGTTCACTTCACCCATGAAGGTGAAAGATTCGTTGGCGCTGTAATCAAAACCGGCGTTCACAAAAACGCCTTCGTGGTTGGTGTTGCCATCGCCAGCCTGATAACCACCGTTGAGGTGAATATTGCCACCTTCTTTGCGCTTGCTCGAAAGCCCGGCGAAGATTTCCCAGGCATTGTTGGTATCGGTGTTGCCGATATCGATGTCACTGGTCGGAAAAATCGCGCCCAGGCCTAGAGCCGAAGCCATTTCATCATTCTGAGAAGTGAACTTGAGACGCAGTGAGGCATCGCCCATGCCTGAATCAGAGCCATCTCTGAAGTTATAGGTGATCGGTGCAAAGACGTCGTAAGATTCAAATGGCAGTTTGAATGCCACTTCGAAATTTTCGCCGGCGTAGGTCATCAGCATCGGAAATTCCCAGTAGTCGGCATCTTCACCACTTCTCAGGCGATTGCCGTCGCGGCGGGTGATTTTGTTCCAGACCATGCCGAAGCCGGTCGAAAACAGATTTTCACCGAGCGGGTAGGCAGCAAAGGTATTTACCAGACCTGTCAGACCGTTGAAAGTAACATGGTTATCGTCAGATGCCTTGCGAACTTTGCGTTCGCCCGGAAGAATAATCTGCGGCAGGCCAGATTCAGAGTAAAGTACGGCATCGTCACTCTGGGTTACCGGTGGCAGCGGCAAAGCAGTCGCCGGTGCCGGGTTCGGCGCAGTCTGAGGCGGCGAAGCAATATAGCGGGTGCGCTGGCGGTAGGTCACTCCCTGCCCTCTTTCATAACTGGTTCCTGGAATCTGCAGTTCCTGGCCAACTTTGATCTTTGCGGCATTGCTGATACCGTTGGCTTTGGCAATTTCTTTCCATTTTGTGGTTGTACCAAAAAATTTCTTCGAAATCGAACCGAGGGTATCGCCCTTTTTGATAGTGTAGGTCTGATAACCGGTAGAAACCGAATCTTCTTCTACCCAGCTGCTGTCAGCACTGGTAGAAGGCTCGGCCTCATAGTAGTATTCGGTCTCAGGCGGCGGAGCCATTGAGTAGCCTTCCGGAATCTGGTAATCATACTGGCCAAAGGCCGAAGTTGCCAGAGCAAGAACCAGAAAACCAGTCAGAAGGTATGAATTATGCCGTTTATTCATGGAACTTCTGTTCCTTTCAGTTTTAAGAAACCATAAGTGGTTCATAGAATCGGGTTGATACACTTTCCCGTTTTCTTCTATCGGTCGAATTGCGAGAATCTTTAATCAACCGGTAATTTTTTTATGCAATCCTGATGGGCTTTATTTTGCCATCAGATATGGTATGAAGTTTGACACATTCTTTCGGGCTGTGATAAGTTTTTGTGCACAGTTCAATTAATACGACAGGAACCGCTTAATGAAAAAAACCTTTGTAGTGGATACCAACGTCATTCTGCACAGCCACCAGGCGCTGTTTTCGTTCAAGGAACACGATGTAGTAATTCCACTCGGCGTAATTGAAGAACTTGACCGCTTTAAAAGTATTAACGACGAAAAGGGCCGTGAAGCCCGCCAGGCTTCGCGTGAACTCGACAACCTGCGTAACAAGGGCAATCTGTCAACCGGGGTAACACTCGCAACCGGTGGTACCCTGCAGATTATGATCGACTCTGAAGATGAGATGCCATACGGCTTTGGACTCGATACTCACAAGGTCGACAACCGCATTCTTGCCTGTGCCCTGACCCTGAAAAAGGCAGGCCGAAACCCGATTCTGATCAGCAAAGACATCAACTGTCGCATCAAAGCCGATGCACTTGGCATAACTGCCGAAGATTTCGAAACCAATAAAATCGATATCGACGAACTTTATACCGGCTGGCGCGAACTGGTAATGCCGGTCAGTCGTATCGAAGCCTTTCTGCGCGATGAAGGTCTGGCCTACGACCAGAATGACCTGTTCAGAAATGAATTCATCCTGCTCAAAGCCGCCGAAAACGAAAACAAAACCGCCCTCGCCAAATATGACGGCGTTCAGAAAAAACTTCTGCCGCTCTTTCACCTGAACTCAAAGCCCTGGGGCGTTGAACCAATGAATCTGCAGCAGAAATTTGCCATCGAGCTGCTGCTCTGCAACGAAATTCAGCTGGTGACCCTTGTGGGCCGCGCCGGTACCGGCAAAACCCTGCTGGCACTCGCCTGCGGTCTGCAGAAAACCATCGATGAACATCTGTTCAGAAAACTGCTCGTCAGCCGCCCGATCATGCCTCTCGGCAAAGATATCGGCTATCTGCCGGGCTCTAAAGATGAAAAGCTCAGTCACTGGATGCAGCCG
Organism: Candidatus Rifleibacteriota bacterium; assembly: GCA_029560455.1. The sequence goes on from JAKQKW010000121.1 coordinate 12,509, forward strand.
ATCTTCGACAATCTCGAATTCGTCATGGACCGCCTCTACAAGAATTCTGACGATGTCGACAAAAAGATCCGCTTCCTGATCGAGTCACAGAAGGTTCAGATCGAAGCGATCACCTACATCAGAGGCCGCAGTATTCCGAAACAGTATCTGATCGTCGATGAAGCCCAGAACCTGACCCCGCACGAGGTAAAAACGATCATCAGCCGCGCCGGCGAAGGCACCAAAGTCGTGCTGACCGGTGACCCGTATCAGATCGATAACCCTTACCTCGACAGTTCATCGAACGGCCTGAACTTCGTAATCGAAAAATTCAAAGATCACAACCTTTTCGGTCACATCATTCTGCATAAATCCGAACGTTCTTCTCTCTCTGCACTGGCTTCCGAACTGCTGCAAAACTGATAAAAAAGAGGTGGCTGGCTGATGTTTCTGCCCGACAGACGAGCCGTAACCTTCATTGAAATAGTCATCGCCGTGTCTATTCTGGCGGTGGCTATGATTCCTCTTTTCGGCCTGATAAGCCGGCAGACGGTCGAAACCGACAAGAATGCCGCCCAGGCTTTTGCAATCAACAAGGCGTCAGAAGTGCTCAACACGGTTCTCGACAACGTGCCGTTTGCAGCGCTGCGGCAGGGCAACCCCGGCTATGTCAAAATTGAAGATCTGGCCGACAACCCGCGATTTTCGCGCTATAACGACAGCTGGGCCCGCAAGATCATGCCGATTCTCTTTCCCGGCTCGCAAAAAGAGGCTGCCGGTTACCCGTGTCGTGGCATTATCACCGATTCGCGCGGCATTCATTACCTGATACACCTGCGCGTCGAAGACATTGCATCAGAGCGAAAACCGCCAAAATCTGAAAGGCTGCAGATCGGTAATTCTTTTCCAGACGGCAAACCGAAAGATTTTGCCGAGTCTCCCGAGCTGACCTTCACTTTTCTGCGCAACCCCGGCATGATCTCTGATGGTTCATGGATCCAGGATTATTCTGAAGACCCTGCAGATACCAGCAAACCGTTCTCAGAGCTCGATATCGCTTCTGGCAAAGGGGTTTCAGAAGCGCCTGGCAACGTCTATCTCGACCAGGGCATGGAAGGTCTCGACGCGAACGCGCCGCGCTTCACCAACCCGACGGCAGAACGTTATACAGCCAAAATGGTCACCGAAAAGACCGTCTATGACGCGCCCGAAAAATTTGCCTGGTGTTCGATGAAAAAACTGGTGGTGCAGGTGCAATGGAACCTCGACCAGCGTTATTTCACCAATCCCGAAGAAAAGAACGGTCGCGTTCAGAGAATTCACCTGATGACCATCAAGGGGGATATCGACGGATGAAAATGCTTAACCGCCGCCGTGGTGTCGCCATCGTCATCGCCCTGTTTTTCTGTTTCATCATGCTGATTTTGTTTGTATCGATGATGTTCAGACAGTCGAGCACCGCCGGTCACAACCAGATCACCATCCAGGAACGTCAGGCCTTTTTTGCTGCCAGAGCTGCGATGCAGCACTTTCTGCTGAAGGCCAAGCTTTTTCCCACCGAACTTTATGATGCGGTCGAATTTGCCCAGGGCAAAAACCCGCTGTGCAACTTTACTGAATTCGACGGGCTCACTGAAAGCGGCCAGAACGCTTTTGAACCGCTGGGCAGTCGCGCTGAGCTCTATGTCAGAGTTCTGCCAACGCGAGAACTCGACAGCGACAAGAAACCCAAGTATTTTTATTACCCGATCCCGGGCAAAAATGCGTTTGTCAGACTTGGCAGCTTTCACAACCCCGATTATCGTTTTCTTGCACCCGGCCTGGCAGCTTCAGACCCTGAAAACCGTTATATAAAACCAGAAGTCCCGGCAGCTGAGCTCAAACCCGACAAATATCTCAAATATTACATACGCGACTGCTGTAACATGACCTACGAAGGCACCAGACTGCAGCCACCGGTTGAAATGGTCGCCGACAAGACAATCAAAAATATCAATGATTTCGATATAGCGACCAGCGACGGTTACCCCTACACGATGAATTACCGAGTCAATGAAGTGAAGATTCAGTCGATCAAGGGGCTGCGCAAATATGGCGAAGAGGCGATCGAAGTCAGCGTCGAAGGTCTGATCAAGAATTTCCAGGGTAAGGTAACTCCGCAGATTCAGAGGCGCATACAGAAGATTACCAGAAAGGGCTCGATCGACTGATGTTAAAACAGACCAGAAAAGCCTTTACCCTCATCGAAGTCATCATTGCCTGCGCGGTCATGGCCATGTTCATGGTCGGGGTTTATCAACTGTTCATCGGTGGCAGCAAAACCGCCGGCCGGGCCCAGTGGATCAGCGGCACCGTCGATCAGATGCGCAACACCCTGAGCCTGCTCAGCAAAGAGATTCGCTCGGCCACCTACCCGACCACTCTTTTTTCAGATACTTTTTTCGACCCATGCGATAATGCCGACCCCAAAGTACCGGCCGAATTCTATCTGCGCATACTCAAAGACGGGCAGCAAATCGCCACCCCCAACAGCGGTGAACTTAAAATCATGACCTGGGTGGTCTGCGAACCGGAAAAACCCAAAAACCAGCCGGGCAAAATCATTAAAAACGAGCTTTATCTAGATTTTGTGCATCAGACCAGAGTTGCTCCGGTAGGCAATTTGCGTCTCAAATCATCGGCTTTCGAATATACTACCGATGCCAAGAACGATTATGCCAAGTCAGGCAAGCTGAATCTGACGCCAATCGAAAGTGAAACACGCACAAAAGTGCTGGTAAACGATGTTCAATTCGTGGAATTTTCGGTGGCTGGCACTCTGCCGCCTGAAAAACCTGTGGACTTTTTTCCGATTTCCGTTAAAATACGTACTCTATACCCAAAAGATGAAAATGTTTTTAAGGAAAATTCAATCATGGCAACCCCGCAGGTTGGCATCGATACCTTTTAAACAGACCTATAAAAGTTAAACATGGCTAAACAGTGGCACCAACTAGAAAAGCTCGACCACAAGGCGCTTAAAAAGCTTCAGGTCGAGCGCGAAAAAGCGCAAAAGCTTGCACAGGACGCCGAAGAAAAGAAGCGGCGCATGATAATCGGCGTGATTGTCATGGCGGCACTTCTGGTTCTCGGTGTCTTTGTCATCGTCATGCGAAAAAGAGCTGCCACTCTCGCTTTCCAGGAAGAGCGCAACAAGCTTCTCTTCTCGCGGGTGACCGATATCACCGGCAAGGTCGAAGCCCGCCACATCGGTGCCTGGGAAGTCATCAAGGAAAAAATCGAATTCGACAAGGAATACTCTTTTAAAACGGCGCCCGAAGGTGCGATTACCGTGCAGCTGCAGCTCGAAAACCAGGTCAAGCTGACCGGTAAGTCAGAAATGACGGTCATGCCCCCGGTGCTGGCCGAAAAAGAAAACAAGGTCGAAAAAGAACCGGTCATTCTGAAACGCGGCGAGCTTACGGCCGCCATTTCCCTCGATGGCCGCGGCATTCTCTCGATAGAATCGTCAGATATTCAGGTAACTGGTTCTTCAGGCCTTTTCAAGGTTCTCTACGACGATGATAAAGACAAGGGCGAAGTCGTGGTCAAAAACGGCCTTGTCGAAGTCAGCAAAAAGCGTGGTGGCGGCAAGCCAGTCAAGGTTTCCGGGTTTTACAAGGTCACCTTCGGCGGCGGCGATATCAGCACACCCACTCAGGCAAGCGTAATTCAATACGACTGGCGCTGAGACCCCACACAAAACATGATACGCATTGTCAAAGCCAAGGTTCATAACCTTAAAGATCTCAGCATCTCGATTCCTACAAACTCTCTCACTGTAGTCACCGGCGTTTCCGGCTCAGGCAAGTCGTCTCTCGCATTCGATACGATTCACGCCGAAGGTCAGCGCCGCTACATGGAATCACTGTCTTCTTACGCCCGGCAGTTCCTGCAGCAGATGGAAAAACCAGACGTCGAAGTCATCGAGGGCCTGTCGCCAACCATCGCCATTCAGCAGAAATCCACATCGCGGAACCCGCGTTCGACAGTCGGCACTATAACCGAGCTTTACGATTATTTCCGTCTTCTGTTCGCTGCGATCGGCAAGCCCCACTGCCCGAAATGCGCGCAACCGGTCGAAGCCGCCACTCCGCAGCAGATCGTCGAAAACCTGCTGAGTTACCCCGATCAGACAAAAATTACCCTGCTGGCGCCAGTCATCAGAAGCCGCAAGGGTGAATACGCCAAAGTATTCGACGAACTGCGCCGCGAAGGGCTCTCACGCGTCAGAGTCGATGGCGATATGTGGTCGCTCGACGACGAAATCCCCGAACTCGACCGCAATAAAAAGCACAACATCGAAGTGGCTGTCGACCGCATCAAACTGGCCACTGCCGAACGTGAACAGAACACCGCCCGCATGAACGAAGCGGTCGAACTCTGTTTCAAACTGGCTGAAGGTCAGTTGCTCGTCATCATCGACAGCCCCGACAGCAAAAAACCGGTCGAAAAACTGTTCAGCGAAAACCTGCGCTGTGCCGTCTGCGATATCTCGCTGCCCGAAATCAAGCCGCGCCTGTTCTCGTTCAATGCGCCCTATGGCTCATGCCAGGCCTGTTCAGGTCTTGGCTTTCAGCTGATTGCCGACCCTGAGCTCGTGGTGCCTGATCCTGACCTGTCGATTGCCGAAGGGGCAATCGCTTCAGAAAACTTCATGGATGCGACCTTTTCGCGACAATGGATGGAGGGTCTGTCTCGGCATTATAAATTCTCGCTCGACGTGCCTTTCAAAGATCTGCCCGATCAGGCAAAGAAGGTTATCTTCTTCGGTTCCGGCGACAAGGTTCTCAACATCAAATATCAGGGCCGCACGATGCAAGGCTCGCTGACCAAGCCCTTCGAAGGCGTTATTCCGACCCTGACGCGCCGCTACCAGGAAACACGCTCAGAAGGCGCCAAAAATTTCTACGAACGTTTCATGCGCACCCTGCCATGCCCCGGCTGCAACGGCCGGCGCTTAAACGAAGTGGCGCTTTCGGTCCGCATCGAGGGCGAGAATATTCATGAGCTCTCACAGCATTCGGTCGGTCGGCTCGTCGACTTTTTCGCCGGTCTCAAACTCAATGAACGTGAGCATTTTATCTGCAAAAAAATTCTCGAACAGATCAATAACCGCCTCAGATTCCTGAAAGACGTTGGTCTCGACTATCTCGACCTTTCACGGGCAGCTCACACCCTTTCTGGTGGCGAGGCGCAGCGCATCAGGCTGGCAACCCAGATAGGCTCAGCCCTGGTCGGCATAACCTATGTTCTCGACGAGCCTAGCATTGGTCTGCACCCGCGCGACAACCGCCGACTGATCAATACTCTCAAAAAGCTGCGCGATATCGGCAATACCGTGCTGGTTGTCGAACACGACCGCGAAATCATGGTAGAAGCCGATAACATAATTGACCTCGGCCCCGGCGCCGGCGTGCAGGGCGGGCAGCTCGTCGTCGACGGGCCGCCAGAAAAAGTGATGGCCGACCCCAACAGCATGACCGGCCGCTTTCTCACCGGTCAGGAATTCATCGTTGTTCCTGATACCAGACGAGCCGGTAACGGGCGCCTGCTTTCACTGCGCGGTGCCACTCACAACAATCTCAAAAATATCAATGTCGATATTCCGCTCGGCAAACTCGTCGTCGTCACCGGTGTCTCAGGCTCAGGCAAGTCGAGCCTGGTTACCGACACGCTGTTTCCGCTGCTAAACAACATCATCAACCGCTCGCATCTCGAAGTCGGGCCTTATAAAGAGCTCATGGGCATCGAGGCAATCGACAAGGTTGTCAATATTGACCAGAACCCGATCGGGCGAACTCCCAGATCGAATCCGGCCACTTATACCGGTATTTTTACACCAATTCGCGAGCTTTTCGCCCAGACGGTCGAAGCCAAAACGCGCGGTTACTCACCGGGCCGCTTCAGTTTCAACGTCAAGGGCGGCCGCTGCGAAGTCTGCGAAGGTTCGGGCCAGATTCAGATCGAAATGCACTTTCTACCCGATGTTTTTGTGACCTGCGAACAGTGCAAAGGCACCCGCTTCAACGAAGAAACGCTCAAAATCAAGTTCAAGGGGCTGAATATCGCCCAGGTTCTCGATCTGAGCGTCAATGATGCCGTCACATTCTTCGATTCATTCGTTACCATCAGGCGCAAACTGCAGACACTACAGGATGTCGGCCTTGGATACATCACCCTTGGGCAGGCAAGCACCACCCTTTCTGGCGGTGAAGCACAGCGCATCAAGCTGGCGACCGAACTGTCGAAAGTAGCGACCGGTTCGACCTTTTATCTGCTCGACGAGCCGACTACCGGCCTGCACTTTCAGGATGTCCGCTGCCTGCTCGACGTTCTCAACCGCCTGGTCGAGAAGGGCAACACCGTTCTCGTAGTCGAACACAATCTCGACGTCATCAAAACCGCCGATCATATCATCGATCTGGGGCCCGAAGGCGGCGAAGCCGGCGGTCGCGTCATCGCGACCGGAACGCCCGAAGAAATCGTTAAAAATGCCGATTCACTTACCGGGCAGTTTCTCGCCGAGGATATGCAGCGCACCGGTGGTCTGAACACTCAAAAACAGAACGGACGCCGGAGAAAATAATATGGCAAAAGTCAAAACCCGCTACGTGTGCCAGTCTTGTGGCCAGAGTTTTCCGAAGTGGCAGGGGCAATGCTCCGGCTGCGAAGAATGGAACACCCTGGTACAGGAAGTCGAGCAACCGACGGCGCGGCGTGTTCCCAATGCTCTTTCTGGCAGCATTTCGATCATACAGACTCTCGATGAAGTTGCAATTGAACGCGCGGCCCGCTGGCAGACCGGCGTCGATATCTTCGATGAACTTATCGGCGGCGGGCTGGTGCCAGGTGGCATCACCCTGATCGGCGGCGAACCTGGTGTCGGCAAATCGACTTTCATGCTGCAGCTGATTTCGCGGCTTGGCGTCAATATCAAGCCGCTGGCCTATGTTTCGGGCGAAGAATCGGCGACTCAGATCAAGCTGCGTGCCGAACGATTGCGGGTTGGCAACGGCAGCGATATCATTCTCGTCGCCGAGCAGAATCTCGATTCGGCATTGAATGGTCTCGCTTCATATCTTCCGAGAATGCTGGTCGTCGACTCGATTCAGACGGTATACACGCCGCAGATGGATGCGACGCCGGGCTCGGTCACGCAGATACGTGAATGCGCGGCCATTCTGACCAAATACGGCAAAGACCGCGGCCTGCCGGTTTTTATCGTCGGGCATGTCACCAAAGAGGGTTCCATTGCCGGGCCGAAAATACTCGAACACATCGTCGATACGGTGCTTTATTTCGAGGGCGACGTTAATTCAAATTTCAGACTGCTGCGGGTTTTCAAGAACCGTTACGGCGCAACCGGCGAAGTTGCGGTTTTTCAGATGACCGACAAGGGCCTCAGCCCGGTTATCAACCCCTCAGATCTTTTCATCAGCCGCAAGCGCAGTGACGCGCCAGGTGTCGTTGTGGTGCCCCTGCTGCAGGGAACCCGCTGCATTCTCACAGAGGTGCAGGCGCTCGTCACTCAGTCGTTTCTGCCGATGCCCAGGCGTGTGGTTGCCGGCCTCGACAGCAATCGCCTGAGTCTGGTTATCGCGGTTCTCGAAAAGCATGCCGGTTTAAAATTTTATAATCGTGATGTTTTTGCGAACGTCGCCGGCGGGCTGAAACTGACCGAACCAGGCGGTGACCTCGGTCTGGCAATGGCCATGACCAGCAGTCTCAATGATCAGGCGATTCCGGCTGATGTTTTACCGATCGGCGAAGTCACTCTGGCTGGAGAAATTCGACCGGTCACCCAGATTGCCCGCCGCATAGCCGAAGGCAGAAGGTTTGGTTTTAAAAGATTTGTGGTTTCTGGGTCTTGCGATTTGCCAGAAGAAAAAGGCATAATTAAGGTTAACTCTTTACGTGAGGCGGTTAAATCGGTTTTTGCGTAAAAAGTATAGAGATATACAAACATAGGTGATATTATATAATACCGGAGGTAGAGATTGAAAAAGGCAGATACCGTAACATTCAAAGTAGACCCGAATCTTCTCGAAATCCTGCAGGCGATGCCAAACCGCTCAGAATTCATCAGATCAGCGATTCTCAATGCCCTCGACCACGTTTGCCCACTTTGCAGTGGCGCCGGCGTGCTCTCACCCTCACAGAAAAAATGCTGGGACAAGTTTGCCGAAAAGCATGAAATCAAGAAATGCTCAGAAACAGACCAGCTGGTGTTTCTGTGCAATGTAGAATCAGACTGATTCAGCGGCGAATATATGCAAAAACCCTGGCAGTCCGGTCATGATATTCAGTCACAAGTTCTGCTGCCTGTCGGTGCTTTATTAAACACAGGTTTCGGACTCCCCCGGTTAAATACAGACCGAAACTGCCAGTGGAAAAGTTCTTTTCGCCCATCTTCAGCAGTGATTTTGACAGTTCTGGCGTTTTTCATGTCTTGTCTTTGCGGGCCCGCAGTCGGTGCAGCGGCAACCAGCACCGCCAGAATCGAGATTTTCGCCAGTATCCTTCCCCAGAAATTCTTTATCGAAAAGCTTGTCGGCGACCTGGCCAACGTCGAAGTCATGGTTGGTCCCGGCATGTCGCCGCACACTTATGAGCCTCTGCCGCAGCAGATGAGCCGCATTTCACGGGCCCGGCTGTTTTTTACCATCGGCGTGCCATTCGAAAAAACGCTTGAAAAGAAGCTGCAGGCGGTCTGCCCCGATCTGAAGATCGTGGCAACCAACCATAACGTAGAATACCGCATGATGGAAAGCAGCGACCAGACACACGTTCATTCAGAAAGCTGCACGCACGGGCATGGAGAGCCCGACCCGCACATCTGGCTCGACCCGCATCAGGTAATGGTTCAGGCCGTTAACATTGCCGAGGCGCTCAAGGAAAACATGCCAGACCACCGGTCACAGATTGAAGCTCGACTGGCAAGCTTTACTATCGAACTGCAGCAGCTCAGCGACGAACTGGCCGGAATTCTTGAACCGGTCAAAGGCCAGACGATGCTGGTATTTCACCCGGCCTTCGGTTATTTTGCCGACCGTTTCGGTCTCAAACAGCTGGCTGTGGAGATTGAAGGCAAAGAGCCCGGGCCACGCCAGCTGGCTGAGCTTATCAGAAAGTGCCGCAAAGAAAACATTCATCTGATTTTCGTACAGCAGCAGTTTCCGGTCGCGGCGGCCAATACGGTTGCCGAAGCTATCAATGGCGCTGTGGTGCCGATCGACCCGCTTGCCGAAGATTACTTCAACAATCTGCGATATATTGCCGCTGCTGTAAGTAAAGGCCTGACAAAGAAATGAGTGCTCCAGACATCGTTGTCAGGTTCAAAGACGTCAATTTTGCGTACGAAGACGGCATAACCGTTCTCGAAAATATCAACCTCGAACTCGAAAAGGGCGAATTTGCCTGTATTGTTGGCCCGAATGGCGGCGGCAAAACGACGATGATCAAACTGATGCTGGGTCTGCTCAAGCCAACCTCAGGAAAAATCGAGATTCTTGGCGGCAAGCCGCGCGAGCGCTGTCAGCATATCGGCTACGTGCCGCAGTTTTCAAAATTCGATGCCAGCTTTCCGGTCAGCGTTCTCGATGTGGTGCTGATGGGCTGCATGCAGCGCAGCTTTTTCATGGGTCGCTATTCAATGGCCCAGAAAGAACAGGCGCACCAGGCACTTGCAGATGTCGGCCTTAAAGACATGGCGTTTCGCAGCTTCGCCGATCTCTCGGGCGGGCAGAAGCAGCGGGCCCTGATTGCCCGGGCCCTGATGTCTGAGCCACAGCTGCTGCTGCTCGACGAACCGACCGCCAGTGTCGACGTGCATGGCACCGAACAGTTTTATCGCATGTTTTCAGAGATGAACGAAAAATTTACCATCGTCATGGTTTCGCACGATATCGGCTTCGTTGCGGCGAGCGTCAAAAGCGTTATCTGCGTGCGCAAAACCATGCAGATACACCCGGTTTCTGAGCTGACCGGCGATTCGCTGCAGAAAATGTATGGCCTTGATGTTCACCTGATCAGGCACGACCACCGCTGCACCGAAAAGGGGCATGTATGTCCGCATTCATAAAAGATCTTATCGAACTGCCATTTTTGCAGAATGCGGTTCTTGCCGGCATTCTCTGCAGCATTGCCAGCGGCATCGTCGGCACCTGGGTAGTTCTGCGCCGCATCACCTATATCGCCGCCGCCATTTCGCACTGCATTCTCGGCGGCCTCGGCGCCGCCCGCTATTTTTCGGTCGTTTACGACCTGCCCTGGCTGCGACCGGTTTACGGCGCCATTCTTACCGCCCTGGCCGCTGCTCTGACAATCGGTATCATCAGCCTGCGGGCAAAAGAACGCGAAGACACGGTAATCAGTGCCCTGTGGGCAATCGGTATGGCTGTCGGCGTTCTATTCATCTTCAAAACGCCAGGCTATAACGAAGATCTTATGAGCTATCTGTTTGGCAATATCCTCATGGTCTCGCGCGAAGATCTTTTTCTGATTGCCGGCCTCGATCTGGCTGTCATTGCTCTGACGCTTACGTTCTATAGTCAGACACTGGCAGTATGCTTCGACGAAGAGTTTGCACGCACCCGCGGCATGGCGGTTGAATTCTATTATCTGCTGCTTCTTTGTCTGACTGCTCTTACCGTGGTTCTCACCGTCTCGGTTGTAGGCATCATCATGGTAATAGCCCTGCTCAGCCTGCCGGTAGCCATTGCTTCGCGGTTTTTCGACCGGGTCTGGAAAATCATGGCCGCATCGACGCTTTTAGGCATTTTTTTCACCCTGACCGGCCTGGCAGTAAGCTACACACCCAACCTGCCCTCTGGTGCCGTCACTATCGTCATGGCCGGGCTCACCTATCTTCTGACTCTTGTTTTTTCAGCTCTGAAAAAACCGGCGCGGCAGACTCCGGCCGAGTAAAACTTCGTTCGTAAAAACAGGTACAGAAAACCAGGATATTTCAGGCCGATTCTCGCGGGCTGACCATTGATTTAATGGTAACTTCGTGTTATCCTGCCTTGCCCTCAGGAGAACACCCTTATGATTTTTCAACTGCTCAGATCTTTGCTGGTTCTGACCGGCACCATTGTTGGTGTCGCGATCGGTTATGCAACGGCGAGCGATTACCCCTCAATGATCGAACTCGAAAACCCCGAGCTGACTCTCGCCGCTCTGCTGGGTTTCATTGGTTATCTTTTGTGCTCGATCGCCGGGCGTGAGCTGCATATGTGGCTCGAATCAGAGATCGAACACACCAACAGCTACGAACTTGCCTGGGGCGCCGTCGGGCTGCTGATGGGGCTGATCAGCGCCAATCTGCTGTTTTTCCCGGTTTATTTCATAATGTACAAAGGCCTGGGTGAAATCAAGCTCGACAACAAGTATCTTGCCAGCCTGGTGCCGCTGTTCAACCTGATGGTGCCGCTCACTTTCAATCTTCTCTTCGCCTATCTCGGCGTCAAAATCATTCTCAGATACCGCCGTTACCAGTCTAAAATCAATGCCGAAGGCGTCACCGCCCGCTCAAAGATCATCGACACCAGTGCCATCATCGACGGCCGCTTCGCCGATCTTTTCAAACTCGGCTTTCTTGAAGGCAACATTCTCGTGCCGCGCTTCGTAGTCAACGAACTGCAGTTTCTCGCCGATGCCGGCGACGAGATCAAACGCAACAAGGGCCGCAAGGGTCTGAACACGCTCAATCAGCTGAAAGCTGATTTCCCTGACCATATCGTGATTGCCGAGCAGGATTTCGCAGACATTGCCGAAGTGGATGCCAAGCTGGTCAGGCTCGCTTCCGAACTGAATGCGATTATGATAACTCAGGACTACAACCTCAAAAAGGTGGCAGAGCTCGATAAAATACAGGTTCTGAATTTGAATGACCTCGCCAATGCGCTGAAACCGATCTTTATCAGCGGCGAAGACATTGAAGTTAAAATTGTTAAGAAGGGTAAGGAGCCTTGTCAGGGCGTTGGTTTCCTGTCTGACGGCACCATGGTCGTGGTCGAAGACGGCGGCGAGCACGTGGGCGAGACAGTGATGACAACCGTAAGCAACATTCTGCAGACCGGCGCCGGGCGGATGGTATTCTGCCGCATAGGTGACAAAAAGTAATGGCTCTTTCAGTGGAGGAATAAGCATGGGTATTCGGGTTAAAGAAATCATGGACAAAAACCCGGTCATCGTCGATCACAAACAGACGATTTTCGGGCTGCGCGAGATTGTGATTCTCAGACAGCCGGAATGTATTCTCGTAATTGACGGCGAAAAGAAACTGGTTGGTATAATGACCCCAACGCATCTGGCGACCATCGCCGATGTCGATATCGAAGAAACCGTAACTTCAGTCATGGAACGCAAGTTCAGGCGCGTCAACGCCAACATGTCGGTGCGCGAAGCGGCGGCACTGCTTTCTGCCAGTGAACTTGAAGCACTGCCGGTCGTCGACAACAACGACGATCTCGTCGGTGTCGTCACCTACAAAGACATCGTCAAAGACCTTGTCGAAGATCATGAAGATCAGATGCTGACGCCAGAGAGCGCCGTCATCTATCTGGCCATGACCAAAGACCCCGAACAGGAAGAATACTGGCTGCAGAAGGTCAACAATAAGGGCTACCGTGCTGCGATCACGCAGGTCGGCGCCACCGCTGAAAAACTGCCGATCAAGCTGCGCGAAGCCACCATTGTTGCCGCTATCGCCCGTTCGGTTATCAAAGAAGATTCACGCGAGAAATTCTCGGTCAGCAACGCTGTCAGAGACATTTTCAGTCAGTGCTATACCATCAACCCCGGTCTCGGCGGCGGCTTCAAAGTCGCTATCGTCAGAGGTGAGGGAAGAATCGCCGTTGCCGCGTTCGGCCGCTGTGGCCATGCTCTTTCGAACGGCAACGAGCAAATTTTCATGGGGAGTAACATCATTTAATGTCACAGCAGGTTCGTGTCCGCTTCGCTCCATCTCCAACCGGTTATCTGCACGTCGGCGGCGCCCGCACCGCTCTTTTCAACTGGCTCTACGCCAGAAAGACCGGCGGCAAGTTCATTCTGCGCATTGAAGACACCGATGTCGAGCGCTCAACCCAGGAATCGGTAGACGGATTGCTGCGCGACATGAAGTGGCTCGGTCTCACCTGGGATGAAGGCCCCGAAGTCGGCGGCCCGCACGGCCCTTACTACCAGTCACAGCGCCTGCACATCTATCAGGAATACGCCAGGCGTCTCGTCGCCAACGGCGCAGCTTACCCATGCTTCTGTTCTGAAGAAGAGCTCGAAGCCAAACGCCAGAAAGCCGAAGAAGAGCATCGCTCGGTTCACTACGATGGCACCTGCCGCCGTCTCAGCAAAGAAGAGGTTGACCGCCGCATTGCCGCCGGAGAACCGCATGTTATCAGGGTCAAAGTGCCCGAAAAAGATTACGTGCTCGAAGATCTCGTGCGCGGCCGCGTCGAATGGAAAGCCGAAACCCTCGGTGATTTCATCATTCTGCGCTCGAGCGGTATGCCGGTCTACAATTTCTGCGTCGTCGTCGACGATGCTGACATGCAGATCAGCCACGTCGTCAGAGCCGAAGAACACCTCACCAACACACATCGCCAGCTGATTCTTTATGAAGCACTCGGCATCAAACCGCCGGTCTTCGGCCACGCCTCGCTGATTCTCGGCGAAGACAAGTCGAAACTGTCGAAGCGCCACGGCGCCACCGCCGTTGGCCAGTATGCCATCGACGGCTTTCTGCGGGAAGCTCTGATCAACTTTCTTGCCCTGCTCGGCTGGAACGAAGGCAACGACCGCGAAATCTACAGCGTCGAAGAACTGATCGAATGCTTCACCCTCGAGCGCATCAGCAAATCACCCGGCGTCTTCGATCACAACAAGCTCATCTGGATGAACGGGCAGCACCTGCGCGCCCTGCCGGTCGAAAAGCTCGTGCCACTCGTCGAGCCATTTCTTAAAAACGCTCTGCCCGACGACCGACGCCTCGACAACCCCGAAATTTTGCGCAAGCTCGTCGAGCTGATTCAGATCAAGATGAATGTGCTCACCGACGCCGGCCCGGTTGCCGAATCGGTACTGCGCGCCAGCCCGCCAGAAAACGAAGAGGCAGCTGCCATGATCGCCACCGACAAGTCAAAAGCGCTGTTCACCGCACTCGCCGAAGAATTCACAAAATGTGAATGGGTGCGCGACGGCTACAACGCCGCCATCAAAGCCGCCGGCAAGACCGCCGAAGCCAAAGGCAAAGATCTGTTCATGCCGATCCGCGTCAAAATCACCGGCTCCTGCCACGGCCCCGAACTGGTCGGTATTCTCGACGTTCTCGGCCGCGACGAGGTAATCAGGCGCCTGAAAAGCTGACAGCAGTTTTGGTCGACCTTTTGTAGAAGTAACCAGCAGGCCCCCGCAAACGCGGGGGCCTGTTTTTTCGGGCTGATCACTCATTCAACCGCGCCGGTTCATGATTCGGTATTGACTTTGCGGGGTGCTGAAACTATCATGAGGCCTGACAATTCAAGATATGGAGCAACATCGACATGGCAGAAAAATA
>JAKQKW010000246.1 GCA_029560455.1 Candidatus Rifleibacteriota bacterium
CAAGGAAGAAATCAGCAAGCTGCAGGCTTCTCTCAAGCAGATCAACGAACGCCTCGCACCACTGAACAAGAAGATTCAGGAAACCCACCGCGTGTTTGCCGTCAAACGCGACAAAATGCGCAAAGAGGGCATCGTGCTCAATTCTGCCCAGCATCGCAAGCTTTTCCCGCTTGTGATGAAGAGAATGATCGTCAGATTCGGCAACTACAATCTGCATCGCCAGATCGCCCGCCACCTGAGCAACATTGCCGAAACCAACGAAACCAGCTGGGAAGGCCTGAAAGAAAATTTTGCCAGACTGCAGAAGCTGCAGGAAAAAGTCTGGGATCTGCGCAAGCAGCTCGACGCTCTCGCCGGCAAAGCCCCGCTGTCTGAAGAAGACTACAGAAAAGCCAAAATTCTCCGCGATCAGCTGGAAAAAGCCATCGCCGCCTGTGAAAAGGCTCTTGGCAAGGTTGAAGATGCTTTTATCGATCAGAAGGTATTCGGAAAACTCACAGACAAAGAAAAAGCTGAATTTGTTAAGCTTTTCAGAGACGTCTGGAGCCGCGACAAGGAATTCGACAGTCTGAAGCCTTCTCTTGAAGAGCTTTATGAAAAGATTTTCGAACGCCCGATCATTATTGACGACCCGAAACCTGAACCGCAGCCGATTCCGATGCCGAAACCCGAACCGGGCAAACCTTCACTCGAAGGCGAAGGCTACATCATCCAGGAGGGCAACGTGTTCCTGCTGCGCTTCGGCGACAAGATTCTGTGGCCGAACAATCTGCCGGCCAGATACATGGTCAACAAGCTCGAAGTTAAATTCGGCGCTGAATTCATCTACAGAACCGCCGATCAGCCGACCAACGAGCTGCCGAAAGTTGACGGCCCGACCAATGACCTGCCGCAGGCTGATGTTCCGACAAACAAACTGCCGGAAGAAAACGCCTGGTGGAAGAAATACCCCGAAATCAGCTTCACCTATATTCATGCCCCGCAGCTCCCCGACGAGCCGTTCAAGCGCGACAGCGACATGGCCACTCCGACTCAGGTTATCGAAGAAAACCTCGACAACCAGAACAAGCCGGCCAATCTGATGAACGCGTTCTGATCCTGTAACCGACCCCGGCCGGCCCTGCTGGTCGGCCGGGGTTTTTCATTAAACTGATGGCCAGTTTTCCCGAAAATACAGACGAGAAGTTGCTGATTGCAGAGACATTGCGCGGCAACCATGAGGCTTTCCGACCGCTGGTTGAAAAATACTGGGGTCTGGTCAGTTCGATAGTTCAGAAGTATATAAAAAACCGGGAAACCGCCGCCGACCTGTGCCAGGAAGTCTTTCTCGCGGCCTTTGCCGGCCTTTCGCAATACCGGCATGAGCTGAGTTTTTCGCCGTGGCTGGCCAAAATTGCGGTCAACAAGGCCCTCGAATATCTGCGCCGCGAAAACCGGGCGCCGTTTGCCGATTTCGACCTCAGCAACGTTTTGAGTCAGGCTCTTTCGCCCGACGAAGTGCTTGACCAGAAGCAGCTTTTCGACGACTGCATCGCCTGTCTGCCCGAAAAACTGCAGGTTCTCTTTATTCTCAGGCACGGTCTCGATTTTTCGTATGAAGACCTCGCCTACGTTCTTGATATGCCGGCAGGAACGGTAAAAAGCATCATGTTTCGCATGCGCAGTCAGCTGCGAAGCTTTCTCGAAAGCCGCGAACAGCGTGAAAAGACAATTGCCGGCAGGGAGCAGGAATTCGATGTCTGATAACTGTCTGAGTCAGGAAAAAATACAGGAATACCTCGAAAAAACGCTGGCAAACAGCGAAGCGGAAAAGGCTGCCCGACACATAAACTCATGCCCCGCCTGCCGCAACGAAGTTGCAGCCTGCGAAGCATTTCTGCAAAGGGCAACGCTGAGCGCCAGACGCCAGGTTTCGACTACAGTGCCACCCGGCCGGCTCGCTGCAATAATGTCACAGATTCAGATAAACAGAAACAGCAGCAAAAGCAGCAGTCGCGAAAAACTGGCAAACCAGTCAACCGGCTTTATATGGCAACTGAAATACATTCTGGCGCCAGCGATGATCGCCGTATTTCTTGCAATAGGTCTTTCCTGGCACAGCCCGGAAAATTACCCGGCGCTGCCCGAACCTGAAAAGCAGGCGTTTTCGCTGGCACACAACACTGCCGAAATGCCTTTTTCGACCGGTCCGGCCGAAGTGGCACCCGGCAGCCTGAAACCTGGCACCAGGAGTATCGGGCTCGGCAAAGAAATCATTTTACCTGAAGGAGCGATGCTGCGGGTCGGCGTCGACCAGCATAAATTCCTTTTTTCCGGGCCGACCACCTTCACTTTTGAAGAAAAGGCAGTCAGGGTGGCAAAGGGTGTTTCCAGCTTCGTTCTTGTCGGCGATCACGCCGGGTTCAAGGTCATTACGCCTGATGTCACCATCGAACCGCTCGGCACCAGTTTCGCAGTCGAAGCGAAAAGCTGGGGTACAAAAATCACCCTGCGCACCGGCAAGCTTGATCTGATCAGCTGCAGCGGCATCAAAAGACAGCTGCAGACGCCAGACGATATTTACATCAGCTCAACCGGCGCATTTTCAGCCGACATGCCGCAGCCAGGCAATTCACCTTTACCGCCGGAAGCGCCAAATCAGCCCGCACCGGCCACGAATGACCAGCCAGCCGGCAATTCTCCCGGCAAACTCATTGACTCATTCTAATTTTCCCCGGTCTCTGAGCCTGTCGAAGGGCCGAATGGTCTAAGCGACAACCACTGTTCAAGGTGCTGCAAAGCCTCTGCAAAGCCGGCACGGCCGTAGCCAAAACGCAGATACTGTTTCTGCATATCGAAGAAATTACCCGGAATCAGCATAACGCCGGTCTCGGCAACCAGACGGTCGCAGAATTCAAGCGCATCCCCGCC